>NZ_CP023407.1:1235000-1543750 GCF_003665435.1 Streptomyces fungicidicus
CATGGGTTCCAGGAAACGGATGCGGCGCACGGCTCCGTCCCCGCCGCGCCACCGTCCGGGGCCGCCGCTGCCGCGGCGCACCGCGAACTCCTCGAGGCGGACGGGGAGCCGCCACTCCAGGATCTCGGGGTCGGTGAGCCGGGAGTTGGTCATATGGGTCTGTACGACGGAGGCGCCGGGGAAGCCGTCGCCGGCGCCGGAACCGGAGGCGACGGTCTCGTAGTACTGGTGGCGCGCGTTGCCGAAGGTGACGTTGTTCATGGTGCCGGAGCCCTCCGCCTGCACGCCGAGGGCCGCGTACAGGGCGCCGGTGACGGCCTGGGAGGTCTCCACGTTGCCCGCGACGACGGCGGCCGGCGGCTCGGGCGCGAGCAGGGAGCCGGGCGGGACGACGATCCGCAGCGGGCGCAGACAGCCGTCGTTGAGCGGGATGTCGTCGGCGACCAGGGTGCGGAAGACGTACAGGACCGCCGCGTTGACGACGGAGAAGGGGGCGTTGAAGTTGGTGGACAGCTGGGCCGACGTGCCGGCGAAGTCGATGGTGGCGCAGCGCGTCTCGCGGTCCACGCGCACACTGACGCGGATGACGGCGCCCGAGTCGGTCTCGTAGGCGTACTCGCCGTCGTCGAGGGTGTCGACGACGCGGCGCACCGCCTCCTCGGCGTTGTCCTGGACGTGCTTCATATAGGCCTGGACGACGTCGAGCCCGAAGTCGTCGATCATGCGGCCGACCTCGTCGACGCCCTTGCGGTTGGCCGCGATCTGGGCCCGGAGGTCGGCGAGGTTGGTCCTCGGGTTGCGGGAGGGGTGGGGAGCCCCGGTGAGCAGGCGGAGGGTCTCCTCCTCGCGGAAGCGGCCGTTCTCGGTGAGCAGCCAGTTGTCGAAGAGGACGCCCTCCTCGTCGATGGTGCGGCTGTGGGCCGGCATGGAGCCCGGCGCGATGCCGCCGATCTCGGCGTGGTGGCCGCGGGAGGCGACGTAGAAGAGCACCTTCCGGTCACTCTGCGTGTCGTCGGCGGGTGCGCTGCCGAAGACCGGGGTGATCACGGTGACGTCGGGCAGATGGGTGCCGCCGTGGTACGGGTCGTTGACGGCGTAGGTGTCGCCGGGGCGCATCGCCGGGCCGCGCCGCCGGATGACCTCCTTGACGCTGGTGCCCATGGAGCCCAGGTGGACGGGGATGTGCGGGGCGTTGGCCACCAGGTTTCCGTCCGGGTCGAAGAGGGCGCAGGAGAAGTCGAGGCGCTCCTTGATGTTGACCGACTGGGCGGTGGACTCGAGCCGGGCGCCCATCTGTTCGGCGATGGACATGAAGAGGTTGTTGAAGACCTCGAGCAGGACGGGGTCCGCCTGCGTGCCGGTTCGGGAACTCTCCGTAATCGCGGCGCGTTCCATGACCAGCTGCCCGTCGTCGGTCGCCGCGGCCCGCCAGCCGTCGTCGACGACGGTCGTGGCCCCGGACTCGGTGATGATCGCCGGGCCGGTGACGGTCTCGCCGGGAGGAAGGTCCTCGCGGCGGTGGAGGGGTGCGTCGCGCCAGGCGCCGCCGGTGTGGAGGCGGACGGTCCGCGGGGCGGCGGGGCGGCGGGGGGTGCCGTCGCGGGGAGCGAGGGTGGAGAGATCGGGGGGTTCGGTGATGCCGGTGGCTTCGACGGAGAGGGCTTCCACGACGATCGGGCGGTCGAGTGTGAAGGAGTACGTGGCGCGATGACGTTCCTCGAAGGTGCGCCGCATCGTGCCGGGCTCGGTCAGCTCGACGGTCAGGGTGGTGTCGGTGCCGTCGTAGCGGAGCTGGGCGCGGCGGGTGACCTCGACGCGCTCCTCGGGGACGTCCTCGGCGAGGAGCTCCGCGCGGGCCGCCGCCTCCAGGGCGTCGGCGGTCCTGTGGACGCCGGGCATGGCGGCCGGTTCCAGGGGGGCCTCGACGGACTGTTCCCGCATGGCCGTGGTGTCGGCCAGGCCGATACCGAGCGCGGAGAGCACGCCCGCCATGGGCGGGACGAGGACGGTACCGATGCCGAGGGAGTCCGCGACCATGCACGCATGCTGGCCGCCCGCCCCGCCGAAGGTGGTGAGGGCGTAGCGGGTGACGTCGTGGCCCTTCTGCACGGAGATCCGCTTCACCGCGCCGGCGATGTTCGCGACGGCGATCCGCAGATAGCCCTCGGCGACCTGTTCCGGGGTGCGGTCGTCGCCGGTCCGCTCGCGGATCTCGCCGGCGAGTGCGGTGAAGCGGTCCCGGACGAGCGCGGCGTCCAGCGGCTGGTCCCCGTCGGGTCCGAACACCGCGGGGAAGTGGACGGGCTGGATACGGCCCAGCATCACGTTGGCGTCGGTGACGGCGAGCGGACCGCCGCGCCGGTAGCAGGCGGGGCCGGGGTCGGCGCCGGCCGAGTCGGGTCCGACGCGGTAGCGGGAGCCGTCGAAGTGCAGGACCGAGCCGCCGCCTGCGGCGACGGTGTGGATGTCCAGCATCGGCGCGCGCAGCCGGACCCCGGCGATCTGTGTGGTGAAGACCCGTTCGTACTCGCCCGCGAAGTGCGAGACGTCGGTGGAGGTGCCGCCCATGTCGAAGCCGATGACGCGGTCGAAGCCGGCGAGCTGCGACATGCGGGCCATGCCGACGATGCCGCCGGCCGGGCCGGACAGGATGGCGTCCTTGCCGCGGAACCGGCCGGCCTCGGTGAGGCCGCCGTTGGACTGCATGAACATCATCCGTACGCCGTCGAGTTCGTCGGCGACATGCCGGACGTAGCGGCGCAGCACGGGCGAGAGGTAGGCGTCGACGACGGCGGTGTCCCCGCGCGGGACCAGCTTCATCAGCGGGCTGACCTCGCTGGACAGGGAGATCTGCGGGAAGCCGACGCGGGCGGCGAGGTCCCCGACCGCCTGTTCGTGGGCGGGGTGGAGATGGCTGTGCAGGCAGACCACGGCGACGGCCCGGATCCCGTCGTCGTACGCCTGCCGCAGCGGCCCGGTGAGGGCGTCCAGGTCGGGGGCGCGCAGCACGGTGCCGTCGGCGGCGAGGCGTTCGTCCACCTCGACGACCCGTTCGTACAGCAGCTCCGGCAGGTCGATGCGGCGGGCGAAGATGCGGGGGCGGTTCTGGTAGGCGATGCGCAGGGCGTCGCGGAAGCCGCGGGTGACGACCAGCAGGGTCCGCTCGCCCTTGCGTTCGAGGAGGGCGTTGGTGGCGACGGTGGTCCCCATGCGGACGGCGTCGACGGGATCGCCGGACCCGGCCAGCAGCGCGCGGACGCCCACGACGGCCGCGTCGGCGCCGCCGCTCCCCCGGCTCCCGTGCGGCGCGGCGGGGTCCGGGGCCGGATTGTCGGACAGCACCTTGTGCGTCAGCAGCCGGCCGTCGGGGCGCCTCGCGACGATGTCGGTGAAGGTGCCGCCTCGGTCGACCCAGAACTGCCAGCCAGTCACGTCAGTATCCCGCTTCCGCGCCGGTCACAGCGCCCGGAGGCCGTTGATCACGTCGCGCAGAATACTCTCGTCCGGCAGCTCGGCCGGGGGTACCGGCCGGTTCACATGGACGAATTCCGCATCCACGAGATCGCCGACGAGGACCCGGACCACTCCGATCGGCAGATCGAGTTCGGCGGAGAGCTCGGCGACCGTCTGCGAGGTGTCGCGGCACAGTTCGACGATGTCCACGTGCTCCGGGGAGAGCGTGGGGTCGGCCTCCGGATCGTCCGCGAGCGGCTCCGTGACGACCACCGCGATCAGGTCGAGGCGGTGCTGGGCCGCACTGGTGGTGCGGCCCCGCGTCATGGCGTACGGACGGACGACCGGTCCGGCCTCGTCGTCGAACCAGTGGTTTCCGCCCTGACCGTCAGCACTCATGTCATCCCACTACCCGCCCGCGGACAGATCGGTGCGTGGGGCGGCTCCCAGATGCACACCGACCCGCTTCACGAGCAGCGTCATCTCGTAGGCGACCTGTCCGACGTCCGAGTCGGCGTCCGCGAGGACGGCGAGGCAGCTGCCGTCGCCCGCCGCGGTGACGAACAGGAACGCCTCGTCGAGTTCGACGACGGTCTGCCGGACGTCACCGGCCTCGAAGTGACGGCCGACGCCCTTGGCGAGGCTGTGGAAGCCGGACGCGACGGCGGCCAGGTGCTCGCTGTCCTCCCGAGTGAGATCCTTCGAGGCGCCCGTGGGCAGGCCGTCGCCGGAGAGCACGATCGCCTTGCGGATGCTGGCGACGCGGTCCACCAGGTCGTCGAGGAGCCAGTTCAGCTCGCCCTTGTCGGTCGCGGTGTGGCCGGTGGCCCTCGGTGCGGTCATCGACCGTCCCCCTCTGTCGTTCGTCGTGGTGCTGTGCCGCTGCCGGCTTCGTCGCCAGCGGCGTTCTCCTCGCGGCCGCGCTGCCAGCCGCGCTGGAGCGAGGCCATGCGGCTGCGTACTTCGTCGGCGTCCCGTTCAACGGGCCGGGCCGGCTCCTCGTTCCGCCGCTCGGCACTCCGTTTGAGCTGCGGGGCGAGGCTGGCCTGGCGTACCCGCCGGGGAAGCGATCCGCCTCCGGGCGGCGCGGCGTCGGTGTCCGTCGCGGCCGGGGCGGGCGAGGAGTCGTCGGGGCCGCTCGCCGTGACGGCGGGACGGCGGGTGCGGCGGGGCAGGCCGGTGGAGGGCTCAGGGCGGTCGTCGCGCGGGGGTCCGGAGGCCGCCGGGGCGTCGTCCCGCTCCGCGGCACCGGCCGGGTCGGGGTCCGGGCCGCGTCGGCGGGCGGGCAGCGGAGGAAGCGACTCCGCGGCGTCCCGCGCTTCGCCCTCCGAGCCGGAGGAGGGTCGGTCGGCACGGCGGCGGGCGGGGAGCGGGGAGAGCGGCTCCGGGACCGGGCGGCCCGGTCCCCGGCGTCCCCCGGCCTCCTCGCCGCGGCGGCGGGCGGGCAGCGGGGGCGCCGGCTCCAGCTCGGGACGGGACGGCTCGGCGGTCCTGCCCTCGTCGTCCGTCCGCTCGCCGCGCGCGCGTGCGTCGCGGACGGGGCGCCCGTGGGAGCTGACCAGCTTGGGGGTCCGCCGGCGGGCCAGCGGGACCGGGGCGCTCGCCGGGTCGCCGGCCGCCGGGTCCACGGTCTCGCGGGTGTCGGGGTTCCGCTGGTGCTGATCGCGGCCGGGCCGCTCCTCCGGGGAGCCGGTGAGGGAGCGGCGGGGGCGGAAGAGGCCGCCGTGCTCGCCGTCCTCGTCGGCCGGTGTGCCGGGGAAGCCGTCGGCCGCCCTCAGATCGACGGGGGCCTCCAGCTCGACCGGCCCGTCGAGCAGCGAGGCGGGGAGCCGGGGCAGTTGCACGGGCGCCCGGGAGTGCGCGACGCGGCGGCCGTCCTCCGGTTCGCGGTCCTTGGAGCGCTGCGGCCGGTCGAGGCGGAAGCCGACACCATTGGTGTCCGGAACGTCGTCCGTCAGCAGCGCGTCGGGAAGGAAGACGACCGCCGTGGTGCCGCCGTACGGGGAGGGCTGCAGGGAGACCCGGACGTTCTGGCGCTGCGCGAGCCGGCTGACGACGAACAGACCGAGCCGGTCCGTGTCGGAGAGCTCGAACTCGGGGGTCTCGGCGAGTCTGAGGTTGGCGTCCAGCAGGGCGTCGGCCGCCATGCCGAGCCCCCGGTCGTGGATCTCCAGGGTGAAGCCGTTGGCCACGCGCTCGCCGAGGACCTGGACCGCGGTGTGCGGCGGGGAGAACACCGTCGCGTTCTCCAGCAGTTCGGCCACGAGGTGGGTGAGGTCGGCGACGGCCGGGCCGGTGACGGCGACCTTCGGCAGCCGGCGGACCTCGATGCGCTCGTAGTCCTCGACCTCGGCGACGGCGGCGCGTACGACGTCCATGAGCTGGACCGGTTTGCGCCACTGCCGGGAGGGCGCGGCGCCGGAGAGGATCACCAGGCCCTCGGCGTGCCGGCGCATGCGGGTGGTCAGGTGGTCCAGCCGGAACAGGTCGGCGAGTTCCTCGGTGTCGTCGGTCCGGCGCTCCATGGTGTCCAGCAGGGTGAGCTGCTTGTGCAGCAGGACCTGGCTGCGGCGGGCGAGGTTGACGAACACCTCGGAGACTCCGGCGCGCAGTTCGGCCTGCTTGACCGCGGCCTCGACGGCGGCGCGCTGGAGGGTGTTGAGGGCCTGGCCGACCTCACCCATCTCGTTCTTGTCGTACTCGAGACGGGGGACCTCGGTCTCCACGTCGACCTGTTCGCCCGCCGAGAGGCGGCGCATCACGCTGGGCAGCCGCACGCCGGACGCCTCGTGGGCCTCCAGGCGCAGCTGCCGGAGGTCCCGGATGAGCCCGCGGCCGACGCGTACGGAGAGGAAGAGGGAGACCAGCAGCGCGACCAGACCGAGGACGCCGGCGACGACGGCCTGGGCGATGACGCCCACGGCGATGGGCCGGACGCGGTCCTGATAGCGGTCGGCGGCCCCGTCGTTGAGGGTGCCGAGTTCGGAGAGCACCTTGCCCGCGGCGACGTCCCAGCTCTTGGCCGTGATGCCGCGGGGCTCCCCGGTGCCGGCGGCGACGGCCGCCTCCTCGCCCACGCGCAGCGGGGCGGAGGTGGCGTTCTTCCAGAAGGCCTCGTAGCGGTCGCGTTCGGACGCGGGCAGCTGCGGCAGGCCGGCGTCGTACATCAGGGTGCGCTGGGCCATGAGGTCGGAGACGTCCCGCACTTCGGAGCGGGACAGTCTGCCGACGATCAGGGCGGAGCCGAGCAGGGCGTCCTCGCGGGAGAGCAGTTCGCGGGCGCGGGCGAGGCTGACCAGTGCGCGGTACTGCTTGTCAAGCTCCACGTCCTCGACCACATGCAGATTGGCCAGCAGGACGTAACACGGGTCGATCAGCCTGTTGTACAGGTCGAGGGCCTGGGAGCGGTCGACGGTGCCGTCCTCGACGCTGCGCCGCAGGGACTCGATGCCCTCGAAGGAGTCCAGCACCGCGCCCAGCTCGCCGGAGTCCTCGTGCATGGCCTTGCCCATCTCGACGTTCTCCGCGTTCCTGCGGACCTTGTCGACGGCCTGGTCGGTGGCGACGCGGCTCCGTCTGAGGGCGGCGAGCCCTTCGGAGGCCCGGGGGTCGGCGAGATGAACGAGGGTCTGCCGGCGCTCCTGCTGGAGGACGCGGACCGTGTCCTCGATGGGGTAGCCGACCTCCTCCATCACCGAGGAGACGTCGAACAGATGGCTTGCCTCGCGGCCCGTGATCACTGTGGTGAAGGCCCAGATCGTGGTCAGGGACAACAGCGGCACGAGAAGCAGCGCCACGATCTTCCGGCGGATGGACTTCCCGCGAAAGCGCATGGCCTCCCCCAGCTCGGCCCCCGAGCGGCCGGGGGTACACATGTGCGTCAACAAACGGCGCGAGCCTACTACCGCGCCGGGGTGAACTCTAAGAGCCGTCCGGAAGCTGCAGTTCCGTACCGAGGCCGGGAGATGGGGAGTTGTCCCGCCATTGCGGGGCATTGCCGCCCGGAATCGGGAGCGCGCCCGTCGGCGCGAACTCCCGTGCGAGGAGGAAGTGTTGGCCGATTTCTTTCCCATCGGGAATCTTCACGACGTGCCGTTCGTCCTTCTCTGTGGGAGATGGGGGCGGAATCGGCCACAGGAGCCGCGCCCCGCATCCGGGCGGCGTAGAACGGCGCAAGCAGGGCAGCCACTGGAGAAGCGGGTCTTCGGACACGAGTGCGCGGCCTGCCGGCGGAGGGGAGTGGCACGGTGATGGGCACGGCGGAGCGCCGCGAGGCGCCTGACGAGGGCGTGGTGGCGCAGGTGAGGACGCGGCCGGACGGCGGAGCGCCGGGGCGGGGTACGGCCGCGGCCGGCCACGGGACATTTGGAAGGCGCGACGACGTGGAGTACGTCGGCGGGCCCGAGGACTCCCGGGGGAAGGCCTCCTACCGGCCACTGTGGGTCGAGGAGCCGGCCCGGCGGCGCCGCCTGCCGGATCCGGTGCGGACGGCGGCCGTTCGGGCGGTGCTCCTCATCGCGGTGACGCTGATTCAGGCCATGGTGGCCTTCCTGAGCACGCTGGCGGGGTCCTGGCTGGCCTTCCCCATGGTCATCAGCAGCGTCGTCAGCACGATCCTGGCGACCTGGGGGGTGCTGGACGTCTGGGTGACCCGCCAGGTCTGGAACCAGCGCAACGGTGTGGTGTCCGTGCCCAGCAGCACCGCGCGGGCGCTGCGGCGTGAACGGCGCCGTGCCCGCCGCCGGGAGCGGTCCGCCCAGCGGGCGGAGGCCCGCATACGCCGGCGCGGCGGCGCGGGGCAGCTGTCGCACCCCTGAGACCGCTCCCCCACCGCGCCACGGGCCGTGGGTACGCTGAGGTCGCGTACCGCGCGACGGCAGGCGCCCCGCGCGACGGTTGCCTACGGATGGTGAGAGCCGAGCCATGACCCGCCCGCAGAGCCCGCCCGGGGGGAACGGGAAGGGCACTCCGAGTGCCGTGCAGTCGGTGGACCGCGCCGTGACGGTGCTGGAGATCCTCGCCCGCCACGGCGAGGCGGGAGTCACGGAGATCGCCGGCGAACTGGGCGTGCACAAGTCCACGGCCTTCCGGCTGCTCGGTGTCCTGGAGAACCGCGGTCTGGTGGCGCAGACCAAGGACCGCGGCAAGTACCACCTGGGGGCCGGGGTGCTGCGCCTGGCGGGCGCGGCGGCCGTACGGCTGGACATCTCGCAGGAGGGCGTCCCGGTGTGCCGGGAGCTCGCCGACGAACTGGGCGAGACGGTGAACATAGCGGTGCTGGACGACGACGCGGCCGTCAACATCATGCAGGCCCGGGGCACCGCGTCGGTCACGGCGCAGAACTGGCTCGGCAGGCGCACCCCGCTCCACGCCACCGCCGGGGGCAAGGTGTTCCTCGCCCACGTGGAGCCCGCCGTCCGGGAGGCCCATTTCGGCCGCCCGCTGCGCCGGTTCACGGAGCGGACGGTGACCACGGCCTCGGCGTTGCGCGGTGAGCTGGAGACGGTGGTCGAGCGGGGGTACGCCACGACGCTGGAGGAGCTGGAGCCGGGCCTCGCGGCCGTCGCCGCACCGGTCCGCTCGCACGACGGCTCGGTGATCGCGGCGATCAGCGTCTCGGGCCCGGTCTACCGGCTGACCGCGGTCCGGCTGCCCGAGCTGGGAAGCCGGACGGCGACGGCGGCAGCCGGGCTGTCCCGGCGCATGGGCTACGGATTCTGAGCAGCGCCGGGGCGTCGCACCCGGTCAGCCGGCCGCCGGAGCGGGCCGCTTGAACATGCGGGTCGCCGTGATCTCGCTGTGCGCCTCCTCGGCGGGGTCCTGCTGCGGCAGTCCCGGCCTCAGGTGCTCCTCCACGCTGATGTACTTCAGTCCGGCCCTCAGGTCGGCGTCGTTGCGCAGCCGGATGACCAGCGGGAACTCGGCGAGCGCCGTCGTGTCGAACAGACCGGTGGTGTAGAGGAGCTGCACGCCGAGCGCGTCGGCGACCGCCCGCTGGAGCTCCAGCAGATAGGTGGCGTTGGCGCGGCCGATGGGGTTGTCCAGGAACAGCGTGCCGGCGTGCCGGTGCCTCTCCCTGCCCCGGTCGTTGGAGCGCAGGGCGGCCATCGTGCAGTAGAGCGCGATGGCGGCGGTGAGCAGCTGGCCGCCGGAGAACACGTCGCCCATCTGGCCGACCGGCACACGTTCGGCGCGCAGTACGGCGTCGGGCTTGAGGATCTCGACGGCGACGCCCTTCGGCTGGAGGGCGGCGGCGACCCCGCGCAGCAGCAGGGACATGCCGTCGCGCCGCAGGTCGGAGTTCTTCCTGACGGCCGCACGGGTCGCCTCGTCGATGACCTCGCCGAGCCGCTCGGTGAGGGTGGCCTGGTCGGGTTCCTCGAAGCGGATGCGCAGGAACTCCTGTCCTGACCACTCGCCGAGCCCTTCCGGCAGCCGGGACAGCCGCTGGGCCGAGCGGAGGGTGGCGAGGGCGGACTCCACCAGCCCCCGCAGCCGGTCCACGATCGAGTCGCGGTTGCGCTCCAGCTGCGCCAGCTCGTCGGTGAGGACCCGCAGCCGGGGCGCGAAGGCGTCCGCCCACTTCTGGGCGTGCTCGGGCAGCGCGGAGGCGGGCAGCTCGCGGATCTGCTGGCGCGCGGGGGTGCGGACCTGCTCGTAGCGGGTGGAGTTGGCGTGCCGGACGAGGATGTCGCTCGCCTCGCGCACGGCGGACTCGGCGGCGGACAGGTCGGCGGCGCAGCCGCGCAGCGAGCGGCGGGCCTCGGCGGCGGACTGCCGGGCCTCGTCGAGGCCGCCCGGGTAGGGCTCGGGCTGTTCCTGCTCCTCCTCGGCCGCGTGGTCGCGCAGCAGGTCGCGGAGCATGGCGGCGATCTCGTCGAAGCCGCCGGCCGCGTCCTCGGCGGCGCGGTGCGCGTCGAGGAGTTCGGTGTGCGCGTCCCGGGTCCGGCTCAGGGCCTCGCTGTGGGCGGCGAGTTCGGACGTGGCGGTGCGCAGCAGCGCCTGCGCGTGCTCGGCGTCGCGCGGAACGAGCTCCTCGGCAAGCTCGGTGTGCGTCTCGCCTTCCCGGGGCGCGAGCCGCTCGGCCTCGCCGCGCAGCCGCCCGAGCTGTTCGCTCGCGCCGGACATCCGGGTCTCCAGAAGCTGCACCAGTTCCTCGGCGCGGGCGGCGGCGGCCTGCCGGCTGGGCCCGTCGGAGCCGTCGGGTGACTGCAGCAACTGCTCCGCGCGGGTGCGGACCTTGTTGCTGAGCCGGTCCAGTTCGGCGCGGGCGGCGCTCTCGTCGCTCTCCGCGCGGGCCTGTTCGGCGCGCAGGTCGGCGCCGACGCCGACCTTCTCGTACACCTGGGAGGCGGCCCGGTAGGCCTCGCGCAGGGCGGGCAGGGACGACTGGGGCGCGCCGGCGCCGTCCTCGGGCACGTCGTCGGGGGCGCCGGCGATCTCGGCGCGCTCGGCGCGCAGCGCACGGGCGGTGCGCCGGGCGTCGTCGGCGGCGCGCTGGGTGCCGCGCCGGTCCTCGTCGGCGGCGCGCGCCCGCTCCAGGCAGGTCTGGGCGCGTGCCTCCGCCTCGGTCGCGTCGTCGGCCAGCTCCCGCAGTTTGACCTGCCAGCCGGCCCGCTCGCGCAGCCGGAAGGCGAGGCCCGCGAGGGCGTCGGCAGCGCGCCGTGCCTTCTGCGCCGCCTCCTGCCGCTCGTCACGGACGCGGACGGCCTCGGCGGCGGCTTCCTCGGACTCCGCCCGTACGGTGCGCGCCTCGGTCAGTTCGGCCTCGGCCTCCTCGGCGAAGGCGCGGGCCTCCTGCGCCGTGCCGGCCAGCTCCGTGAGCCGGCCGGCCGGGCAGCCGGTGCGCCAGGAGGCGAGCCGCGCGGCCAGTTCGCGGTCCTTGCCGAGCCGGGCGGCGAGCGCGCGGATCTCCTCGTCCCGCTCGGTGGCCCGCGCGCGCAGTGCCTGCCGTTCCTCGTCGGCGGCGTGCTCGTCGTGCATGGCCGGGTTCGGCGGTACGAGGAAGACGTCCCCGGTGTCCGTGCCGGGCGCCGGGGTGGGGGCGAGCAGGGCGGCGGCGGTGCCGACGGCGACGGCGGACCGGGGCAGCAGGGCGGCGTCGCTCAGCGCCTCCCGGGCGCGCAGATGGGAGTCGGGGTCGGTGATGACGACGCCGTCGACCAGCTCGGGGCGGGCGGCCAGCACCCGCGCGTGGTCGGCGGGGTCGACGGCCTGGGCGAGGTAGCGCCACCCGGGGAGCGCCGGGATGCCGTGCTCGCCGAGGAACTCGACCGTCGCCAGTACGTCGGGGCCGGGCGGCAGCAGTCCGCCGTCGCCGAGGGCGCCGAGGATGCGGGCGTCGTCGGCTGCGGCGGTGCGCAGGTCGAACAGCTGCCGTTCGGCGGAGGAGACGGCGTCGTCGAGGAGTTCGCGCAGTTCGTCGGCGAACCGGTCGAGCCCGTCGGCGGTCAGGGCGCCTTCGCCGGGGCCGGGCCCGGCCCCGGAGTCGCCCGCCGCGCCGGTCCCCCGGACGCCGGAGGCTCCCGGAAGGCTCAGCAGCTCCGCCGGACGGGGCTCGGCGGCGAGCGCCTCGGCCGTGCGGCGCTCGACCTCGTGGGCGCGCTCGGCGGCCGTGGCCGCGTCGGCGGCGCGGGCCGCGGTGAGTTCGGCGCGGCTCTCGGCGGCGGCCGACTCACGCGCCTGCTCGGTGGCCCGGCGGGCCGCCTCGCGGGCGGTGTCCCAGGCGGCGACGGCCGTCTTCTCGGCGTCGCTGGCGGCGAGGGCGGCCCGGGCGGGGTCGGCGTCGGGGGCACTGTCGTCGAGCCAGCCGGCCCGTACGGCCTCGGCGGTCTCCTGCTCGACCTCGGTGAGGCGCTGCCGCAGGTGCCCGATCTCGCTGCGGGCCCGCTGCGCCTCGGTGGCGGCGGCGGTGGAGTCGCGGTAGGCGCCGTCGCTGACCTCCTGGAGGGCGGCGGAGCGCTCCTCCTGCTCGTTGGCGAGGTCCTCGGCTTTCTGCGCGGCCGCGTGCAGGGCGCGGACCAGGTCCGCGGCGGCCCTGGAGCGGGCGGCCAGCGCCGGCGCCGCGTCCCGCTCGGCCTCCTGGATCGCGGCGGACACCCGCGCGACCCGGTCGGCGGCGGCACGGTGGCGCAGTACGGCCTCGGCTGCCTGCCAGGCCGCGTGCAGGGTGCGCGCGTCGGCGAGTTCGCGTTTCTGGGCGGCGGCGGACTTCTCGGCGGCGGCCAGTGCCAGGGAGGCGTGCCGGTAGGCGAGTTCGGCGGAGATCAGCGCGCTGTGCTCGCGCGCCGACTCGGCGTGGGTGACCGCGTGCGCGGCCGCGGTGACCTGGTGCGCCAGGTCGGCGGCGCGGACGCGTTCCCGGGCGCCGCGTGCGGAGAGCCGGCGGGCCAGGGTGCGGGTGCGGCGCTCGGCGGCGGTGTGGATCTCCCGGGCGCGGGCGCGGGCTTCGGCGGACTCGACGATCCGGCCGAGCAGGTCGACGGATCCGGCGGTGAAGTCGCGTTCGGCGATCAGCTCGGCGCGGCGGCCCAGTTTGCTGCCGAAGCCGCCGACGAGGTCGGCGAGTCCGTCGGTGTCGCGGGTGTCGGTGACGGCGCGCAGCAGCAGGTCGGTGAAGTCGGAGTCCTTCTTGACCGCGAAGAGGCCGGCGGCCTCGCCCTCGTCGGCGTTCATCTCGCGCTGGTAGCGGAAGAGTTCCGGGTCGAGGCCCAGGTCGCCGAGGTGCTCGGTCCAGCGCTCGTGGATCTCCTCCCAGTGCACCTCGAGGTGCGGGTAGTTCTTGCCGGACTCCATGAGGGCGTCCCGGAAGCCCTTCATGGTGCGGCGCCTGCCGCGCGCCCCCGACTGGCCCTCGGCGGACGGCCGTACGGCCGTGGACTCGGCGACGGGGAGGTTGTCCAGGCCGAGACCGGGGCCGGGCCGGAAGGAGTACCAGGCCTCGGCGAACTTCCGGGGGTCGTTGGAGACCTGGCGGCCCCGCCATTCGCTGACCTTGCCGACGACGACGCACTCGCCGGTCTGCACGTGCTGCCACTCGAGCGCCACATGGCCGCAGTCGTCGGCGAGCAGGAACTTGCGGAGCACGCCGGAGCTGGCGCCGCCGAGGGTGTTGCGGTGACCGGGGAGCATCACGGAGAAGATCAGCTTCAGCAGGACCGACTTGCCGCCGCCGTTCTCCAGGAAGAGCACCCCGGCGGGGGCGGGCCGGCGGGGCGGGCCGACCGGCTCGTCCTCGAAGAACTCCGCCTGCGCGGGAGCGGGGTCGGGCACGACCGCGCCGACACCGCGCAGGTCGAGCACGGTGTCGGCGTAGCGCGCACCGGCAGGCCCGATGGAGTAGAGGCGGACCCGGGACAGCTCGTACATGGCGGACTCTCGTGAGGCTTCGTGAGGCGGTGGTTCAGGCGGAGTGGAACGGCAGGCCGGCGTCGGCGACGAGCTCCAGGTCGTCGGCGTCCTCGGGCGGCAGCAGGGTGGGAGTGCCGTCGGTGACCGGGACGACGCCCAGTTCCAGCAGTTCGGCCATGGCGGCGCCGCCGGCCAGGTCGCGCACCTGGAGCTGGTAGCGGGCCGTGGTGCGGTACGTGCCGCCGCTGTCGTCGCCGGTGCGCTGGAGGAAGCCGGAGTCGGTGAGGAAGGCGACGGCCTTGGCGACGATGCCGGTGGTGGAGCCCGCGAGCCGGCGTGCGTCCTTGGTGGCGCCGGTCGCGCTGCGCCGGGCCCAGATCCGCCAGGCGGCCTCCAGGCCGGGGGCGTCGGTGGCCGGGTCGGTGTTCTCGCCCTGCTCCGCGGCCCGCTCCTCCAGGCGGTGGCAGGCCTGGCGGACGAAGGCGTCGACGCCGTTGACGGTGACGCGTCCGATGTAGCCGTCGTCGGCGAGGTCCTCGGGGCGCGGGAAGGCCATGGCGGCGACGGCGAGGTGGGCGAGCCCGTGCAGGAACCGGTCGCCGCCGTCGGCGGAGGTGCGGCGGGCGTAGTCGCCCATGCGCACGGCGAAGACGGAGTCCTCGGCCGCGGTGACGGCCATGCCGGCGCGCGGGGACACCTCCAGCACGATCAGTCCGAGGCCGGTGGCCACCGCGTCGGCGAGCCGCGCGAACGGGGGGTCCTCGCGGTAACGGCGCAGCAGGTCCGCGTACTCCTGGTCGCGGGCGGGCTGGAGCTTGGGCTGGAGGCCGAAGGCGACGAGCCGCGCCGCGTCGGCGGCGTCGGCGGGTGTGACGGGGGCGCCCGCCGGTGCGGCAACGGCCTCCGGCTCACTCCACTCGACGTGCTCGGTCACGGTCGGGACTCCTCGCTGTGGGACATGTCGGTACGGACGGCTCCCTCCCTCACGCGGCCTCCGTCCGGTCCGCGGCCATCCCGGCCGCGTCGAGCAGGGCGGTGCCGACGACGAGGTCGGCTCCGCCGAACTCGGGGTCGTCGAGTTCGGTTCCGTCGTCCACGGCGAACAGCAGCCTGCGTTCGCCCTGGCGGTAGGCGGTGCCGACCGGGGGGCTGGCGGCGTGCACGGCCAGCAGGGCGACCAGGTAGGGCAGTTCGGGGTCCCGGCGGCGGGCGTCGGCGAGCAGTCCGGAGAGCCGGCGCGGCGCGTCGGCCGGCAGGTCCAGCAGCTCCGTGGCGGCCGCCAGCTGCTCCTCGCTGAAGCGGCTGTCGTCGGGCGTGGCGATCAGGTCGGGCTCGGGCATCTCGGCGCCGAGGTGCTCCCGCTCCACGGGCGGGGTCAGCAGGATGTCGACGAGGTCGGCGACCCGGACGGACACCGGGGTGCGCAGTCCGGTGCCGTGGGCGAAGAAGGCGTCGGTGACCCGGGCCGCCCGCTCCACGGGCAGCGGCAGCAGGGGGGCCAGGAGGTGGCCGTAGAGGTCGGTTCCCGAGGCGGACGTGGGGGTGGCGAAGGCCTGCCGGTCCTGTTCGGCGCGGAACAGCGGTCCGGCCTCCAGCAGCCGGGACTGCAGCTGGGTGTGGCGCCGGATGCAGTCCTTGACGATGTCCACGAGTTCGGCGGCCCGGCGCTTGTGCTCGGCGTCCTCGGTCTCGTCGCGGGCCTTGCGGATGTTGGTGAGGATGGCGTTCTCGTGGCGGTACCGGTCCGCGACGTGGTCGAGGGCCTCGGCGATCATGTCGGGCACGGTGCTGAGCCAGTCCACCGCGCGGACGTTGCGGCGGGTGGCCTCCAGGGCCCGGCGGAGGGTCTCGGAGTACTGCACGGTCCGGTAGCGGGCCTGCTCGGCGGCGAGCTGGGCGTCGGCGAGCCTGCCCCGGCTGATCAGCACCTCCAGCTTGACCTCGGCGGCGATCTGCGCGCTGGTGACATCGGTGTCCAGGGCGCCGACCAGGACGTTGACCGCCTCGTCGGTGGTGCGCAGGTACACCGTGCCGCCGGGGCCCGGGACCTCCTCGATCAGCTTGAAGTCGTAGTCGCGGCGCACATAGGTGCCGTCCGCGCCGAACACGCCGTAGACCGCGCGGAAGCCGCGGTCGACGCTGCCGACGTTGATCAGGTTCTCCAGGACCCAGCGGGCCACCCGCTCGTGTTCGGCGGCGGGGCGGCGCGGGGCCTGGGCGGCGATGCGCGGGATGAGCCGGGCCACTATCTGGTCGTGATCGGCGCCCGTGTCGAAGTCCATGTTCAGCGTGACCAGGTCGATGGCGGAGAGGGCGACCTCCGCCATGCCGTACACCGAGTACTCGCCGGCCAGGTTGGCCTTGCGCGCGTCGAGGTCGTGCAGCGGCGCGGTGCACGCGAGCGCGCGCAGCCGCCGCGCCAGCCCTTCGTCGGCGGCCGGGCCCGGCGCGGGGCGCGGCCCCGCGCTGAGCTGGGGCGGAACGCTGTCCGTCGATGCAGGCGAAGTCACGGTGCACAGACTAGGTCCTAGGTCTGACAAGGACCCAAACGACCGTGTTGCGCCCCGGCGCGACGGTCGTCACACCGTGGGCGTGCCGTCCCGGCCGTCCTCGCCGACCCGGCGCCGGTACACCTCGACCACCCGTTCCAGCGAGACCTCGAGGTAGGCCGCCAGCAGCGCCTCGGCCCTGTCACGGTCCCCGTCCTCCAGGGCCTGAAGAATGCCGACATTGCGTTCGATGTACGGTTCGTGCAGCCGCTGGGGCTCGTCCACCACGTGGAAGGCAAGCCGCAGTTCGGCGAAGACGCTGCGCATCAGCTCGTCCGTGCGCTCACTGGCGGCGAGGGCCACCAGTTCCCGGTGGAAGTGGATATTGGCCGTACCCACACCTTTCCAGTCACCTTCGCGGGCCGCTCCGCGCCCCTCCTCCACCGCCTCGGCGAGCCCGGCGAGCGCGTAGGGCGGTTCGCCGAGGCCGCGTACGACGGCGCACTCGACGAGCCGCCGGGTGCGGTAGATGTCCTCGACGTCCTCGACGGTCAGCACCCGGACGAACACGCCCCGGTTGAGTTCGTGGACGAGCAGCCGTTCGTGCGTGAGCAGTCGGAACGCCTCGCGCAGGGTGTTGCGGGAGACGCCCAGGGCGCCGCCGATGCTGTCCTCCGACAGCCGGGTCCCGGGCGGGAAGTAGCCCTCGGCGATCCGGCTCCTGAGGATGTCCGCGACCCGCTCGGCCGTGCTGGTGCGGCCCAACAGGGCACGGTCGTCGGCCAATCCGCTCAACTGCTCCGTCATGCCCGGAATTCAATCGCACGCAGAAGGACGAAACAACAGGGGTATTGAAGGATCGTTCAACGATCCTCTACCTTGCTGCGCACGGCACTGCCCAGTTCTGCCCGCACCCTTCGTCCCCCCTCTTGCGAGGTGCCCATGAGCGCATCCCC
Organism: Streptomyces fungicidicus; assembly: GCF_003665435.1. NCBI lineage: Bacteria > Bacillati > Actinomycetota > Actinomycetes > Kitasatosporales > Streptomycetaceae > Streptomyces > Streptomyces fungicidicus. The sequence continues at coordinate 1,252,249 of NZ_CP023407.1, forward strand.
TCCCCAGCAGGCCCCGAGCGGCACACCACGCCCCGCACCGCCCGAACACGGACCCGACGACGGGGCGTTCGGCTGGCTGCGGGCACTGGGGCCGCGCGGCCGGCGCGCCTTCGGCGGCGCGTTCGGCGGCTACGCGCTGGACTCCTACGACTACTTCACGCTGCCGCTGACGATGGTCGCGCTGTCGGCGTACTTCGGCCTGAACAGCGGCCAGACCGGTCTGCTCACGACGGTCACCCTGGTGGTCTCCGCGGTCGGCGGCGCCCTCGCCGGCGTGCTGGCGGACCGCATCGGCCGGGTCAAGGCGCTGCTGCTGACGGTGATCACCTACGCGGTGTTCACCGTGGCCTGCGGCTTCGCGCCCAACTACGAGACGCTGCTGGTGTTCCGCGCGCTGCAGGGCCTCGGCTTCGGCGGCGAGTGGGCGGTCGGCGCGATCCTGGTCGCCGAGTACGCGAGCTCCCGGCACCGGGGCCGCACCCTCGGCGCGGTCCAGAGTTCCTGGGCCGTGGGCTGGGCGCTGGCCGTGATCGTGTACACGGTGATCTTCTCGGTGGCCGGTGACGACCTGGCCTGGCGCGTGATGTTCTGGACCGGTGCGCTGCCGGCGCTGCTCGTCGTGTGGGTGCGGCGCAGCGTGCGGGACGCGCCCCAGGCGGCCGCCGCCCGGGAGAAGAGCGCGCAGAAGGGCTCGTTCGCGGTCATCTTCCGTCGGGACACGGCGGGTTCGCCGGGCCTGCTGCGCACCACGCTGTTCGCCGTGCTGCTCTCCACCGGCGTCCAGGGCGGCTACTACACCCTCGCCACCTGGGTGCCGACCTATCTGAAGACGGAGCGCGACCTGTCGGTCGTCGGCACCGGCGGCTATCTGACGTTCCTGATCTCCGGCGCCTTCATCGGCTATCTGACCGGCGGTTACCTCACCGACCGCCTGGGCCGCCGGCGCAACATCTGGCTGTTCGCGCTGCTCTCCGCGGTCTGCGTCCTGGCGTACACGAACATCCCGAGCGGCGCCAACACCCTGATCCTGATACTCGGTTTCCCGCTCGGGTTCTGCACGTCGGCGATCTTCAGCGGCTTCGGCTCCTATCTGAGCGAGCTGTACCCGACGGCGGTGCGCGGCACGGGCCAGGGCTTCACGTACAACACCGGACGCGCCGTGGGCGCCGTCTTCCCCACGACGGTCGGCTTCCTGGCCGACAGCTGGGGTGTGGGCGGCGCGCTGGTCTTCGGCGCGATCGGCTACGGTCTGGCGGCGCTGGCGCTGCTGGGACTGCCGGAGACGCGCGGGAAGGAACTGCAGTGACCCACACCCACGACCGTACGCCGACCACGGTGGACGACCGACCCGTGACCCTCGTCGACGAGGACTCGCGCGCCTGGAGCCCCCGAACGGCCCGCGCCCGCTTCCGGGAGGGGCTGGCGGGCCCCACCGCGGGCGTCGCCCGGGGGCACACGCAGGCCAACCTGATCTCGGTGCCCGCGGACTGGGCGTACGAGATGCTGCTGTTCTGCCAGCGCAACCCCAAGCCGTGTCCGGTGCTCGACGTCACCGACGCCGGTTCCGTCACCACCGTCCTCGCCCCGGACGCGGATCTGCGCACCGATCTGCCGCGCTACCGGGTGTGGGAGAACGGTGAGCTGGTGGACGAGCCGACGGACGTGCGGGAGCACTGGCGCGGTGACCTGGTGTCCTTCCTGATCGGCTGCAGCTTCACGTTCGAATGGGCGCTGACGGCGGCGGGCGTCCCGGTCCGGCACGTCGAGCAGGGCCGCAACGTTCCCATGTACGTGACGAGTTGGCAGTGCCGTCCGGCGGGGCGGCTGCGCGGGCCGATGGTGGTGTCCATGCGGCCGGTGCCGCCCGGGCTGCTCTCCGCGGCGATCCGGGAGAGCAGCCTGCTGCCTGCGGTGCACGGCGGCCCCGTGCACTGCGGCGACCCCTCGGGGCTGGGCATCGAGGACCTCGGCCGCCCGGACTTCGGCGACCCGGTGGACTTCGAGCCGGACGACATCCCGGTGTTCTGGGCCTGCGGGGTGACCCCGCAGGCCGCGGTCATGGCCTCCCGCCCGCCGTTCGCCCTCACGCACGCACCGGGGCAGATGTTCCTCAGCGACGCCCGCGACGAGCAGTTCCGCGTGGCCTGACAGACCTGCGCGACACGAGCAGGGGAAACGAAGGACCGATGACGTCGATCGATCTCAACGCCGACCTCGGGGAGGGCTTCGGCCGCTGGCTGCTCACCGACGACGAGCGGCTGCTGTCCGTGGTCACCAGCGCCAACGTGGCGTGCGGCTTCCACGCGGGGGACGCGGCCACCATGCGCCGGGTGTGCGAGCTCGCGGCCGGGCGCGGGGTGCGGATCGGCGCCCAGGTCTCCTACCGGGACCTGGCGGGTTTCGGGCGGCGCGCGATGGACGTGCCGCCCGCCGAGCTGGCGGCCGAGATGGCCTACCAGATCGGCGCCCTGGAGGTCTTCGCCCGCGCGGCGGGCTCCCGCGTGGCGTACGTCAAACCGCACGGGGCGCTCTACAACCGGGTGGTGCGGGACGAGGAGCAGGCCGGCGCGGTCGTCGACGGGGTGCTCCTGGCGGATCCCACTCTGCCCGTGCTCGGCCTGCCCGGCTCGCGTCTGCTGGAGCTGGCCGGGAAGGCGGGGCTGCCGGTGGTGACGGAGGCGTTCTCCGACCGGGCGTACACCGACGAGGGCACGCTGGTGCCACGCGGCCAGGAGGGCGCCGTGGTCACCGACCAGGAGGCCGTGGTGGCGCGGTCGGTGGACCTGGCACGTGACGGGGAGGTCGCCGCGCGCTCCGGGCGGCGCATCGGCGTGCGGGCGCGTTCCCTGTGCCTGCACGGCGACACGCCCGGCGCGGTGGACCTGGCCCGCCGGGTGCGTGCCGCCCTGGAGTCGTCCGGGGTCCGTGTGGAGGCCTTCGCATGAGGGTGCTGCCCGTCGGTGCGCACGCCCTGCTCGTCGAGGTCTCCTCGGGCGACGAGGCCCAGGCGCTCCACGCGGAGCTGCTGCGGCGCCGCGCGGAGGGCTCGCTGCCGGCCGGCGAGATCGTCCCGGCGGCGCGCACGGTCCTGCTGGACGGCGTGTCCGACCCCGTCCGGCTGACGGCCGAGCTGACCGCCCTCGCGCTGCCGCCCGTGCCGGAGCAGGCGCCGGAGACGGTGGAGATCCCGGTGCGCTACGACGGCCCGGACCTCGCGGACGTCGCCGCCCACTGGGGTGTGTCCGCGCGGGAGGTGGCCCGTGTCCACGCGGGAACCGAATTCCGTGTCGCCTTCTGCGGGTTCGCGCCCGGCTTCGGCTATCTCACCGGTCTGCCGGCGCGTTGCGACGTGCCCCGCCGGCCCACCCCGCGCACCGCCGTGCCGGCCGGTTCGGTGGCCCTGGCCGGGCCCTACACGGGTGTGTACCCGCGGTCCTCGCCGGGCGGCTGGCAGCTCATCGGCACGACCGACCTGGTGCTGTGGGACCCGGCGCGGGTGCCGGCGGCGCTGCTCTCCCCCGGCACCCGCGTGCGCTTCGTACCGGTGGGCGCGACGGGGCCGGCGGCATGACGGACCGTGCGCTCGCCGTCGTCCGCGCGGGAGCCCTGACCACCGTGCAGGACCGGGGCCGTCCCGGCCACGCCCACCTCGGCGTGCCCCGTTCCGGGGCGCTGGACGGGCCGGCGGCGGCGCTCGCCAACCGGCTGGCCGGCAACCCGCCGGACGCCGCCGTCCTGGAGACGACCCTCGACGGCTGTTCCCTGCGGCCCCGTACGCCGGTCACCGTGGCGGTCACCGGCGCTCCCTGCCCGGTCTCCGTGGACGGCCGCCCGGTCGCCTGGGGCGCTCCGGTGCGGGTGCGGGCCGGGTCCGTGCTGGACCTAGGGGCGGTGGTCTCCGGGGTGCGCGCCTATGTGGGCGTACGCGGTGGGATCGGCGTCGAGCCGGTGCTCGGGAGCCGGTCCACGGACCTGCTCTCCGGTCTCGGCCCGGCCCCCCTCACCGACGGCGCCGTCCTCCCCCTCGGCGCCCCGCGCGAGGGCGGCGACGCTTACGTGGACGTCGCACCGCAGCCGGCCGCCCCGGACGAGCTCGTCCTGCGCGTGACCCTCGGCCCGCGCGACGACTGGTTCACCCCCGCCGCGGTACGGCTCCTCACCTCCCGCGCGTACCGGGTCTCCCCCGCGAGCAATCGCATCGGACTGCGCACCACCGGACCGGCCCTGGAACGGGCCCGGCCGGACGAGCTCCCCAGCGAGGGCATGGTGCTCGGCGCGGTCCAGGTGCCGCCCGACGGCACGCCGGTGGTCTTCCTGGCCGACCACCCGACCACCGGGGGCTACCCGGTGATCGCGGTCGTCCGCCCCGCCGACCTCCCGGCCGCCGCGCAGGCGCGCCCCGGCACCCCGGTCCGCTTCGTGGCCGTGCGCCGCCGCTGAAGCCGACAGGCCCCAGGGCCTGTCGTTCGGATCACGCGGGGCCGGCGCGCCCGGGCACCCCCGCCTCGCCGCGCTGTCGTCGGTTGCCCTGGCTCCGCGACGGCGCGCTCCTCCGCCTCGCGAGGCACGGCCCCGGACCCCGCTCACTGATCCGGCCCTATCCGAACGAGGGACCCTGGGCCTCGCCGGGTCGTCGTTCCCCGGTCGAGAGGGCGGCCAGGGCCGCCGAGACGGCGGCGGAGGCGCGCAGGTCCAGGCGGACGCCGGTGCCCCGCGCGTGGTGGCACAGCTCACCGGCGGCGAGGGAGAGCAGTTGCGGCAGCAGGTCGGTGCAGCGGCGGGCCACCCAGCCGGTGCCCGCGGTGGCCAGCCACCGCAGGCTCGCCCACCGGGTGGGCGCCGGGGAGCCGGGCTCGGGCGAGGGGGCGGGCCCGGCCGCGAAACCGTGTTCCGCGAGCAGCGCGTGGAAGCGCACGGCGAGTTGACGGTGTCCCGGCTCACCGGGGTGCAGCCGGTCCGCGCTCCACATCGCGCGGTCCCCGATCCAGTCGCCCTCGCAGGCGTGGAGGTGCACGGCGCCGTACCGGTCGGAGAGAGCGTGCACCACGGTGTTCACCGCGCGCTGCCGGCGGGCGAGCGGCCGGGCCAGTGGTCCGGGGAGTCCCAGCATCGCGCCGGGGTGGGGCAGGCACGCGGTGAGCAGCACGGCGCCCTGACCGGCGCAGGCCGCGTACACCCGGTCCAGCCGTGCCGCGATGTCGCGGATGTCGAAGGTGCGGCGCAGGGTGTCGTTGACGCCGACGACGACGGAGACCAGGTCGGGCCGCAGTTCCAGGGCGGCGGGCAGCTGCCGTTCGAGCACGTCGCGCGTCTGCGCCCCGCTGACCGCGAGGTTGGTGAAGCCGACCGGCCCGGCGCCCAGCGACGGCGCGAGCAGCGCGGCCCAGCCCCGCCATCCGCCGCCGGCCCGGTCCCCGACGCCCTCGGTGAGCGAGTCCCCGAGGGCCACGAACCGCAGGGGTCTCACAAGAGCCCCCGGGACACGGCGGGCCGTGCCGGTGCGACGCCCCGGACCACGGCTTGCGGCACCGTCGACGGCGCGTCGTGGGCGGCGAGGAACGCCGCCACCGCCGTCCCCCACCCGAAGCGCTCCGCACGCGCGCGGGCCGCCTCCCGGCGGCCGGTCTCCGCCCGGTCCAGCAGCATTTCGACGGCTTCCGCGAAGGCCTCGCCGCGGTCCTCGGCGACCGCCCCCGCCCCGCCGATCACCTCCGGCAGCGCCGACGACGCGCTCGCCACGACGGGCGTGCCGCACGCCATCGCCTCCAGCGCGGCGAGCCCGAAGGTCTCGGCGGGCCCCGGGGCGAGGCACACGTCGGCGGACGCCTGGAGCGCGCCCAGCAGCCGCCGGTCGCCCACGTGCCCCAGGAAGGTCACCGGCAGTCCGCGCTCCCGCGCCCGCTGTTCCAGCCGCCCCCGCAGCGGCCCGTCGCCGGCCACCACCAGCACCGCCGGCCGCCCGCGCCGCAGCAGCGCCTCCAGGGCGTCCAGGGCGGTCCCGGGCCGTTTCTCCAGGGACAGCCGGGAGCACATCACGAGCAGCGTCCGGGGCGGGGGCGCGTACTGGGCGCGCAGTCCGGGGTCGCGCAGCGCGGGGTGCCGCTCCCTCAGGTCGACGCCCAGCGGGGCCCGTACGACGTTGCGGGCCCCGATGCGCACGAACTCCCGTTCGGCGAACCCGGTGGTGCACACCACCCGGGCGTAGGTGTGCGCGGTACGGGTGTTGAGGGCGTCGGCGGTGCGCCGGGCGGCCCGCTCCGGAAGTCCCCAGGTGCGGAGCACCCCGTCGGCGCTCTCGTGCGAGACCATGACGGCCGGGACCCGGGCCCGCCGGGCCCACCGGCCGGTCCAGCGCAGCGTCGTGCGGTCGGACACCTCCAGCCGGTCGGGAGCCAGGTCCTCCAGCAGCGCGGCGACCCGCCGCCTGTCGGTGAGGACGCGGTAGCCGCCGGTGCCGGGCAGCAGCGGACCCGGCAGGGTGATCACCCGCCCCTGTTCGGTGTCGTGGTCGCTCTCCCGCTCCCCGGGGACGATCAGCACGGGCCGGTGCCCCGCCGCCAGATAGCCCTTGCCGAGTTCGCGCAGCGCGGTGCGCAGTCCGCCGGAGGCGGGCGCCACGAAGTTCGCCAGCCGGACGATCCGCAGGGGCCCGTTCATGCCGCCACCGCCGTCCGGCGGCCGGCGAGCACCTCGGCGTAGTACCCGATCAGCTGGTCGCCGACGGCCGCCCAGGTGCGTCCCTCGACCCTGGCGCGCCCGGCCGCCCCGAACGCGGCCCGCCGCCCGGGGTCGGCGGCCAGGGACCACACCGCGTCGCGCACCGCGTCGGCGTCGCGCGGCGGGACCAGCAGGCCGGTGCGTCCGTGGGCCACCAGGTCCAGCGGTCCGCCCACCGCGGGCGCGACGACGGGCACGCCGCCGGCCATCGCCTCCTGGACGGTCTGGCAGAAGGTCTCGAACGGTCCGGTGTGCACGAAGACGTCGAGCGAGGCGAAGATCCGGGCGAGGTCGTCGCCGGTGCGGCGGCCGAGGAAGACCGCGCCGGGGAGCGACTGCTCCAGCGCGGGCCGGCTGGGCCCGTCGCCGACCACCACGACCCGCACTCCCGGCAGGGCGCAGGCCCCGGCCAGCAGTTCGACCTGCTTCTCCGGGGCGAGCCGGCCGACATAGCCGACCACGAGTTCGCCGTTCGGGGCGAGGGTGCGGCGCAGTGCTTCGTCGCGCAGGCCGGGCCGGAAACGGGCGGTGTCCACGCCGCGCGGCCAGAGCCGCACCCGGGGCACGCCGTGTGCCTCCAGGTCGCGCAGGGCCGCGCCGGACGGGGCCAGGGTGAGGTCGGCGGAGGCGTGCACGGAGCGGATGCGCCGCCAGGCGGCGGCCTCGCCGGCGCCCATGTACGTACGGGCGTATCCGGCGAGGTCGGTCTGGTAGACGGCGACGGCAGGCAGGCCCAGGCGGGCGGCGGCCGTCATGCCGCGCACGCCGAGGACGAAGGGGCTGGCCAGGTGGACGACGTCCGCCCGGTGCGCGGAGACGGCGGCGGCCAGTCGCCGGCTGGGCAGGGCGACGCGGACCTGGGGATAGCCGGGCAGCGGCAGGGAGGGGACGCGGACGACGGGGCAGGGCGCCCCGTCGTCGGGCTCGTCGCCCGCGGTGGCGGGGGCGACGACGAGGGGGCTGTGGCCGCGGTCGACGAGGTGTCGGGCGGTCTGGAGCGCGCAGTGGGCCACGCCGTTCACATCGGGGGGAAAGGACTCGGTCACGATGACGACACGCATACCGGTGTTGTCGCCGCGCCGGACGTGGCCACGTCAACGTGGATCTTTCCTGGCGGGAAACGCGCCATGAGCGTTGCCTCCCTCGCCCTCGCAGGTCAGGCGGCATCCACACGCACCTGACCCGCGGGTCATCCGCCGTTCACGCCACTCGGGCGGAAGGGGGTCACACGGCGGTCTCCCCGGGACCGATCCGGCTGCGCACGGCGGTCTGCACCTCGGCCTCCTCGGCCGGGTCCGCGGCGAGGCGGCGCAGTCGTTCGACGACGCGGGTGTCGCCGGTCTCGGCGTGCCGGGCGGCGATCTCGCGGGTGGACTCCTCGCAGTCCCAGAGGCATTCGACGGCGAAGCCGGTGGCGTAGGAGGGGTCGGTCGCGGCGAGGGCGCGGGCCGCGCGGCCGCGCAGATGGGAGGAGGCGGTCTCGCGGTAGATGTGGCGCAGGACGGGGGCGGCGCAGGCGATGCCCAGGCGTCCGGCGCCGTCCACGAGGGTCCACAGGGTGGGCGCGTCGGGTCCCTCGCCCCGTACCGCCTCACGGATGGCCGCGAGGACCAGGTCGCGGTCCTGTACTCCGCCGCGGCAGGCGAGGACGCGGCCGGCGGCGGCGCCCAGCGGGTCGGGCCGGCGGGCCCAGCCGCGCGCCCGGTCGACGGCGGCGAGACTGTGCATGCGTTCGAAGGCGCCGACGGCGGCCTCCACGACAGCCGCCGAGCCGGTGGCCACGGCGCCCTCGATCAGTTCGAGGACGTCCGGATCGTGGTTGTCGGCGAGGTACCGCAGCGCGGTGCACCGGGCTCCGTCGGTGCCGTCCTGGGCGGCCCGGACGATCTCGGGCCGGTCCTCGGGTCCCGCCACGGCGCCGAGGCAGCGGGCGGCGGGGACATGGAGCGCGGCACCGCGCTCGAAGCCCTGCTGGGCCCACTCGAACACGGCCCGCACGCTCCAGCCGGGGCGGGGCCCGGTGGGCCGCATCTGCCGCTGCCACCGGTCGAAGGAGCCGGCCTCCTGGGCGGCACGCACACGTGTGGCGACGGACTCGCGCGGGTCCTCGGCCCACAGCCGCCAGGGCCGTGGCTCGAAGGCGTCCCGGACGGTGGCGGCGAGCTCCGCCTCACCCTCGGCGTCGGTGGGGAACCGCGCGAGGACCGGGGCGGCGAGGGCGCGCAGGCCCGCGTCGTCGTCCCTGAGGGCCAGCTCGTCCAGGGCCCAGGCCCAGTTGGTGCCGTGGGCGGCGTACCTGCGCAGCAGCGCGAGGGCGTCCCGCCTGCCGTAGGAGGCGAGGTGTCCGAGGACGGCGAGGGCGAGTCCGGTGCGGGACTCGTCGCCGTCGAGGACGTCCTCCGGATCGAAGAGGTGGGCCTCGACCGCGTCCAGTTCGCCGTGCAGATCGAGGTAGAGGCGGGCGTAGTAGAGGGAGCGGTTCTCCACCTGCCAGTCGTGGCGCGGGTCGCGCAGCACACAGTGGTTCAGCGCCGCCAGCGCCTCGGGGCGCGGGGCGGTGAGCGCGTGCAGCGTGCCGTCGCCGCGGCCCCGCTGGAGCAGGCCGAGCAGCGTACCGCTGGGCGCTATGACCGGATCGAACATGGGAAACAGCCTCACATCAAGCGTCGACGCAACCGGGGACGTGCATTACCTGGCCGCGTGACAACACGTCGGGGCGCCCGCCGTTTCCTGCTTGCTGTAGACCATCTCTCTCTGCCTCTCGTCGGTGGCCCATGCGGACCGCATCACGGCCCGCGCGGTGCGGCAACACCTGCCCAGCCATCGCGTCCGTGAATCACGTCGTCATGATGACCCGGCGGTCACATCTACCGCGACCGAAATTTCGGCGGCCCTGTACCGCCTCCCCCGTTTTCCGTGTCGTCGCTGGTCGGAGCGGGTCGCTCAGTGCTCGCCGAACAGCTCGAGCAGTTCCGTGCGCCCGAACATCCGGGCCGTGTCGACGGCCGAGGGGGTGCCCGCCGACGGGTCGGCTCCGCTCTTCAGGAGGGCCTCGATGACCTCGGTCTCCCCCTTGAAGACCGCTCCCGCGAGTGGTGTCTGGCCGCGGTCGTTGACGCGGTCGGCGGCGGCGCCGCGCTCGAGCAGCGCGCGGACCGCCCCGGCGTGGCCGTGGTACGCCGCGAGCATCACGAGCGAGTCGCCGCGGTCGTTGGTGAGGTCGGCCGGCACGCCCGCGTCGACGTAGGCCACGAGCTCCTCGGTCCGGCCCCGCCGGGCCAGGTCGAAGATCTTGGTCGCCAGCTCCACGACCTCGGGGTCGGGGGCTTCAGTCATCGGCCGGACCGCCTCTCACTGCACGTGCTTCACGCATCGGGGACAGGACGTACGTCTGCGAGCGGTGCAGAGCCGTACGGGTGAATCGCCAGCGTACTGGCTCGCGAGACACATGACCCGTTGCGCCCGAGGTAAAGATCACGGCAGGCCCAACCGGGGGGAATCAGCGAATATCCACCCAGTTGCACCTTTTATCGTATAGATACATTCTGTGATCCTGGAAGTACTCATGGTGACTGTCCCCGCGAACCAGGAGAACTCACATGATCATCTCGATCTCATGCGTGGTGCTGCTCGGCGTCGTCGTCTTCGTCTTCTTCCGCAAGGACGGACTGAAGGCGTCGCACGCCCTGGTGGCGATGCTGTTCGGCTTCTATCTGGCCAGCACGGCCATCGCCCCCAGTATCAAGGCGGGCGGCGAGAGCCTGGCCGGCCTCCTGGGCGGATTCAAGTTCTGATCCGCCCGACCACGCCCCGCCCGCCCGTACGCACCCTCTGGAGACAGCAGTGGCCCGGCGCCCCCTCCCCCGCATCCTGAGCAACGGCAGCGCACAGCTCGCCCGCAGCCGGGAGCTGGCCAGGACGGCCGCCGACAGCGCCACGGACGTCCTCCACCCGCTGATCACCATCACGCGTGGTCTGCGCCGGCTGGCCTCGGCCGGGCGGCGCAGGTGGGCCGGCACGCCCAAGGACCGGCGCGGCGCGCTGCTCTTCCTGATGGCGTCGGTCGTGCTGGTCGTGGCCCTTGCCCCGTACGGCCCGCTGCTCGCCGTCATCACCCTGATGGCGGCGGCGGCCTGGCACGGCCGGGACCGCGCGCCGTCGGCGCCCGCCGGGCCCGACGAGGACCAGTGCCGGCGCCTGAAGTCGCTCTACGAGGCACTGGTGCCGTACTTCTCCGCCGCCGAGGACCCGGAACCGCTCTACGCCCACGGCGGCGACTGGGAGAAGGTCTTCACCGAGTGCGAGTTCGACTCCACCGGCCGGATCGCGCACCTGGTGATCGGCTACCCCGCCTACTTCACCGACGGCGAGCCGGAGTCCCGGGCGCGGATCGAGCACCTGCTCGGCGCCAAGTCCGGGCGCGGCCGCGAGTACCACTTCGGGTGGGACGAGGAGGCCAACCAGCTCACGGTCCGCGTCCTCGCGCCGCTGCCCACCGACATCACCGCCCAGCCCTTCGTCACGGCCCCCGGCGAGACGGTCCTCGGCTTCACCGACCCGATCAGGGTCCAGCGGACGCTGCCGCTCACCCACGGCGCACACGGCGAGGAGCGGCGCGACGTCCCGCCCGTCGTCTGGCGCACCGGCCTGCGCTCCACCGAGCCCCATCTGCTGGCGACCGGCCAGCCGGGCAGCGGCACCTCGACGCTGCTGCGGTCCATCGCCCTGCAGGCCCTGCACCACGGCGACGTGGTGATCGTCGACGGCGGCGGCACCGGCGAGTACGCCTGCCTCACCGGCCGGGACGGCGTGCTCGCCGTCGAGTGCGGGCTGACGGGCACGCTGACCAGCCTGGAGTGGGCGGCGCACGAGACGGAGCGGCGGCTGATCGCGGCCGGCCGGGCCCACCAGGCGGGCGATCCTCCGCCGGAGGACACCCGGCGCCCCCTGTGGCTCCTGCTGGACCGGCCGAGCGCGTTCACGCACCTGGCCGCGGCGGACGGCCGCGCGGACCCCCAGGCACTGCTGCAGGTCCCGCTGCGGCACGGCCGCCCGGCGAACGTCACCGTGGTCGTCGCCGAACAGCTCGACGGCCTGGAGGCCCTCAGCGACGCGGTGCGGCAGCACACCCGCGCCCGTGTCGTCCTCGGGCCCGCGACCGCGGAGCAGCTGGAGGCCGTGCTGGGAGCGCCCCCGCACACCACCCCCGTCGACCAGGTCGCCCCGGGGCGCGGTTACGCCCGGCTCGGTTCGGGGCCGGTGCACCGCCTCCAGGTCCCCGCGACGCCGGATCCGTACGACGACGCGACCAGTGACGCCGAACGGCAGGCGGTGCTGGAGCTGCTGCCGCCCAGGACGACCCCGGCGGACGAGGAGCCGGAGCGCCTGGAGACGGCGGTTCCGGTGGAGTCGGTGCGGCTGGAGAAGGTGACGGTGGAGAAGACCGCCACCGCGGCGGGGACCGGGAGCGAGGAGCCGGCGCAGGCGCCCGCGGAAGCGGTCGGCGCCGAGGCGGCGGTCGCGGAGCACACCTCCTAAGGGTCTGTCGCGCTACGCCACGAAGGTGCGCGGGGTCTCCGCACCCGTCGTCCCGCCGGTCTCCACCACATGGGCCGCCGCGGCCAGGCGGGTCGCCGCTTCGTCGGCCAGGGCGCCGCCCACCGTGAACGGCAGCCGCACATAGCCCTCGAATGCCCCGTCGACCCCGAAGCGCGGCCCGGACGGCACCCGTACGCCCACGCGTTCGCCCGCCTCGGCGAGCCGGGAACCGGACAGGCCCCCGGTGCGCACCCACAGGGTGAGTCCACCGCGCGGCACCTCGAACTCCCAGTCGGGCAGCTCCCGCCGCACCGCGGCGACCAGCTCGTCCCGGTTCTGCCGGGCCTGGGCGCGCCGTACCTCCACCGCCTGCTCCCAGCCCCCGGTGCCGAACAGCCAGTTCACGGCCAGCTGTTCCAGCACCGGCGTGCCCAGATCGGCGTACGCGCGAGCCGCGACGAGGCTGCGGATGACGTCGGGGGCGGCGCGCACCCAGCCGATGCGCAGGCCGGCCCAGAAGGCCTTGCTCGCCGAGCCGACCGTGATCACCGTGGACCCGGCCGGGTCGAAGGCGCACACCGGGCGCGGCATCTCCACGTCGGGGTCGAGCCACAGCTCGCTCATCGTCTCGTCGGCGACCAGCACCGTCCCCGCCGAGCGCGCCGCGTCCACCAGGCGGCGCCGCTGGTCCTCGTCGGCGAGCGCGCCGGTCGGGTTGTGGAAGTCGGCGACGACATACGCGACGCGGGGCGCCGCCTCGCGCAGCACCTGGCGCCAGCGGTCCATGTCCCAGCCGGCCAGGCCCTTGGCCATGGCGACGGGGACGAGCCGGGCGCCGGCCTCCCGCATCAGCTGGAGGATGTTGGCGTAGGAGGGCGACTCGACCGCGATCCGCTCGCCGCGCCCCCCGAAGAGGTGGCAGATGGCGTCGATGGCGCCCATCGCGCCGGTCGTCACCATGATCTGCTCGGGCATGGTCGGGATGCCCCGCGCGGTGTAGCGGTCCGCGATCATGGACCGCAGCGCGGGGAGCCCGGCGGGATAGTCGCCGTGGGTGTGGGCGTAGGGCGGAAGCTCCTCCAGCGCGCCCTGGACGGCCCGGGTGAGCCACGGCTCGGGCGCGGGCAGGGCGGCACAGCCGAGGTCGATCATCGAGCCGAGGGCCTCGGGCGGCAGCGGCTCCAGCCCCCGCGCGGGCACCGGGTTGCCCGCCGGGACCGCGGTCCAGCTGCCCGCCCCGCGCCGGGACTCCAGGAACCCCTCGGCGCGCAGCGCCTCGTAGGCGGCGGCGACGGTGGTGCGGCTGACGGAGAGGGCGAGGGCCAGTTCCCGCTCGGCGGGCAGTCGCGCGGCCACCGGCACGCGCCCTTCGAGCACCAGCAGCCGGACGCCGTCGGCGAGCGCGCGGTAGGCGGGCGGGCGGCGGCTACCGGGGCCGGACGGACGGTCCTGCTGGGAGTTGAGCAGCCGGGCGAGCTGAGCCGCGCCCACCGCCGAGGTCCACTGCGCCATGAAAATCAGTCCACCTTCCCCGGATTGGCCATGGATGGCTTCACCAACCACGCCACAGGGTGTCATGCGTCGGTCCACTTTCACCACAGGGGGGCACATAGTGGCCAGGTACGCATCCCGCCAGGGGCATCTCACCCGGCGTCTGTTCCAGCTGTACGCCGGTCTGGCGCTGTACGGCGCCAGCTCGGCCCTGCTCGTGCGTTCCGGGCTCGGCCTCGAACCGTGGAATGTGCTGCACCAGGGCCTGTCCGGGCGGACGGGACTGTCGATGGGCGTGGTGCTGACCCTGGTCGGGGCCGCGGTGCTGCTGCTGTGGATCCCGCTGCGGCAGCGGCCCGGACTGGGCACCGTCTCCAACGTGCTGGTGATCGGGGCGGCCATGGACGCCACGCTGGCCGTGGTGCCGGACGCGCACGCCATGGCCGTGCGCGTGCCGCTGATGGCGGCGGGCATCGTGCTGAACGGCGCGGCGACCGGTCTGTACATCGCGGCGCGCTTCGGACCCGGCCCGCGCGACGGCCTGATGACGGGGCTGAACCGGCGCACGGGGGTGTCGGTGCGCCTGGTCCGCACCGCCATCGAGATCGCCGTGGTCGTCACGGGCTTCGTCCTCGGCGGCACGGTGGGCGTCGGCACCCTCCTCTACGCGGTGACGATCGGCCCGCTCGCCCAGCTGTTCCTGCGGCTCTTCGCCGTCCCCCCGGCGTCCGACGGCAGCACGGTCGTTGCCGCCGGTCAACCACGACGCGCGATACTGCCCTCGTGACCCCGCGGATACGCCACCCCTACCTCGACCATCCGGCCCCCGTCGCCTTCGCCCACCGGGGCGGGGCGGCGGACGGCCTGGAGAACACCGTGCGGCAGTTCCGGTGCGCCGTCCGGGCGGGCTACCGGTACATCGAGACCGACGTCCACGCCACGCGCGACGGCCGGCTCGTCGCCTTCCACGACTCGACCCTCGACAGGGTGACGGACGGGGCGGGACGGATCGCCGACCTGCCGTGGCGGGACGTGGCGGACGCGCGCGTGGCCGGCGCGGAACCGGTCCCGCTGTTCGAGGAGCTGCTGGAGACCTTCCCCGAGGTCCGCTGGAACGTCGACGTGAAGGCGGAACCGGCCCTCCTGCCCTTCCTCGACCTCATCGAGCGCGCCGGCGCCTGGGACCGGGTCTGCCTCGGCTCCTTCTCCGAGGCCCGGGTGGTGCGCGCCCAGCGGCTGGCCGGCCCGCGGCTGGCCACCTCGTACGGCACCCGGGGCGTGCTGAACCTGCGGGTGCGGTCCTGGGGCCTGCCCGCCGCGGTGCGCCGGTCGGCGGTCGCCGCGCAGGTGCCCGAGCGGCAGTCGGGCGTCCGCGTCGTCGACCGCCGGTTCGTACGGACCGCCCACGCGCTCGGGCTGCAGGTGCACGTGTGGACCGTCAACGAGGCCGAGCGGATGCACCGGCTCCTGGACCTCGGAGTGGATGGCATCATGACCGATCACATCGACACACTGCGCGAGGTCATGGAGGACCGCGGCATCTGGGTCTGAGACCCCCGCGCCCCGTCGCCGCCGCGCGTTCACGGGGAAGCGAGGGCACGGGTGGACACCGACACCGTGCGGTCACCGGCGCCGGACGAGGCGGCCGGCCGACGGCGTGAGCAACGCGGCTGGTACTTCTACGACTGGGCGTGCTCCGTGTACTCCACGAGCGTGCTCACCGTGTTCCTCGGCCCCTATCTGACGTCGGTGGCCGAGGCCGCCTCCGACGCGGACGGCTTCGTCCACCCGCTGGGCATACCGGTGCGCGCGGGCTCCTTCTTCCCGTACGCGGTCTCCCTGTCGGTGATCCTCGCCGTGGTGGTGATGCCGCTGGTGGGCGCCGCCGCCGACCGCACCGGGCGCAAGAAGCCGCTGCTCGCGGCCGCCGCCTACACCGGCGCCGCGGCCACCGCGGGCATGTTCTTCCTGGACGGCGAGCGCTATCTGCTCGGCGGTCTGCTGCTGGTGGTGGCGAACGCGGCGCAGTCCGTCGCGATGATGCTGTACAACTCCTACCTCCCGCAGATCGCCCCGCCCGAGGAGCGCGACGCGGTCTCCTCGCGCGGCTGGGCCTTCGGGTACGCGGCCGGGGCCCTGGTCCTCGTACTGAACCTCGTGCTCTACACGGGTCACGACCGCTTCGGCGTCTCCGAGGGCATGGCGGTGCGCATCTGCCTGGCCTCGGCCGGTCTGTGGTGGGGCGCCTTCGCGCTGGTGCCGCTGCGCCGGCTGCGCGACCGCCGGGCGCCCGAGCGGGAGGCATCTCTGCCGGGCTTCCGGCAGCTCGCGGCGACGGTCCGCGACATGCGCCGGCACCCCCTGACCCTGGCCTTCCTGCTGGCGTACCTGGTCTACAACGACGGCATCCAGACGGTGATCTCCCAGGCCTCCGTGTACGGCTCGAAGGAGCTGGGGCTCGAGCAGTCGACGCTCATCGTGGCCGTGCTGCTGGTCCAGGTGCTCGCGGTGGCGGGCGCGCTGGCGATGGGCCGGCTGGCCCGGCGGTACGGCGCGAAGCGCACGATCCTCGGATCCCTGGTCGCGTGGACCCTGACCCTGGCGGCCGGCTACTTCCTGCCCGCCGGGGCGCCGATGTGGTTCTTCGTGCTGGCGGCCGGAATCGGTCTGGTCCTCGGCGGCAGCCAGGCGCTGTCCCGCTCGCTCTTCTCCCACCTCGTCCCGCCCGGCAAGGAGGCCGAGTACTTCTCGGCGTACGAGCTGAGCGACCGCGGGATGAGCTGGCTCGGCCCGCTGCTGTTCGGCCTCACGTACCAGCTGACCGGCAGTTACCGGGACGCGATCGTCTCCCTGGTGGGCTTCTTCGCGCTGGGCTTCGTGCTCCTCGCGCGGGTGCCGGTGCGGCGGGCGATCGCCGACGCGGGCAACCCGGTTCCCGAGAGGATTTAGCACTCGGCGCGAAAGGGCTGTAGTGTACGCGTTTGGCCTGCCAGGCGTACCGTTACTGCGCGACAAAGATGCCGAACGCTGTGTCACATCTGCCTTCAGAGGTGACAAACCGGATGTCCGGGGGTACTGCACTGGTTGACAAGGCTGCGGCTACGACGGCGACGCATGACCCGGATCGGGGACTCGGGACGGGAATCTTTACCGCCGCCCGGACGTTGACCGGATGACGACGACAGCGACACCTGTCCTGTGGGCGACAAGCCCGGGAGGCACGATTCATGAGTGAGCGAGCTCTTCGCGGCACGCGCCTCGTGGTGACCAGCTACGAGACGGACCGCGGCATCGACCTGGCCCCGCGCCAGGCCGTGGAGTACGCATGCGAGAAGGGGCACCGCTTCGAGATGCCCTTCTCGGTCGAGGCGGAGATCCCGCCGGAGTGGGAGTGCAAGGTCTGCGGTGCCCAGGCACTCCTGGTGGACGGAGACGGCCCCGAGGAGAAGAAGGCCAAGCCCGCCCGAACGCACTGGGACATGCTGATGGAGCGGCGCACCCGAGAGGAACTCGAAGAGGTCCTCGAGGAGCGTCTCGCCGTTCTGCGCTCCGGTGCGATGAACATCGCGGTGCACCCGCGGGACAGCCGAAAGTCGGCTTGATCCCGGCGGGGCCTGGGCCAAGCCTCGACGCACAGCGAGACAGGACCGCGGGCGCCGTACCTCCGGGTACGGCGCCCGCGGTCCTGTCGTGCGCGCGGGGCGCTCAGCGGGTGAGCGGCGGGCGCGGACCCTGCGGGGCGTCGTCCGCGGCGCTCCCCGGCTCGTCCCGGACGACCTCGCCCTGGACGACCTTGCCGTCGGGCCGGCGCATACGGGCCTGCTGGAAGGCGTCCCCGAGGGAGCCCTGCGCGGCCTCGCGGAGCTTGCGGTCGAAGGTCCGCTCGGCGTAGCGGCTCACGGCCTTCTGGACCGGCGGCACGAGCAGCAGCAGTCCCACCGCGTCCGAGATCATGCCGGGGACGATCAACAGCAGGCCGCCCAGCATCGTCAGGCCGTTGCCCTCGCTGTTCGGCCGGGCCTGCGGCATCATCCCGCTCTGCTGCTGTTGCAGCGTCTCGGTGAGGTTCTTGAAGGCGCGCCGGCCGGCCCTCTTGATGACGACCGAGCCGAGTACGAGGCCGGCCACCAGGATCAGGAAGACCACCAGTCCGTTCGACGCCCCGGCGACCATGGTGAGCAGCCAGATCTCCAGCACGAGCCACGCGGCCACGCCCAGCGGCAGGAAGGTGCGCAGCCGGGAGCGCCGGGGCCGGGCCGGGTAAGGGGTCTGAGCGCCAGTCGTCATGCTTCCAGTGTGCCTGGGCCCGGCTCAGAGCGGGATAAGCGGGACCCGCCGGGGCAGCCGGCCGGCCGCCTACGACTCCGGCTGCTTGACTCCCTGCCCGGCCTGCGACTCGGCCTGGGGCTCCGACGGCGGGGTCTCCGGTGCGGGCCGCGGCTTCTCGTCGCCGCGCCCGAGGACCTTGCCGACCCTCTCCCCCACGCCCCACGCCGTGACCCGCCACAGGGCCTCGACGAGGATGTCGCGGCTCATCTTGGAGTCGCCGAGCTCCCGCTCGACGAAGGTGATCGGCACCTCGACGACGTGATAGCCGGCCTTGACCGCGCGGCGGGCCAGGTCGACCTGGAAGCAGTACCCCTGGGAGGCCACCTCCTCGAGACCCAGACCCTCCAGCGTCTCGCGGCGGAACGCCCGGAAGCCGCCGGTGATGTCACGCAGCGGCAGGTCGAGCGCCACGCGCGAGTAGAGGCTGCCCCCGCGCGAGATGTACTCACGGGACTTCGGCCAGTTCACCACCCGTCCGCCCGGCACCCAGCGCGAACCGAGCACCAGGTCGGCGCCCTTGAGGGCGGTCAGCAGCCGGGAGAGCTCCTCGGGCTGGTGGGAGCCGTCGGCGTCCATCTCGACCAGTACGCCGTAGCCGTGCTCCATGCCCCAGCGGAAGCCCGCGAGGTACGCCGCCCCGAGGCCCTCCTTGCCCTTGCGGTGCAGCACCTGGACGTGGTCGTCCGTGGCGGCCAGTTCGTCGGCGAGCTTGCCCGTGCCGTCGGGGCTGTTGTCGTCGGCCACGAGAACGTGGGCCTCCGGAACGGCCTTGCGGACCCGGCCGACGATCGCCTTGATGTTCTCCGCCTCGTTGTAGGTCGGAATGATCACCAGTGCCGTGCCGAGCGGGCCGAAGTTCCGCTCCTGGGATCCTGCCGCGCGGGTCCCGTCGCCGTCGTTCACTGCTGCCCCTTCATGTCCTGTGCGCAGGGTCCCACCATAGTGGGCACAGCCTGCGCCGACGTGACAGGACGTTCATACGGTGGTGTCGTCTACCGAAGATCGGGTAGGAACACACTTTTTGGGCGCGTGACGGCAAGCAGCGGATGGGGGCCCGGCGCCCTTCGGGCCGGCCAGGGACCCGCCGGCTGCGGATCGACCTGAAGCCGTTGTCTACTGAGCACCGGGCCCCACCCGGGGTCGCACCTCCCCGGCCGGCTGGCACGTCCCTCGGTACCGCGCCGCCGCTGAGCCTGGTTCCCAGTGGCGGTGGTCCGGTGCGGAGCACCGCCCCTGACCCAGCGGCGCCGACACGAGTGGCCGGACGTTCTCCGGTCGGGCGTCCGGTGGTGGACCCGGCCGAACCTACCGGCCACCCGCCGCAGCCTGTCAACAGTCGTTTGACCTGCGTAATGTGGTTCAAATGCCTGGTCAGCGCGGAGGATGCGCAGGTCGCGAGACGGGGGCCCGGGGCATGATCGTCACCGCGCCGCCCTCGTAGATCACTCGCCCGGCCGTACGAACACCGTGCGCCCGCCGACCACGGTACGCAGACAGACCGGCAGGTCACGGCCGGGAGCGAGGTCGGGCAGGCCGGGGGTGCCGGAGCGCGGGTCGGTGGACCAGCGCGCGACCCGATCGTCGGGTGCCTGGACCACGAGTTCACCGGTGCGCCAGACGGCGTAGTCGGCGGGTGCTCCGGGCACCAGGACGCCCGCGTCGTCGCGTCCGGTCGCCCGCCAGCCGCCGCGCGTGTGCGCGGTGAAGGCGGCGCGCACGGAGACGCGGTGCTCGGGTGTGCGGTGGAAGGCGGCGGCCCGGACGGTGCCCCAGGGGTCGAGCGGGGTGACCGGGCTGTCGGAGCCGAAGGCGAGCGGGACACCGGCGCGCAGCAGCGCCGCGAAGGGGTTCAGGGTGCGGGCCCGCTCCGCTCCCAGCCGCCGGGCGTACATGCCGTCCTCGCCGCCCCACAGGGCGTCGAAGGCGGGTTGGACGGAGGCGGTGAGGCCGAGTTCGGCGAAGGCGGCGACGGTCTCCGCGGTGACCATCTCGGCGTGCTCGACGCGGTGCCGGGCGGCACGGACGCGGGCGAGGCCGATCTTCTCGGCGGCGGCCCGCACGCCGTCGACGACGGTGCTCACGGCGGCGTCGCCGATGGCGTGGAAGCCGGCCTGGAGGCCCGCCTCGGTGCAGGCCACCACGTGGGCGGCGACAGCGGCGGCGTCCAGGTGCGCGGTCCCGGTGTGGCCTGCGTCGGCGTAGGGCTCGTGGAGGCAGGCGGTGTGCGAACCGAGGGCGCCGTCGGCGAACAGGTCTCCGGCGGCCCCGAGCGCGCCCAGTTCCTTCGCCTTCGCGACGTCCTGTTCCGCCCAGTAGCCGACGACCCGCGGACCGGTCTCCTCGGCCGCGAGCCGCAGCAGGCCGGTGAAGTCGTCCTCGGAGGAGATCTCCGGGCCGCCGCACTCGTGGACCGTGCCAATGCCCAGGGAGGCGGCGTGGGCCAGGGCGGCGCGCTGGGCACCGGTGCGCTGGGCCGGTGTGACGGCGGCCAGGGCCGCGGCGCGCACGGCGTGGTGGGCGTCACCGGTGAGCGGGCGGTCCTCGCGGCCGGTCCCGCCTCCCACCAGGTCGAGCAGGGCGGTGGTGACGACCGCGGAGTGGACGTCGATGCGGCTGAGGTAGAGGGGACGGCCGCCGGTGGCCTCGTCGAGTTCCGCGCGGGTCGGCGGGCGGCCGCCGGGCCAGCGGGCGGCGTCCCAGCCGTGACCGAGGAGGACCCGGTCCTCCGGGCGGGCGGCGGCGAACTCCCGTACGCGGGCCAGCGCCGCCTCGAGCGACGGGGCGGCGGACAGGTCCAGGCCGGTGAGGGCGAGGCCGGTGGCCGTGGTGTGCACGTGCGCGTCCGTGAACGCGGGGGTGACCAGCGCCCCGTCGAGGTCGATCACCTCGTCGGCGCCGTCCGCGAAGGCGTCGGCGGCGCCCTCGGAGCCGACCCAGGCGACCTGACCGCGCTCGACGACCATCGCGGTGGCGAAGGGGTCGGCGGGGCTGTGGACCTCGCCGCGGCGAAGCAGGACGGTGTGCGGCGGGACGGTGCGTTCACTCATGCCCCCAGTTTCCCGCGTGCCCCGGCGGTAGCCGCACCCGCCCCCGCGGACCTCCGCGGGGCCGCGGCGGCGGACCCCTCAGATGCGCGGCGGGCGGGACTCGTACGGGGTGGAGAGGACCACCGTGGTGCGGGTCGAGACGCCGGCGAGCGAGCGCACCCGGGCGAGCAGTTCCTCCAGTTCGTGCGGTGTGGACACGCGCACCTTAAGGATGTAGTTCTCGTCGCCCGCGACGCTGTGGCAGGCCTCGATCTCGGGTGTGCCGGCGAGCCGCTCCGCGATGTCGTCGGGGGCGCTGGGGTCGAAGGGTTTGACCGAGATGAAGGCCGTCATGGGCAGGCCGACGGCCTCCGGGTCGACCACCGCGGCATAGCCGCGGATGACGCCGCGCTGCTCCAGCCGGCGCACCCGCTGGTGCACGGCCGACGTGGACAGGCCCGTGGCCTTGCCCAGGTCGGTGTAGCTCATCCGCCCGTCCTTGACGAG
This sequence comes from Streptomyces fungicidicus, assembly GCF_003665435.1. Taxonomy (NCBI): domain Bacteria; kingdom Bacillati; phylum Actinomycetota; class Actinomycetes; order Kitasatosporales; family Streptomycetaceae; genus Streptomyces; species Streptomyces fungicidicus. Next base: position 1,273,857 of record NZ_CP023407.1, read on the forward strand.
CAGCTGCACGATCTGTCGGTCCAGCTCCTCCATGGCGCAAGAACCTACAGTGCGCTTGATCTCCTCGGATACCTGAGCCGCCCGGGTCATGCCCGGTTCGTGATGTACCGGGCCCCGCCGGGCACGGCCCGGGGGGACAAAGCAGTCGCACGGGGCACCCTCACGCGGCATGTGACGAACGCCACAGCCTTCGAACGGTCTCCGTGATGTTCTCGTGATTACCCCGGTGGGGGGACGGGAAGTGCTTGCTGTGGTCGAGGCCGCAGTGCCTTCACGGCCCAGCCCGAGGGGGAGAACCCAATGCAGAGTCTTAAGCGCCTTGGTCGTACCACGTCCAAGAGGCAGCAGCCGGTCGTCGAGCTCGCTCCGGAGTACGTCGAACCCGACGTCCAGGACGACGAGTTCGATGCGTACGACACCTTCGAGATGTACCGGGTCGTCTGCCCGGACTGCGCGCAGCCCATCGCCCTGCTCGCGGACGAGGACGTCCTGCCGGAGCACGCGCTGTGCGCGTCGCCGTGGAACCCGTTCGGTCTGACGGTCTGCGCCGGCACCGGCCGCCGGGCCGCCGACGCGCGGCCCGCCGACGAGTCGGTGACGCCCCAGGAGCAGGACACCGCCCTGCTGCTGACGCTCCCTCAGGGTCTCGACTGGCGGACCCAGCCCTTCTCGCACGTCGGCGGCCCGGGCTCGCGCCCGATCAGGGTGCCGGCGATGCGGCGCCACGCCGCCTGAGCGCACCCGGATGCGAGGACGGCGCGGCCCGCCGCCCTCGTCCGCCGCGGGGGACGGCCGCGAACGCACGCCCTATTCCCGGGATCGGTGACCGGTCCCGCCGGTCCCGCGTTGCCCAGGCATGACGACCCCCACGTACTCGACGACCGGGCGTCAACGCCGCGTCTTCGTGCCGCCTCCCACCGAGGCGGCCGCGCCCGCGCGGCCCCGGCTCCCCGATCCGCCGATCTACCGCGATCTGATGCGGACCTGGGCGGACCGGGGCCGTACGCTGCCGGGGCGTCAGGACCCGGAGTGGACGCGGCTCGCCGCGCCCTGGCGGGGGCCCGACCGGATCAGCGCGTCTCCGGCCCCGCGAGGTGCCGGGCGATGACCATGCGCTGGATCTGGTTGGTGCCCTCGACGATCTGCAGGACCTTGGCCTCACGCATCAGGCGCTCGGCGGGGAAGTCCGCGGTGTACCCGTAGCCGCCGAGGACCTGCACGGCGTCGGTGGTGACCCGCATCGCGGTGTCGGTGCAGTGCAGCTTGGCCATGGCCGCCTGCTTGGCGAACGGCCGCCCCGCGTCGCGCAGCCGGGCCGCGGCCAGGTACAGCGCGCGCCCCGCCTCGATCTGCGTGGCCATGTCGGCGAGCATGAAGCGCAGCCCCTGGAAGTCGGCGATCGGCTTGCCGAACTGCCGCCGCTCGGTCGCGTAGCCGAGCGCCTCGTCGAGCGCGGCCTGGGCCAGGCCGATCGCGCAGGCGGCGATGCCGAGCCGGCCACCGTCCAGCGCCGACAGGGCGATGGCGAAGCCCTGTCCCTCCTCGCCGATGCGGCGCGCGTCGGGGACCCGGACGCCGTCGAGGTGGACCTGGGCGGTGGGCGAGCCCTTCATCCCCATCTTCTTCTCCGGCACGGCGGCGCCGAGTCCTTCGGCGTCACCGGGCACCAGGAAGGCGGAGATGCCCCGCGAGCCCTCCTCGCCGGTGCGGGCCATGACGGTGTAGAAGTCGGCGATGCCGCCGTGGGTGATCCACGCCTTGGTGCCGGTGATCACCCAGTCGTCGCCGTCGCGCACCGCCCTGGTGCGCAGCGAGGCCGCGTCCGAGCCCGAGGAGGGCTCGGAGAGACAGTAGGCGCCGAGCAGTCCGCCGCCGAGCATCGCGGGCAGGTACTCGGCCTGCTGCTCCTTGGCGCCGAAGGCGGCGAGCGCGTAGGAGGCCAGGGTGTGCACGCTGACGCCGAGGCCGACGGTGAGACGGGCCGCGGCGAGCTCTTCGAGGACCTGGAGGTAGACCTCGTACGGCTGGTCGCCGCCGCCGTACTCGGCGTCGTAGGGCAGGCCGAGCAGGCCGGACTCGGAGAGCAGGGTGAACAGTTCGCGGGGGAAGCGTCCCGCGTCCTCCTCCTCGGCCGCCTTGGGGGCGATCTCACGCCGGGCGATGTCGCGGACGAGCGAGATCAGGTCCCGGGCCTCGTCGGTGGGCAGTTGCCGGTCCACCGGCTCCGGGGCGCGGTCGGGCATGGCGACGCTCTCCTCCCTGTAGGGCACATCGGCGTGCGCCTTGGGTGGGGGCGGCTCCGCCGGGGTCGTATCGGTGCCTGGCCGATGCTCGCACTCCCGGGTCTCGGAAGCTGCTGACCAGCGGCTGTGCGCTGCGAGTATGCCCGATCGGCGGCATCGAGTCACCAGTTAACGACCGCTTACTTCACGATACCCGGCGCGGGCCCCTCGTCGAACCACATTGGTCCGCACCATTGACCAACTGGTCTAGTCCTTCTAGTGTTTCGCTTCCACCGAGTCACCGCGTTCATGCCAATCGACTCGTGTTCCCCTCCCCCCACGAGGAGACAACCGGATGCCATCCCCCCACCGCCCCCTGCGGGCACTCCTGTCCACCGTGTGCGCCGCCCTGCTCGGCGCCGGACTGCTCGCCGGCGCGGGCACCCCGACCGCGACCGCCGCGACCCCGGCTCAGGAGGCCGCCGCCGGTTCCAAGGTCATCGGGTACTTCACCGAATGGGGCACCTACGACCGCAAGTACTACGTCAAGAACATCGAGACGTCGGGCTCCGCGGACAGGCTGACCCACATCAACTACGCCTTCGGCAACGTCACCGGCGGCAAGTGCGCGATGGGCGACTCCTACGCGGCCACCGAGCGCGCCTACACGGCGGCCGAGTCCGTCGACGGCGTCGCGGACACCTGGGACCAGCCGCTGCGCGGCACCTTCAACGAACTGCGGGAACTGAAGAAGAAGCACCCGGACCTCAAAGTCCTGTGGTCCTTCGGCGGCTGGACCTGGTCGGGCGGCTTCGGCGAGGCCGCCAGGAACCCGGCGGCCTTCGCCCAGTCCTGCTACGACCTGGTCGAGAACTCGAAGTGGGCCGACGTCTTCGACGGCATCGACATCGACTGGGAGTACCCGAACGCCTGCGGGGCCACCTGTGACACCAGCGGCCGGGACGCCTTCCGGGACCTGATGTCGGCGCTGCGCGCCAAGTTCGGCTCCGACGGCCTGGTCACCGCGGCGATCACCGCGGACGCCACCCCGGGCGGCAAGATCGACGCCGCCGACTACGCGGGCGCCGCCCAGTACGTCGACTGGTACAACCCGATGACGTACGACTTCTTCGGCGCCTGGGACGCGGCGGGACCCACCGCTCCGCACTCGGCGCTCACCTCGTACGACGGCATTCCGAAGGCCGGCTTCCACAGCGCGGCGACCATCGCCAGGCTCAAGGACCTCGGCATCCCCGCCTCCAAGCTGCTGCTCGGCATCGGCTTCTACGGCCGCGGCTGGACCGGCGTCACCCAGTCGGCGCCCGGCGGCACCGCGACCGGCCCGGCGGCGGGCACCTACGAACAGGGCATCGACGACTACAAGGTGCTCAGGGCCAAGTGCCCGGCGACCGGCACGGTGGGCGGCACGGCCTACGCCAAGTGCGGCAGCGACTGGTGGAGCTACGACACCCCGGCCACCATCGGCACCAAGATGGCCTACAAGGACGAACAGGGCCTGGCCGGCACGTTCTTCTGGGAGCTGAGCGGCGACACCGCGGACGGGGAGCTGATCAAGGCGATCCGCTAGCCCCTCCGGGCGCGCGGGGGCGGGGTTCCACGGGGGCTCCCGCCCCCGCCGCCGTGCGGGTCCGCTCAGCCGTCGCGGCGGGCGGGCGCCGGGGCCGGGTAGGCGGGATCCAACTCCTCGATGGCGCGCATGGCTCCGCCGAGCGTCTTCACCAGCAGCTCGCTCATGGTCTCGCGGGAGAGTTCACCGCGCTCGATCCAGGCGAGCGCGGCGCCCTCCACGCTGCACACCCAGGCCAGCAGCCCCATCCGTGCCACCGGCGCGATGTCGGCGCGCCCGTAGGCGCCCTCGGCGATCGTCGCGACGATCGCCTCACGCACACCGTCCCGGACGGCGTGCACCTCGGTGTCGAAGCCGACGCCGCCGCTGACGATCGCGCGGTAGGCGGCCTGGTTGTGCTCGGCGTACCGCAGATAGCTGTCGACGGTGCGCAGCACCCGCTGCACGGGCGGCAGTGCGGCCCCGCTCTCCGCGAAGCTCACCAGGCCGGCCACCGAGTCCTCGATGATCGCCAGGTAGTAGCCCCGCTTGGAGTGGAAGTAGTAGTAGATCAGCCCCTTGGCGACCTGCGCCTGGCGCGCGATGTCGTCCATCGACAGTGCGTCGTACGAGGTGTCGGCGAACAGTCTCCGCCCGATGGCGATGAGTTCGGCGCGGCGCGCCGACGAACGCTCGGTGCCGCGCGCCGCAGGGCGTACGGCGGACTGCCGGCTGATGTTCAATGCGGACCCAGGTCTTCCTGCGGGAGGTGGGACATCCGCCGCATTATGGCAGGTCGGCCGCGGGGCCCCGACCGGCAGCCCCACGGCCTCGGGTCACAGCAGTCCCAGCCGGGTCACGAGCATCGCGACGGCCACGACGAGGACCCATCCCAGGGCGTGTTCGAGGATCTTCGGGCCGTCCTCCCGGGGGCCGCCGGTGCGGGCACGGGTGACGGTGGCTGCGTTGGTGGTCATGGCTTCTCGCTGGTCCCTGCGGTGTGGTGGACTCCCCCGCGAACGTCCTCCACCCTGCCACCGTGTACGGCCCCGGCAGCCGAGACGTTGCTCACACGCGGCCGGCGGGCCCCGGTCGTCCGGGCCCCGCCGGCCGGCCGGCTCAGCGCACGCCCACCGCGGCGAGCGCCTTGCGCTGACGCGGGGTCGGACGCGCCGGGAAGTAGAGGTAGCACACCCCACCGGTGCCGGAGACGACCCTGCCGGAGGCGTTGTACCGCTTGGTCCGCAGCCAGATGTTCTCCCACTCACGCCGCTTGTAGACGCGGCGCACGGCCTCGTTGTCGTCCGAGGCGGGGTCGTTGGCGATCACGTCGCCGTCCGCGGTGAAGCCGATCACCGTCATCAGGTGCCCGGAGGTGCCGTAGCCCGCCCCGGTCAGCTCCTTCTCCAGGAACGACTGGGACGTTATGGCCGGGATGCCCGCGGCGATCAGCGTCTCCAGGTCGGTGAGCGAGCCGAGGCGCGTGACCACGCCCTGGAGGCCCTCGAAGGTGGCCGCGTAGGCGGCGTTGAAGGGCCAGTTGCCGCAGCCGGCGTACTGGTGGTCGTACGTGTACCGGGCCGCGTGGCAGATCTGCGGGTCGGCGTAGGACGGGTCGACCCAGGACAGCTGCTCCTCGGAGAGCCTGCCGCCCCAGTACTCGATGATCATCTGCGAGGAGGTCGGGCTGCACCAGGCCTCGCCGCCGTTGTCGTACTCCGGGTACTGGCCCTTGTGGATCTCCTGCGAGTAGCGCGGGACGATCAGCTCCCCGGCCCGGCCGGGCTCGGAGGCGGGGACGGTGAACCGGTCGGGGATGTCGGAGCCCATCGCGCCGAGCCGCCACACGGTCGGGGTGAGCCGGGTGCCGGGGCGGCGGTGGAGCGTGAGGCGCAGCCGGTAGGAGACCAGGCGCAGACCGGTGGCCGGGTCGTCGACGGAGAAGGTGTCCGTCCAGACGGTGCTCCTGCCGTCTGTCTGGTCGTCCACCGAGGTGCGTCGGATGTCCTGGTCGCCGGCCGCCCAGCGGCCCATGACGTACCAGGGGGTGGCGGTGCCGTCCGAGTACGTTCCCTGCAGCTCGATCTGGATCCAGGTGCCCTCGGCGGTGTGCGCGTTCCAGGAGGCGATGACCTCCGTCGCCGGGACCTCGAGACGGTGCACGGGCGAGGTCCAGGTGGCGTACTCCCAGGCGGCCGTGGAGCCGGTGTGCGGATCGGTGTAGTCCGTGGTGCCGGAGGGCCGCGCGATCACGAGGCCGGGGCGGGCGCCGGCCACCGCGCGGGTGCCGCCGGCGGTGCCGCCGCGCCAGTCGGTGTACGAGGTCCAGGCCCGGTTGTCGACGGTGCGGGCGGCGGCCCGGCCGGCGTCCGTGGTGACACCGGCGCCTCCGTTCGGGGTGCCGGCGGTCGTGGTGCCGGCGGACGCCGGGCCCGCGCTCCCGGCGACGGCGGCGACGACCGCCGCGGCCAGGACGGTTCTGCGGGACGGCAGTTCGGCTCTGCTCATGGGTGGAAGACCCCCAGGTGTCGGAGTCGGGACGGGACCGGTGCAGGTCGGCGGACGGTCCCCGTCCGCCGGCCGGATGGAACGGGTGTGCGCCAACTATGAACGCACCCGGGCGGATCCTGCCAGCACCCCGGCCGGTGCCGCACCGACCAACATGGGACTCGACCAATGACGGGACCCGTGACCGGGCCCCCGGCGGTCCGTCCGGCCGAACGCCTAGAGTGCTTGCGTCAGCCCCTCCCCCCAACCCGGGAACCAGCCATTCACGATCTCGCCTCCCGTGTCCGCCGGCTCGGCCCCTCGTGCGGTCCGGTCCGGCTCGTCGCCGTCGACGGGCACGCCGGTTCCGGGAAGTCGACCTTCGCCCTGCGGCTGGCCGAGGCCCTCGGCGGCGCCCCGGTGCTGCGGCTCGACGACATCGCCTGCCACGGCGAACTGTTCGGCTGGACCGGCCGGCTGCTGAGCCAGGTGATCGAACCGCTCGGCCGCGGCGAGACCGCGCACTACTCCCCCTACGACTGGCGGGCCCGCCGCTTCGGGCCGCCCCGAGCGCTGCCGCCCGCACCCGTGATCGTCCTGGAGGGCGTCGGCGCCGGACGCCGCGCCCTGCGCCCGCATCTCGCGCTGCTGCTGTGGATGGACCTGCCCCGCGAGGAGTCCTGGACGCGGGGACGGGCGCGGGACGGGGAGGAACAGCGCGAGTTCTGGGACGGCTGGGTGCCCGCGGAGAACGAGCACTTCGCCGGCGACCCCTCCCGGCCCTTCGCGGACCTTCTGGTGCGAGGGCGGCCGGAGGGGTACGAGCTGCTTCCCGGGCCGTCCGGGGCGGCCGGAACCGACCCTTCCGATCACACACGGTGACCGACCATCCGCAATGTGGTGAACTTGTGAAGAGCGGCCCCGGGCAAGTTGCCCGAGTCCCTCAACTCGGCTTGACCGGGGGCCCGTACAGGTCTTACGTTCTCAATGTGCGGCTCTTCGGAGTCGTCGGCAGACGCGAAGCCCCCGGTTGTTCCCCCGTGATCGGGGGCTTCGTTCTGCCCTTTTCGCGTTTTCCGGCCGCCCAGTGGCATATGACGATCACTCTCCGTCACACGGCGAGTCCCCCGTACGCCTCCCACCTCGCGGTTCGGCGGGTACGGCACCCTACGGACGTGCCGCCGCCGCAGGTACGATGCCCTCGGTGCGACCTACGGACGCTGCTTCGCGCACCTTGCAACTCCGGTCCGCGGCACAGCGGTTCGACCAACGGGAGCCGAGGGGCGAGGGCCGGGCCGGCACACCGACGGGGGCACGGTCTGTGGGGGACGCGATGGACTTCGGCACGCAGGGCCCGCAGGCCCCGGCCGACCTCGCCTGGCTGCGAGGCGTGGACGCCTACACGATGGGCGCCTATCCGCAGGCAGAGGAGGAGTTCCGGGCCGCGGTACGGATCGACCCGGGGATGGCCGACGGCTGGCTCGGACTGCACGCCCTGCGCGTCGACACGACGACCGCGTTGCTGAGGATGTTCCGGCACCGGGAACGCTTCGGCGAACAGCGCACCCGGCACCGCCGCACCCTCAACTCCTGGTACTGGCTGGGCTGGTGGGTGCAGCCGGTGCTGGAGAGCCCCCGCGATCTGCTGCTGGCGCACGCCTCCCACTGGCTGGACGGCCGCCACGTCCCCGAACTGGACCGGGCGCTCGCCGGACTGCCCCCGGTGGACACCGATCCGCAGGTCCGCTTCCTGCACTCCTGCCGCGCCTATCTGGTCAAGGACTGGGAGCGGCTGGTCCGGTACACGGACTCGCTGGTGGATGACCCGTTGCTGGGCATCGAGGCCGGTCTGTTCGCCGGCATGGCCCGGGTGCGCCTGGAGATGTACGGGCAGGCCGAACCGCTGCTGTTGGCGGCGCTGATGCGGTGCCGCAGCGAGCAGCCGCAGCGCAAGGAGCTGCGCTACTGGCTGGCCCGCGCCCACGAGGGCACCGGCCGCAGCGCCGCCGCGCTGCCCCTGTACCGGGCCGTGCACCGGGTCGATCCCGCCTTCATGGACACCTCCGCCCGGCTCGCCGCGATCGCCGAGGGCGACGGGTACGACGACTCCGCCGATCTGGCCGCGATCGCACTCACCGGCGCCGGGCAGGACATGATGGACGGCCCGGACATGCTCGACCCGCTCTTCGGCACGGAAGGGCGCGACCTGCGGCTGTCCGACCCCGAGCCGCCGCCGCCGGTCCCGGTGGCCGGCGCGGGAGGCGTGCGTGAGCGGACCGCCGCCGGGGCGCCGGGGCTGCCCACCGGGCCCACGGACCCCGCCTTACTGGAGGAGGCGCTCGCCGAGCTGGAGCGCATGGTGGGTCTGGAACCGGTGAAGCGCCAGGTCAAGGCCCTGTCTGCGCAGCTCAACATGGCGCGGCTGCGGGCCGGGCAGGGGCTGCCGGTGCAGCCGCCGAAACGCCACTTCGTCTTCTCCGGGCCCTCCGGGACGGGCAAGACGACGGTGGCCCGCATCCTGGGCCGGGTCTTCTACGCCCTCGGGCTGCTCGGCGGTGACCATCTGGTGGAGGCGCAGCGGGCCGATCTCGTCGGCGAGTACCTCGGGCAGACCGCGGTGAAGGCGAACGAGCTGATCGACTCGGCCCTCGGCGGGGTGCTGTTCGTCGACGAGGCGTACGCGCTCTCCAACTCCGGTTACGGCAAGGGGGACGCCTACGGGGACGAGGCGCTGCAGGTGCTGCTGAAGCGGGCGGAGGACAACCGGGACCATCTCGTGGTGATCCTCGCGGGGTATCCGGAGGGGATGGACCGGCTGCTGGCCGCGAACCCGGGGCTGTCGTCGCGGTTCACCACACGGGTGGACTTCCCCTCGTACCGGCCGCTGGAGCTCACCTCGATCGGCGAGGTGCTGGCCGGTGAGAACGGGGACGTGTGGGACGAGGAGGCGCTGGACGAGCTGCGGTCGATCGCCGGGCACGTGGTGGACCAGGGCTGGATCGACGAGCTGGGGAACGGGCGCTTCCTGCGGACGCTGTACGAGAAGAGCTGTGCGTACCGGGACCTGCGGCTGTCGGTGTATCCGGGGGCGCTGACCCGGGACGACCTGGCCACGTTGCGGCTGCCGGACCTCATGCAGGCGTACGGGGAGGTCCTGTCGGGGCGGGGGCCGGCCGACCCGCCGGGGCCGTGAGGCCCCGGCGGGCGGGTGAACGGGCGCTCTGACGGGGCCCTCGTCAGGCCGGGACCTCCTCGGGGGCTCCGGTCGTCCTCTGTTCCGTCAGCCGCACTTCCCGGTGGGCCGGGTCCCGCACCTCGCCGACCAGGAGCTCCAGGACGTCCTCCAGGGCCACCAGGCCCAGTATCCGGCCGGAGGCGTCGGAGACCTGGGCGAGGTGGGTCGCGGCGCGGCGCATCACCGTGAGGGCGTCGTCCAGCGGCAGTTCGGGACGGAGGGTCGTCATCGGACGCCAGAGCTGCTGGGGCACCGCCCGGTCGGAGTCCTCCAGGTCCAGTACGTCCTTCACGTGCAGATAGCCCATGAAGGCCCCGCTCTCCGCGGCCACCGGGAAACGGCTGTACCCGGTGCGGGCGGTGAGCTCCACGATCTGCCCCGGCGTGACCGCCGGGGTGACCGTCACCAGTGACTCGCCCTTCAGCAGGACGTCCGTCACCGGGCGGGAACCCAGCTCCAGGGCGTCCTCCAGACGTTCGGCCGCCTCGGGGTCGAGCAGGCCCGCCTGGCCGGAGTCCTCCACCAGCCGGTTGAGCTGCTCGCTGGTGAAGACCGCCTCGACCTCGTCCTTGGGCTCGACGTGGAAGAGCCGCAGGATGGCCCGGGCGCAGGCGCCGAGCGCGATCGTGACGGGCCTGCACAGGCGGGCGAACCAGACCAGGCCGGGGCTCAGCCACAGCGCGGCCTTCTCGGGGGCCGCCATCGCCAGGTTCTTCGGGACCATCTCACCGATGACGAGGTGGAAGAAGACCACGGCGGCGAGGGCGATGACGTAGCCGAGCGGGTGGATCATGCCGTGCGGGATGTGCATCCACGCGAAGACCGGCTCCAGCAGATGGGCGACCGTCGGCTCGGCGACCGCGCCCAGGGTCAGCGAGCAGACGGTGATGCCGAACTGGGCGGCCGCCATCATCTGCGGCAGATGCTCCAGTCCGTACAGCACCTGGCGGGCGCGTACGGTGCCGAGCGGTTCGACCTGGCTGCGGCGGACCGAGACGAGCGCGAACTCGGCGCCCACGAAGAAGCCGTTGGCGAGCACGAGCAGCGCGGCGAAGAGGAGTTGCAGGACGCTCATCCGGCGGCCTCCACGAGCAGCGGTGCCGTTCTGACCAGCCGGACGCGTTCCGCGCGGTAGTGGCGGACGCGGCGTACGGACAGCCGCCAGCCGGGCAGTTCCGCGCGGTCGCCGACGGCCGGGATCCGGCCGAGGAGATCGGCGACCAGCCCGGCCACCGTCTCGTACGGGCCCTCGGGCACCTCCATGCCTATGCGCAGCAGGATGTCGACCCGGACGCCGCCGTCGACGTCCCAGGCGGGGTTGCCGTCCTCGGGCGGGGCGGCGGCCAGTTCGGGAGCCTCCTGACCGTCGTGCTCGTCGCGCACCTCGCCGACGACCTCCTCGACGATGTCCTCCAGGGTGACGACCCCGGCCGTGCCGCCGTACTCGTCGACGACGACCGCGATGGGCTGCTCGCTGCGCAGCCGGGTGAGCAGCGGCCGCACCGGGAGCGTCTCGGGGACGAGCAGCGCCGGGCGGGCGATACGGCCCACCGGAGTGCGCAGCCGGTCGGGCACGGACACCGCGAGGGCGTCCTTCAGGTGCACCATGCCGACGATCTCGTCGATCCGCTCCCGGTACACGGGGAAGCGGGACAGCCCGGTGGCCCGGGTCAGGTTGACCACGTCCTCGGCGGTCGCCGAGGACTGCAGCGCGCTGACCTTCACCCGCGGGGTCATGACGTGCTGCGCGGTGAGTTCGCCGAGGGAGAGGGTGCGGACGAAGAGGTCCGCCGTGTCCTGTTCCAGGGCGCCGGCCCGGGCGGAGTGCCGGGCCAGGGAGACGAGTTCGCCGGGGGTGCGGGCGGAGGCCAGCTCCTCGGCGGGTTCGATGCCTAGGGCGCGCACCAGCCGGTTGGCCACGGCGTTCAGCCCGGCGATGACCGGGCGGAACAGGCGGGCGAACGCGTGCTGGGGACCCGCCACGAAGCGGGCGACCTGCATCGGGCGGGACACCGCCCAGTTCTTGGGCACGAGTTCGCCGATCACCATCTGCACGGCCGAGGCCAGCAGCATGCCGACGACGACGGAGACACCGGAGACGGCGCCCGCGGGCAGGCCCATGCCCGTGAAGGGGCCGTGCAGCAGTCCGGCGAGAGCCGGTTCCGCCAGCATGCCGACGACCAGGGAGGTGATGGTGATGCCGAGCTGGGTGCCGGAGAGCTGGAAGGAGAGTTCCTTCAGCGACTCGACGACCCGGCGGGCGCGCCGGTCGCCGCTCGCGGCGGCCTCTTCGGCGTCCGGTCGCTCGACGGTGACCAGGCCGAACTCGGCGGCCACGAAGAATCCGTTGGCCAGGATCAGCAGGAAAGCGGCTGCGAGCAGCAGCAGTGGGGTGGTCATGATGCCGCCGCCTCCGCATGCGCGCGGGCCTCGGGATGCGGGTCCGCGCTATGTCGGCAGGGGGCGGCGCAGGTACTGCAGGACGATCCGTCCATCGCCGGAGAGGGTCACTCCTCGGGTAGCTGGAGCCCCTGGGCTCCGGGCGGGGCGGCAGGGGCGGAGGCGCTGTCGTCGCGCCTCCGCACACCAGATTAATCAAGACAGGGGCGACTGCGGCAGGTGGACGTCCCCGGCGCTTGCCCCGAGTCAGTCCCGGGGGGCGTCGGGAGCGGCCGTGGAGCGGGCCTCGGCGAGCGCCCGCAGGGCCCGCGCGTCGGCGATGGCCTGCTGCTTGGCGATGCCCGGCTGGATGCCGAGCGCGGGCAGGCTGGTGCCGTCGCTGAGGTTCAGGAAGACCCAGGGATCACCGGGACGGAGGTTCACCTGAAGGATCTCCGCCCACTCCAGACGGCGCCGGCTCACGATGTTGACGACCGTGACGCCGGTCTCGTCGGCGACGACCTTCGGGCGAGCCAGCAGGAACAGCACGCCGGCCAGCAGCGCGGCGGTGAACACGAAGCTGACCCGCTCCCCCGGGTTGAGCTGGTCCAGCAGCAGCGCGATCAGCGTGATGACCGCGAAGAGGGCTGTTCCGGCCGTCAGCAGCACCGCGCGGGTGCGGCCGGGGCGGAAGGTGGCGGGCAGTGCGGGCGGGGGGCCCTGGATCGTGTCCGGCATGAGAGTGCTCCGGGGCCCGGTCAGAGGCGACAGGCGTGGATGGCCGTGGTGAGGATGGCGCGGGCGCCGATGTCGTACAGGTCGTCCATGATCCGCTGGGCCTCCTTGGAGGGGACCATCGCGCGGACGGCCACCCAGCCCTCGTTGTGCAGCGGGGACACCGTGGGGGACTCCAGGCCGGGGGTGAGGGCGACGGCCTTCTCGAGCTGTTCGACGCGGCAGTCGTAGTCCATCATCACGTACGTGCGGGCGACCAGGACGCCCTGGAGGCGGCGCAGGAACTGCCGCACCTTGGGCTCCTCGCCGTCCGCGCCGGTGGTGGGGGTCCCCCCGGGCGAGTGGGTTCGGGCCCGGGGGAGGATGACGACGGCCTCGGACTTCATGATCGGCTCGCCGACGACCTCCAGACCGGCGTTGCGCAGCGAGGTGCCGGTCTCGACGACGTCCGCGATGACCTGGGCGACGCCGAGCTGGATCGCGGTCTCGACGGCGCCGTCGAGGTGGACGACGGAGGCGGCGATGCCGTTGTCCGCGAGGTGCGCCGCGACGATGCCCTCGTACGAGGTGGCGACCGTCTTGCCCGCCAGGTCCGCCAGGTCTCCGAGGGTGCCCGGCTTGGTGGCGTAGTGAAAGGTGGAGCGGGCGAAGCCGAGGGGGAGGATCTCCTCGGCCGCGGCACCGGAGTCGATCAGCAGGTCGCGTCCGGTGATGCCGATGTCGAGCTGGCCGGAGGCGACGTAGATGGCGATGTCGCGGGGGCGGAGGTAGAAGAACTCGACCTCGTTCGTCGGGTCGACGATCCGCAGTTCCTTGGAGTCGCGGCGCTGCTGGTAGCCGGCCTCATGCAGCATCTCCCCCGCGGGGCCTGACAGGGAACCCTTGTTGGGGACGGCGATGCGCAGCATGAGGTCGGCTTCCTTCGTGTGGAGGGGTGTGTCGCGGACGTCGGTTCTTACAGGTGGGCGTAGACGTCGTCGAGGGAGATGCCGCGGGCGACCATCATCACCTGGACGTGGTAGAGCAGCTGCGAGATCTCCTCGGCGGCCGCTTCCCTGCCCTCGTACTCGGCGGCCATCCAGACCTCGGCGGCCTCCTCGACGACCTTCTTGCCGATGGCGTGGACGCCCTTGTCGACCAGCTCGGCGGTGCGGGAGGTGGCGGGATCGCCGTGGGCGGCCTTGTGCTGGAGCTCGGTGAAGAGCTCCTCGAACGTCTTCTTGGACATGGTGCTCCTTACCCTACGCGGTGACGGGGACTGCTCACCGCCAGGGCTCGGATACCGAACGCAGACAGGCCGCGGTCGCCACCGCCGCGGTGACCGCCTCGTGCCCCTTGTCCTCGCTGGAGCCGGGCAGTCCGGCGCGGTCCAGTGCCTGCTCCTCGTTGTCGCAGGTGAGCACTCCGAAGCCGACGGGGACACCGGTGTCGACCGAGACCTGGGTAAGGCCCTGGGTGACGCCCTGGCACACGTACTCGAAGTGGGGGGTGCCGCCCCGGACGACGACGCCGAGGGCGACGACCGCGTCGTACCCCCGCTCGGCCAGGACCTTGGCGACGACCGGGAGTTCCCAGCTGCCGGGGACCCGGAGCAGGGTCGGTTCGTCGATCCCGAGGTCGTGCAGGGCGCGCAGCGCGCCGTCCACCAGTCCGTCCATCACCTTCTCGTGCCACTGCGCGGCGATGACGGCGACCCGCAGGTCCCCCACGTCGCGTACGGACAGTTCCGGTGCACCCTTGCCGCTCACGTCTCTCCTCGCTGGTTCTGTTACTGGTTGCCGCAGGCGGGCACGGTCGGCGTGTCCAGCCAGGGCAGGTCGTGGCCCATCCGGTCCCGCTTGGTGCGCAGGTAGCGGAGGTTGTGCTCGCTCGCGGTGACGGGCATCGGCTCGCGTCCGTTGACCGTGATCCCGTGCCGGGCGAGCGCGTCGGCCTTGTCGGGGTTGTTGGTCAGCAGGCGGACGCTGCGCACGCCGAGGTCGGCGAGGATCTGCGCGCCGGCGCCGTAGTCGCGGGCGTCGGCGGGCAGGCCGAGTTCGAGGTTGGCGTCGAGGGTGTCCCGGCCGCGCTCCTGGAGTTCGTAGGCGCGCAGCTTGGACATCAGGCCGATGCCGCGTCCCTCGTGGCCGCGCAGGTAGACCACGACGCCCCGGTCCTCGGCCTGGACGCGCTCCAGGGAGGCGTCCAGCTGGGGGCCGCAGTCGCAGCGCTGGGAGCCGAAGATGTCGCCGGTGAGGCATTCGGAGTGGACCCGGACGACGACGTCCTCGCCGTCGCCGATGTCACCGTGGACGAGGGCGACGTGCTCGACGCCGTCGACGGTGGAGCGATAGCCGTAGGCGGTGAAGGTGCCGTGCGCGGTGGGCAGACGCACCTCGGCCTCGCGGCGGACGGTGGGTTCGGCGGAGCGTCGGTACGCGATCAGGTCCTCGATGGAGATGATCGTCAGGCCGTGCTTGCGGGCGAAGGGGATCAGCTCGGGCAGCCGGAGCATGGTGCCGTCCTCGCCGGCGATCTCCACGATGGCGCCGGCCGGGCGCAGTCCGGCGAGGCGGGCGAGGTCGACGGCGGCCTCGGTGTGGCCGTTGCGCACGAGCACACCGCCGGGGCGGGCGCGCAGCGGGAAGACATGGCCGGGGCGGACGAGGTCGGAGGGTTCGGCGGCGCCGCTCGCCAGCACCTGGAGGGTGGTGGCGCGGTCGGCGGCGGAGATGCCGGTGCCCACTCCGTGGGCGGCGGAGGCGTCGACGGAGACGGTGAAGGCGGTCTTCATCGACTCGGTGTTGTCGTCCACCATCTGGGGGAGGCGCAGCCGGTCCAGTTCGTCGCCCTCCATGGGGGCGCAGATGAGGCCGCGGCACTCGCTCATCATGAAGGCGACGATCTCGGGGGTGGCCTTCTCGGCGGCGATGACGAGGTCGCCCTCGTTCTCGCGGTCCTCGTCGTCGACGACCACGACCGGGCGGCCGGCGGCGATGTCGGCGACGGCCCGCTCGACCGGGTCGAGGGTGAGGTCCTCGAAGCCGTCGGCGCTGTACAGGATCGGTGCCGCGCTCATGCCGGCGCTCCTTCCAGGGCGGGCCGCGCGTCGCGGGAGCGCAGCCACCAGTCGCGCATGCCCCACAGGACGAGCGCGCCGTAGATGACGTAGACGAAGCCGGAGAAGGCGAAGCCGTTGGCGAAGTTGAGGGGGACGCCTACGAGGTCGACGAGCAGCCAGGCGAACCAGAACTCGACCATGCCGCGGGCCTGCGCGTACATGGCGACGACGGTGCCGACGAAGATGTAGGCGTCCGGCCAGGGGTCCCAGGACAGCGACGGGTAGAGGGTGAACAGTCCGCCGACCGCGAGGGTGCCGAGGGCGGCCCCGGCGAGCAGTGCGCCGCGCTCGCGCCAGGTCGCGAACCGTACGGCGATGGAGCCGTCCTGTGCCTGCTGCCGGCCGCGGTTCCACTGCCAGAAGCCCCAGGCGGCGACCAGCATGACGACGACCTGCTTGCCCGCGCTGCCCGAGAGGTGGGCGGTGGCGAAGGCGGTGAAGAGGATCAGCCCGGAGACGAACTGGGCGGGCCACGTCCACAGGGAGCGTCGCCAGCCGAGCGCGAGGGCGACCAGACCGACCACGTTGCCGATCATGTCCGACCACTTGATGTGCTGGTCGAAGAGGGTGAAGGCCTCGGAGTTGAGCCAGTTCACCGGGCCGCCCCCTCACCGGTCAGCCGGTCGCCCAGCATCCGCTCGACGTACTTGGCGATGACGTCCACCTCGAGGTTGACCGGGTCGCCCGGCTGCTTGATGCCGAGCGTCGTCAGGGCGAGGGTGGTGGGGATGAGGCTGACGGTGAAGAAGTCGGACCCGGCGTCGACGACGGTGAGGCTGATGCCGTCGACGGTGATGGAGCCCTTCTCCACGACGTAGCGGGAGAGGCCGGCGGGAAGGGAGATCCTCACGATCTCCCAGTTCTCCGAGGGCTCGCGTCCGAGGATCTCGCCGGTGCCGTCGACGTGCCCCTGGACGATGTGGCCGCCGAGGCGGGAGCCCACGGCCGTGGGGCGTTCGAGGTTGACGCGGGAGCCGACGGCGAGGACGCCGAGGCTGGAGCGCTTCAGGGTCTCCGCCATCACGTCGGCGGTGAACTCGTCGCCCTCGTGCTCGACGACCGTGAGGCAGACTCCGTTGACGGCGATGGAGTCACCGTGTTTCGCGCCTTCGGTGACGACGGGGCCGCGCAGCCGGAAGCGACAGGCGTCGTCGAGGGTCTCGACGGCGGTGATCTCGCCCAGCTCTTCGACGATTCCGGTGAACACTTCCCGGGTCCTCCTGCCTCTTAGGGCACGGACTCCGGGGCTGTCGCTTGACGACAGAAACCGCGGACGACGACACCGGGAGCGACGCCGGACAGGGCTCGCCTCCACGGCGAACCGGTACGGCGGCGCGCATGGATGCCCGCCCGCCGCGCACTGCCTCCCATCCGGACTTTAACCGTCGGTCCAGGAATTTCACCTGGTCAACCGGCCGCTGGAGGCGACCGGGTCGCGGACTGTAACCGCCGGTTCGGACTTTCACCGACCCCGGAGTGCGCTGCTACTGGTACAGGGCCAGTGTGCCACGACCGGCCGCCCTCCATGCGGGCGAGGGGTGTGGAGTGGCTCACAAGGGGTGACTGTGGCGCGACTTTGCGCGCTTGGGCGACAACTCCCCACCCCTGGAACGCGCTTGAGAGCCTCGCCCAGTTGGTCCGTACCTATTGACGCAGTGGTCTAGTCCTCTTAGGGTCTGCGTCGACCTCCGTGGGAGGAACCCCGTGCGCCTGCGGCCAGGCGTGGGACACCTCGACCCGGAACCGGCCCGGCGGCGGTGACGACGGCCCTTGCCCGCCGCCGGGCCTCACCACGCGCGGATGCGCGGGGTGCCGGGCCCGGCGAAGCTGGACGGCGTACGACATGAGCCGGCACGGCCGGCCGACGGGTGTCCGAAGGGGCTGAACAGCATGACGACGATCCTGGTGACCGGCGGAACCGGAACGCTCGGCCGGCATGTCACCGAACGGCTCCGCGCGGCCGGGCACGAGGTGCGGGTGCTCAGCCGGCACACTCCGCCGTACGCCGTCGACCTGCGGGAGGGCGGGAGCGGGCTGGACGCCGCCGTCACGGGCGCGGACACGATCGTGCACTGCGCGACGTCCGCGCGGGGCGGCGACGAGCAGGCCGCGCGGAATCTGATCGCCGCGGCCCGGCGGGCCGGGGCCGGGCATCTGGTGTACATCTCGATCGTCGGTGTCGACCGCGTGCCGTTCGGTTACTACAAAACCAAGCTGGCGGTGGAACGGCTGGTCGAGGAGTCGGGGCTGGGCTGGACGGTGCTGCGCGCCACCCAGTTCCACGATCTGGTGCTCACGGTGCTCCAGGGCATGGCGAAGCTGCCGGTCCTGCTGCTGCCGGCCAGGGTGAAGGACCAGCCGGTCGAGGTCACCGAGGTGGCGGACCGGCTGGCGGAGCTGGCGCAGGGCGCGCCGGCCGGCCGCGCGGACGACATGGGCGGCCCGGAGGTACGTACGTTCGACTCCTTGGCCCGCGCCTATCTGAAGGCGTCCGGCCGCCGCCGTGCGGTGGTGAAGGTCCCCTTGCGGGGCGCGGCGTACGACGCCTTCCGCGACGGCGGCCACCTCGCCCCGGAACGGGCGGTGGGCAAGGGCACGTTCGACGAGTACCTGAGGAAGCGGTTCCCGGCCACCGCCGCGCACCGCTGACCCGACCGGGCCCGGACCACCTCCCGGCCCTCCGTGGCCGCCCCGCGACCGACATCCGGAACCTGGTGAACGGGCGTGGCGACCGACGGCCGAAACCCCCTGGCCCGACCCGCCGGTGCAGTCACGCGCCGGCGCCGGGGGCCGGGCGTGGCAGTCGGGCCACGGCAGTCGCCGAGGGGTCCGGACCTGAGCCACCCCGGTCCGCAGCCTCCGGAAGCGGCCTCGGCGGGTATGCGCCAGGCGGGCCGGCACGCGCAGGCCAGGAGGAGTCCTCCGGCTCGGGCCTGCTCCCGGGGTGACGCCCGACGGCGCGGCCGAACGCGGCCGGTGGGCGCGGTCGCTGGGCGGAGGCGGGCGGCGGGGCGCCGCCCGGCAACCGGCCACGACGCCGCCGGGGGCTCCCCGGCAGGATCCCGACGACGCCCCCTGAGGCAGGCGGCATATTCGCAACAGGCCCTTAGTGGGCGGACGCGCCGAAGAGGTCGTTCTGGGCGTGGTCGCGGGCCGTCAGGAGGGCTCCGCGCAGGACCGCGCCGCCGCCCAGGGTGCTGGGG
This sequence comes from Streptomyces fungicidicus, assembly GCF_003665435.1. Classification (NCBI taxonomy): domain Bacteria; kingdom Bacillati; phylum Actinomycetota; class Actinomycetes; order Kitasatosporales; family Streptomycetaceae; genus Streptomyces; species Streptomyces fungicidicus. The sequence continues at coordinate 1,292,785 of NZ_CP023407.1, forward strand.
CGCACGTCGGCGGGCAGCGGGGACATTACGGCGAGGCGGTCCCGCACCCGGGCGGCGAGCGGTTCGCCGCCCGCCCGGCCGATCTCGCCGCCCAGGACCACGTACCCGGGGTCCAGCAGCGCGACCACCGCGGCGGCGCCCACCGCGATCCGGTCGGCCAGGGTGTCCAGGAAGCGTGCTTCCGGGGACCCGGTCCCGGCCACGGCCGTCCGCACCGCCCCGGCCGCCGGCGGCTCGGTCCCGGGCTCCGCCGTCACGCCGTACTCCCCCGCCAGCTCGGCGACCGCCGCCGCCCCCGCCAGGGAGTGGAAGCCGCCCGCGCAGTCGGTGGCGGACGGCAGCCCGCGCGTGCCCGGTACCGGCAGGAAGCCGATCTCGCCCGTGCCACCGGAGGCGCCCCTGCGCAGGGTGCCGTCGAGGATCACGGCGGCGCCGGTGCCGTGGCCCAGCCACAGCAGGACGAAGGTGTCGCGGTCCCGGGCCGCCCCGTCGCGCTGCTCGGCCAGCGCGGCGAGGTTGGTCTCGTTCTCCACGATGACCCGGGCCTCGGGCAGCCGCTCCTGGAGCGCGGCGACCAGGCGCCGGTGCCACTCGGGCAGGCCGGTGGAGTCGCGGAGTTCGCCGCTCGCGGGGTCGATCAGGCCGGGCGCCCCGATCCCGACGGTGTGCAGCCGGTCGGCGCCCGCCTCCTTCACCGTCCGTTCGACCAGCGCCACCGCCTGCTCGACCGCCGGCCCGGTCCCCGCGTCGCCGGTGATGGGCAGGGACGCCTCGGCCAGCACCCCGCCGACGAGGTCCGACACGACCACGGAGACGCCCTCGGTGCGGACGTCCAGCGCGGCCAGGTGCGCCCGGCCGGCGACGATGCCGTACAGCCTGGCGTTGGGTCCGCGGCGCTGCTCCCCCGCCTCGCCGACCACCGCGATGAGCCCGGCGTCGGTGAGCCGTTCGACGAGGTCGGCGACGGTCGGCCGGGACAGCCCGGTGAGCTGCTTCAACTGCCCTGCGGTCAGAGGGCCTTCCTGCTGGAGCAGGCGCAGGGCGAGCCGGTCGTTGATGGCTCTGGCGGTGCTCGGGGATGCGGCCATGCCGGGATCCTTCCAGATCGGCGGGACCGGTCGGCGCGAGGACCGGCAGCGCGGAACGAGCGGGGGCGGACTCACCACCCTCTTATCTTTCAGGCAGGGTTCCTGATAGTTTACGGCGGCGCTTGACGGAACGGACCATCGGGAGGGGCGGGGAGATGAGTGCAGGGGTGTACGCACAGCGCGAGGTGAGGCGGGCGCGGTATGCCGTGGGAGCCGTGTTCGCCGTGCACGGCGCGGTCACCGGCTCGTTCGCCACCCGGGTCCCCTGGATCCAGGACCACGCCGGAGTCAGCGCGGGGCAGTTGGGCCTCGCGCTCGCCTTCCCGGCGCTCGGCGCGTCCGTGGCGATGCCGCTGGCCGGCGGCATCAGCCACCGTTTCGGCGCCCGCACCGCGCTGCGCGGGCTGATCGCGCTGTGGACGCTCGCTCTCGTCCTGCCGTCGGTCGCCCCGAACCTCCTCACCCTCTGCCTCGCCCTGTTCGTCTACGGCGCCAGTGCCGGCATGTCCGACGTGGCGATGAACGCGCTCGGCGTGGAGGTGGAGAACCGTCTCAACAAGTCGATCATGTCCGGACTGCACGGCATGTGGAGCGCCGGCGCACTGGTCGGTTCGGCGGCCGGCACGCTCGCCGCCCACCTGGGCTCGGACGCCCGGCTGCACCACGCCCTCGCGGCAGCGGTCCTGACGGCGGCGGGCGTGACGGCCTGCGCCTGGGTCCTCGACCTGCAGCCGGCCGAGGACGAGGAACCGCCGCCGCGGTTCGCGCTGCCGCCCCGCTCCGCGCTGCTCATCGGCGCGATCGGGTTCTGCGCGGTGTTCGCGGAGGGCGCGAGCCTGGACTGGTCGGCGGTCTATCTGCGCGACCAGCTGGAGACCTCGGCCGGTCTCGCGGCGGCCTGCACCACCGGTTTCACGCTCACCATGGCGATCGCCCGGATCGCCGGCGACCGTGTGGTGGACCGCTACGGCGCCGTCCGCACGGTCCGCGCGAGCGGTGTGGTCGCGGTCCTCGGCGGACTGCTCATCGTGTTCGCCGAGCACCCCGCCATGGCGATGGGCGGCTTCGCGCTGATGGGGCTCGGCATCGCGGTGGTCGTGCCGCTGTGCTTCGCCGCCGCCGGCCGCAGCGGCGCCAACCCGAGCCTGGCGATCGCGGGCGTCGCGACCATCACCTACACCTCGGGCCTGATCGCCCCGAGCGCGATCGGCCTGCTGGCCCAGGCGACCAGTCTGATGGTGTCGTTCGTGCTGGTGACGGTGCTGTCGTGCGGCATCGCCGGCTTCGCGAGCGTGCTGCGGGCGGGAGACCGCACGAAGCGGATCAGCCGCCCGGACGCAGCAGTTCCCGACCCGCGTCCCTGAACGTCTCGCTCCAGGGCGCCGGGCGCAGGGTCGTGGCGTCCAGCCGCACCAGCACCCGGCTGCCCCGCGCGTAGGTCACCGCGCCGTCCTCCGAGCAGAAGCGGAAGCCGTAGGTCAGCCCGGTCGTGCCGAGCCGCTCCAGCCACAGGTGGACGGCGTACGCGCCGGCCCGGGTGACGGGCGCCTCGTAGCCGATGCGCAGTTCCCTGACCGCGTTGCAGGCGTCGCCCGCCGCCACCCAGTCGCCCTCGAAGCGGACGCCCTTCTCCTGCCACAGCTCGGTCCACGCCCGCTCGACCAGCAGCGGGTAGCGGGCGTTGTGCAGCAGTCCCAGCGCGTCGAGGTCGTCGAAGTGGACGGTCACGGGGATCAGCCGGCCGTACGACAGGGCGGGGGCGGGCGGGGCTTCGGCGGTCACGGGCGGGACTCCAGGGACGTACGGAATGGGTGCCGCTTACATCCAACAGCGGCGCGCCCTCATCCTAAGCAGACGCTCAGCCGGGCCTCCCCGGCCCGCCCGCCGGTACGGAGCACCGCTGCTCAGCCCGCACAATGGTCCGGACACGCTGCACGTACGACGAAAGCGACACCCCATGAATCTCGGCGTCCGGTGGAAACTGCACGGCGACGGACGCACCCCGGCACCCGGCGCGGTGGTCCGCCCCGACGAACGGCTCTCCTGGCCGCGCACGGCGGGACTGGGCGCCCAGCACGTCGTCGCGATGTTCGGCGCCTCCTTCGTCGCGCCGGTGCTCATGGGTCTGGACCCCAACCTGGCGATCATGATGTCGGGCGTCGCCACGATCGTCTTCCTGCTGGCCACCCGCGGCCGGGTGCCCAGCTACCTGGGCTGCTCGCTCTCCTTCGTCGGCGTCGCGGCGGTCATCCGGGCGCAGGGCGGCTCCAGCGCCACCGTCACCGGCGCGGTGTTCGTGGTGGGGGCCGCGCTGTTCCTGGTGGGTCTCGCGGTGCGCCGGTTCGGCGCGCGGATCATCCACGCCGCGATGCCGCCGATCGTGACCGGCGCGGTGGTGATGCTCATCGGCTTCAACCTGGCTCCGGTGACCGCGGCGACCTACTGGCCGCAGGACCAGTGGACCGCCCTGTTCGTGATGCTGTTCACCGGTCTGGCCGTGGTCTGTCTGCGCGGCTTCTGGTCCCGGATCGCGATCTTCCTCGGGCTGGTCTTCGGCTACGTCCTGTCCTGGGCGCTGGACCGGGTCTTCGGGCGGATCCACTCGGCCGACGCGAGCGGCAAGGTCACCGACCACTGGCGCCTGGACCTCTCCGGGGTGGGCCAGGCCGACTGGATCGGCCTGCCGGCCCTGCACGGCCCGTCCTTCGAGTGGTCGGCGATCCTGGTCGCGCTGCCGGTGGTCATCGCGCTGATCGCCGAGAACGCCGGACACGTCAAGGCGGTCGGCGAGATGACCGGCGACAACCTCGACGACAAGCTCGGCACGGCCATCTCCGCCGACGGCGTCGGCTCCATGCTGTCCACCGCGGTGGGCGGCCCGCCCAACACCACCTACTCCGAGAACATCGGCGTGATGGCCGCGACCCGCGTCTACTCCACGGCCGCGTACTGGGCCGCCGCCGGTTTCGCCCTGCTGTTCGGCCTCTGCCCGAAGTTCGGCGCGGTCGTGGCGGCCATCCCGGGCGGTGTGCTCGGCGGGATCACCGTCATCCTGTACGGCATGATCGGCCTGCTCGGCGCCCAGATCTGGATCAACGCCAAGGTGGACCTGCGCAATCCGCTGAACCTGGTGCCGGCCGCGGCGGGCATCATCATCGGTGTCGGCAACGTCAGCATGGAGTTCACCGACACCTTCTCGCTCAGCGGTATCGCCCTCGGCACGCTGGTCGTCATCACCGGCTACCACGCGCTGCGCGCCTTCGCGCCGGCCCACCTCAAGACGCAGGAGCCGCTGCTCGACGAGGGCACGTCCTCCTACGACACGGAGGGCACCGAGGGCGATCAGCGCGCCAAGTCGTAGGCGTACGAAGGGCTGAAGGCGCCCGGCTCCCCCTCGCAGCCGTCCGACTCCCCGGGCAGCTTGACCCACAGGTAGGCGTCGATCCGGGACTCCCCGGTGCTGAGCGAAGGCGCCCGGCCGAGCTTGCGGCCGGCCGGGTCGCACCACTCGCCGTCCGAGGGGGCGCCGTTGCCGTTGCGGCTGGTGTCGATCACCGCGCCGAGGCCCGGCGGCCCGGCGAGGGCGTCGAGCACGGCCCGGTCGTAGGCCATCTCGTCGGCCGTGCCGTGGAAGTTGGAGACGTTGCTGAACACACCGTCGGAGGAGTCGGCCGAGGCGGCCCCGGCCTGCCGCAGCAGGCTCGCCTGCTTGGCCGGGGCGTGCCAGCCGGAGTGCCCGGCGTCGAAGTAGACCCGCGCCCGGGGGTTGGCGTCCTTCAGCACCCGGCCGGCCCGGGCCAGCGAGGCGAAGCGGTCGGCGCGCCGTCCCGCAGGGAGGCAGTCGGACTGGGCGATCGAGTCGGGTTCCAGGACCACGACGACCTCCCCGCCTCCCAGCCCGGCGGCGAACCGGTCGATCCACTCGTCGTAGGCGGCCAGGTCGGGCGCCCCGCCCCCGGAGTGCCCGCCGCAGTCGCGGTCGGGGATCGCGTACGGCACGAGCACGGGCACCTGTCCCCGCGCGGCGCCGCCGGAGGCCACGGCACGCACCCGGGCGGTGATCGAGTCCGGGGAGTAGTCCGCGAACCACACGGCGGCCGGCCGTCCGGCGATACGGGACTCTATGACCGCCCGGCGCGGGTCCCCGGGGTTCCCCCGCACCCAGTCCAGGACCCGGCTCTCGGGGTGCCGGTAGAGGCGGGTGGACACGGGAACGGCCTGCCGCCTCCTCTCCGCCCCCGAAGCGGACGGCTTCGGCCCCGCCTTCTTCTCCGGGCCCGTCGTCGGCGAAGCGGACCCGGCGGCGGACGGCGGGGGCGACGGCGCGGGCAGCGGTTCCAGGCGCGGCGCGGAGGTCACCCGCGGGCGCGCCTCGTCCGAGCCGCCTCCGTCGCCGGCCGCCGACATCATTCCGGTGACGGTGCCGACCGCGACCACCACGGAGGCCGCCGCGACCATAGTGCCGCGCCGGGCGGCGCGTCTGCGCTCCGCCCTCCGCGCGGACAGGCGCCGGGCACGCGAGCCTGACACGGTAATGCTCCCCCTCCCCCACGGCGGGCGCGTTCCCCCGATCCGGGGATGTACCGGGCCCGCCGCCACCGGTGCCACCCTAAAGGTGCGACTCTGCGCGCATGGCGCAATACGAGCAAGTCCTCATGTCCGCGGACGGGGTCGTCTCCCGTATGCGCGCCCTCGACGCGGCCCTGTCCGCGCGGGACGGGGTCGCCGTCTTCAACCGTGTCTACCTCGCCGTCGCGGAGGCCGGTGACCGGCGCGTCGGCACCCGCCGGTCACCGGCCCCAGGCACGGCGATCACGCTGGACGTGCGGTGCGCGGAGCGCTATCTGACCGCGGTGGACGCGGTGCGGCCCCCCGCGTGCTGGCGTCCGCTGTTCCAGTCCCGCCACCATCCCGGGGTACGTCCCCTGCAGTTCGCCCTCGCGGGCGCCAACGCGCACATCGGCCACGACCTCGCGCTCGCCGTGGTGGACGCCTGTCGTAGCCTCGCCTGCGAACCGGAGGACCTGGAGGGGGAGTTCGACGCCGTGGGCGATCTCCTCGTCGCGCTGGAGGACCGTATCCGCGAGGAGCTGACCCCGGGCCCCGAGCTGCTGCGGATCGCCGACCCGCTGACCCATCTGCTCGGCGCGTGGAGCCTGGAACGCGCCCGGGACGCCGCCTGGACGGCGGCCCGGGCGCTGTGGGCGCTGCGCCAACAGCCCGAGGTCGCAGGTGAGTTCACCGACCGTCTGGACACGGCGGTCGGCTTCGCCGGCCGGATGCTCCTGACGCCGCTGCCGCACTGATCCGGTGTCGGGCTCAGTCCTCGGGCAGTTCGACCGGGGCGAGTTCCGTGTAGAGGTCGCCCGGGCCGGGGTTGGTCGGGTCGGTCTCGCCGCCGAAGTGGTGCATGACGCCCCAGACCGCGTTCAGCGCGGTCTGGACGGCGCCCTCGGCCCAGCCCGCCGTCCAGGAGATGTCGTCGCCGGCCAGGAAGATGCCCCGCTTGTCCTCGGGCAGTCCGTCCTGCATGAAGTGGGTGAACAGGCGCCGCTGGTAGCGGTAGTGGCCGGGCAGGTTGGCCTTGAACGCGCCCATGAAGTAGGGCTCGTTCTCCCAGGAGACGGTGACCGGGTTGCCGATGACGTGCTTCCTGATGTCGACCTTGGGGTAGATCTCGCCGAGCGACTTCAGCATGACCTCCATCCGCTCGTTCGCGGACAGCGGGAGCCACTTCAGGCTGTCGTCGCACCAGGTGTACGACAGACAGATCACGGCCGGCTTGTCCGGGCCGTCGTCCAGCAGGTACGTCCCGCGCGTCATCCGGTCCGTGAGCGTCATCGACATGACGTCCCGCCCGGTCTCCTCGTCCTTGTCGAGCCAGAACGGCCGGTCGACGGGCACGAAGAGCTTGGAGCTCTCCATGTAGTGGGTGCGCTCGATGGCCGTCCAGTGGTCGATCGGGAACAGCGAGTCGTCGCAGGCGATCTTGGACAGCAGCATCCAGGACTGGGCGGTGAAGATCGCCGCCGGGTAGGTGCGGATGTCGCCGTTCGCGTCCGTCACCGTGATGTGGTTGCCGGCGGTGCGGTTGAGCCGCGTGACCGCCGGGCGGGGCTCGCCGTCCACGTGCAGGGACCGCAGCGAGGTGCCGTAGGGCCAGTGGACGATCTTCTCCGGCTCGCGCTCCCACAGCCTGAGCGGCAGTTGCTGGGAGCCGCCGACGATGCCGCGGTGGTGGTCGTCGGCCTCGGTGTAGACGACCCGCAGGATCTCCAGGATGGAGTTGGGGAAGTCGGTGTCCCAGCCGCCGGTGCCGAAGCCGACCTGGCCGAAGATCTCGCGGTGCCGGAAGGACTTGAAGGCCTCGGAGTCGCAGAGGAAACCGTAGAAGGTCTGGTTGTCGAGCCTCTCGACCAGCTTCGCCCAGATCTCGCGGATGCGCGGGACGTCCCGCTCGCGCAGGGCGCGGTTCATGTCGGAGAAGTCGGCGCCCTCCTCCAGGCAGCGGGCCCAGGCGTCGGCCACGTCACGGTAGACCTGGGGCAGGTCGTCGAGGGTCTCGGCGTAGTGCGACTCGCCCTTCAGGTCCACGACGGTCGAGGGCGTGGCCTCGGCGAGCGGGTTGGGGAACGGCCGGGTCTCCAGTCCCGCGAGGTCGATGTAGTGCCGGAGCGCCGTGGAGGACGGCGGGAAGCGCATCGCGCCCATCTCGGCGGTCAGGGAGGGGTCGCAGCCCTCGAAGCCCACGGTCCGCAGCCGTCCGCCGATCCGGTCGGCCTCGTAGACGACCGGCTTCAGCCCCATCTTCATCAGCTCGTACGCGGCGACGATGCCGGACAGTCCGCCGCCGATGACCGCCACCTCGGTGCCGTGCGCGGTCGCCGGCACCTGGCCGAGGCCGGCCGGGTGGGCGAGGAAGTCGTCGTACGCGTACGGGAAGTCCGGGCCGAACATGGTGATCGGCGGCTGCTGCTCGTCGGCGTGCTCGATGGCGTTGGGCACGGTGGACGTCATGGGGTACGGACTCCTTGCACAGGTGAAGCGGTGGGGTTCAGACGAGGGACCCGTAGAGGCCGGGGCGGCGGTCGGCCAGATACGGGTTCGCCTCACGGGAGGCGGCGAGGAACACCGGGTCGGCGTCGGCGAGGAGCAGTTCCTCGTGGCGGCCGGCCCGGGTGCGGGCCACTCCGTCGGGCCCGGCGAGCGTGGACAGCCCGACGAACTCGAACTCGCCCTCCGGACCGACCCGGTTGACGTACGCCACGTACATCTGGTTCTCGAAGGCCCGCACCGGCACCATGTGCTCGGCGACGAACTGGAACGGGTGCATCTGTGCCGTCGGCACGAGCAGGAGGTCGGTGCCGGCGAGGGCGTGGGCCCGCACGTTCTCCGGGAACTCGACGTCGTAGCAGATCATCAGGCCGACGGTGAGACCGTTCAGCTCCGCCTGGACGACGGACTGCTCGCCCGGCGTGAAGTGTTCCCGCTCGAAGCAGCCGAAGAGGTGGGTCTTGCGGTAGTTCGCGAGACGCGTGCCGTCGGCGGAGATCAGCTGCAGCGAGTTGAAGACCCGCTCACCGTCCCGCTCGGGGTAGCCGTAGGCGATCGCCAGGCCGTGCCGGGCGGCCGTACCGGCGATCGCGGCGGCCGCGTCGCCGTCTGCGGGCTCGGCGAGCCGGGGCATGTCGTCGCCGACGGCGTACCCCGTGAGGAACAGCTCCGAGGTGACGAGCAGCCCGGCGCCCGCGGCGGCGGCGCGGCCGGCGGCCTCGTCGAGGACCTTGAGGTTCTCGGCGACGGATCCGGGCCGTCCGGAGCTCTGGAGCAGGGCGGTGCGCATGCGTGTTCCTCACCGGTACGCGGGGGGTTCGGGGGTCAGGAAGACGGTACGGTCGGGCGGCTCGCCCGGACAAGGCGGAGCTGTTGCGTGCCGGTGAGCGGTTCGTTGCGTCTGCTGGGGCGCGGGCGGCGATTCGTTGCATCGCCGTGCTACCGGTGCCCGGTGCGGTGCCGGTGCCCGGCGTGGGGGTGGGCCGGGGGTGGTCTGCGCAGCCCGGCGCTTACGGGGTGCCGTCGCGCCCACCCGTGCCGCCCCAGCGGCACGACTGCCCGCGGCTGGCGACGGGCGCTGCCCGCGGAGCGCGGCGGGTGCTCCCCGCGGCTGGCGACGGGTGCTCCCCGCTGAGCGCGGCGGGTGCTGCCCGCGGCTGGCAGCGGGTGGTGCCTGCGGAGGGCGGCGGGAGCTGCCCGCGGCTGGCGGCGGGAGCTGCCCGCGGCTGGCGGCGGGAGCTGCCCGCGGAACGCGGCGGGTGCTCCCCGCGGCTGGAGACGGGCGCTGCCCTCGGAGCGAGGCACGACTCCCCTCGGCTGGCGGCGGGTGTGGGGGATGGCCGCCGACGGCGCGGAGGGGGTGGGGCGGGGGTGGTCGCCCGCAGTGGCTGGCGCGTCCGCGCCCCTGACGTATTCCAGCCGGGGCAGTCGCGCCAGTCCGAGGACGGCCACCCCCGACCCGCCCCCGCCCCACCCACCGGCCTCAGGCGCTACGGCCCGGCCCGCCCCGCTTCCCGGCCAGAAGCAGCACCGCCGTCACCAGATACGGCACCGCGAAGACCACGAACGCCGTGCTGTGCGCGTACCCCGACGCGATCAGCGCGTATCCCCCGTACACCGCGACCGTCGCCAGTTCCGTGCCCAGCCCCGCGACCGAGGTCAGGGTCGCCCGCCCCGAGTCCTCGATGCGCCGCTGCAGCCGCGCATCGGCCAGCACCGTCGCCGCCTGGAAACCACCGAAGGCGAGCGCCACAAGAAGAAGTCCCGCCGGCGAACCGGCCGCCGCCCCGACAGCCAGGGCCACCCCCGCACCGGCCAGCAGAACACCGAGCCCGCCCGAGCCGAGCCGCTCGCCCTCCCCCGCGAGCAGACTCCCGGCAGTGGCCCCCGCCCAGATCAGCAGCAGCAGATACGGCACGGTCCCGTCGGCGACCCCCGTCCCCCGCACCAGCAGCGGCGTGTACTCATCAAGAGCGCCCCAGACGGCACCCACAGCCGGCACCAGCAGCAACGCCCCCCGCACCGACCGGTCCGCACGCGCCTCCGCGAGTCCCGCACGCAGCGTCGCCGTCCAGCCCACCTGCCCGTCCCCCGACGAGCGCCGCTCCGGAAACCGGAGCGCCAGGACCGCCGCCAGCAGGCACACCACCACACTCGCGCCGCCCACCGCGGCATGGCCGCCCCAGGCGAGCACAGGACCGGCAAGCCCCATCGCCGCCATGACGGCGACCAGCCCCGCCGCCCGCGCCCGCCCCATCACCCGGGCGTACCGGCCGGCCGCGTCGAGCCGCTCCAGCTCGTCGTAGACGAGCGCCTCCAGCGCACCGGAGCCAAGCGCTCCGCCGACCCCCCACAGCACGAACCCGAGGGCGAAGGCACCGTACGACGGAACGAGCACCCACAGCGCGAAGCCGGCCGCGGTGAACAGCGGACCGAGCCACAGCAGCAACCGCCGGGAGACCGCGTCGGCCCAGACGCCGGAGGGCACCTCCAGCAGCACACCGGTGACCGACCAGAGGGCGAACAGCGAGGAGATCTGCCAGACGGACAGCCCGGCGTCGCTGAACAGCAGCGCGTACACCGGGTACAGCAGGATGAAGTCTTCGAGGAACGCGTAGCCGTACAGCGTGGTCGTCAGCCGTCGCACGCGGACGTCGGACACACGCGGGGGCGTGAGAGTCATGAGGCCTTCCCGTAAGGGCGTTTCGGACACCGGACGTCGAGGACGTACGGCATCCGAGGCGGCCCTCGGGAGGCACACAGAGCGCACGAGGCGCAGAGGGATCAATGTCGCCAGGTCATGGCACCGATGCTAGCCGGGCGGCGCCCCCCGCGCCCGCCCTTTACGCGGGTGACCCCGAAGAGAACCGCCGCAGCAGCGGGGACAGCACCAGCACCGACTTGGTCCGCTCCACGAACGGCTCACCCGCGATGCGTTCCAGTACCCGCTCGAAGTGGCGCATGTCGGAGGCGAAGACCTGCGCGACCGCGTCGGCCTCCCCGGTGACGGTGGAGGCGGCCACCACCTCCTGGTACCGCTCCAGGCCCCGCTGGATGGTCTCCGGGGAGGTGTTCCCGCGGCAGTAGATCTCCACGAACCCCTCGGTCTCCCAGCCGAGGGCGGCGGGGTCCACCCGTACGGTGAAGCCGGTGATGGCCCCGGTGGCCCGCAGCCGGTCCACGCGCCGTTTCACGGCGGGCGCGGACAGGCCGATCAGCTGGCCGATGTCCGCGTAGGAGCGGCGGGCGTCCTCGGCGAGGGCGTGCACGATGCGTTCGTCGAGATCGTTCAGCACTGCGGGTGGTTCACTTCGCTTCAGACGTGGCGGGGGCGGCGAGCCGGGAGCGGCGGTAGCCGTACAGGAAGTAGAACACGAGCCCGACGGCCATCCAGACACCGAAGACCACCCAGGTGACGGTGGACAGGCTGCCCATCATCCACACGCAGAAGGCGAAGCCCAGCGCGGGCAGCAGCGGCGACAGCGGCACCCGGAAGGTGCGCGGCATCTCCGGGCGGCTCCGGCGCAGCACCACCACGGCCACGTTGACCAGCGCGAAGGCGAACAGGGTGCCGATGCTGGTGGCGTCGGCGAGCTGGCCGAGCGGAACGGCGGCGGCGAGCACGCCGCAGAAGAGGGAGACGATCAGGGTGTTGGTGCGGGGCGTGCCGGTCTTCGGGCTGACCCGGCCGAACGCCTTCGGCACCAGCCCGTCCCGGGACATGGCGAACAGGATGCGGGTCTGGCCGTAGAGCACGGTCAGGACGACGCTGGCGATGGCGACGACGGCGCAGAACGCCAGCAGGGTGCCCCAGAAGCTCTGGCCGGTGACCTCGCGCATGATCTGCGCCAGCGAGGCCTCGGAGTCGGTGAAGTGCTGCCAGGGCTTGGCGCCCACGGCGACGGCGGCGACGAGGACGTACAGCGCGGTCACGATGACGAGGGAGAGCATGATCGCGCGCGGCAGGTCGCGCTGGGCGTTCTTCGCCTCCTCACCGGCGGTGGAGGCGGCGTCGAAGCCGATGTACGAGAAGAAGAGCGTCGCCCCGGCCGCGCTGACGCCGGCCATGCCGAGCGGCATGAAGTTCTCGTAGTTGCCGGAGCGGAAGCCCTGGACGCCGATGGCGCAGAACAGCACCAGCGCGGCGATCTTCACCACGACCATGATCGTGTTGGCGCGGGCGGACTCGCGGGCCCCGCCCATCAGGAACGCCATGGCGAGCAGGACGACGATCAGCGCGGGCAGGTTGAAGACGCCGCCGTCGCCGGGCGGGGCGGACAGCGCGGCGGGGAGGGTGACGCCGATGGTGCCGTCGAGGAGTTCGTTGAGGTACTCGCCCCAGCCGACGGCGACGGCGGCGACCGACACGCCGTACTCCAGCATCAGGCACCAGCCGCAGATCCAGGCGATCAGCTCACCCATCGTTGCGTACGCATACGAGTAGGAGGACCCGGAGACCGGGATGGTCCCCGCCAGCTCGGCGTAGGAGAGGGCGGAGAAGAGGGCCGTCAGGCCGGCGATGACGAAGGACAGCGTGACGGCGGGACCGGCCTTGGGAACGGCCTCGCCGAGGACGACGAAGATGCCGGTACCGAGGGTCGCACCGATGCTGATCATGGTGAGCTGCCACAGCCCGAGGGAGCGCCGCAGGGAGCCGCCGTCGCCCCGGCCACCCTCCGCGACCAGCAGTTCGACCGGCTTGCGGCGCATGAGGCGCGCGCCGACGCCCAGGGATGGCGGGGCGGCGGGCTGGCCGTTGTGCGGGGGTGCGCCTTGGTCGAGCACGCGCTGGCTCCTTCGTCACTGCCGGTCTTCCGCGGCAGGGACCCGGGGGCGTCCCGTGACAGCCGGGGCCCGTCGGGCGGGTCCCCGCCGCACTACGTACAGCGCGTAACCCTACGAGGTTCTTCGTTGCTACTGAAATGCAGCAACCTTGCGCACCGCCGCAAGATCATTGCGTTCCTCCCGGCGGGACGGGTGTTCGTTGCGCGGACGGTGTGGGCCGCCGCACATCTGGTCAGACCGCACACCGCGCACCCGCCGCACACCCGCCCCGCTCCGGAGGGCCGCCGTCAGCTCCAGCTGGCGTGCAGCGGCTTGCCCTCGGCGTAGCCGGCGGCGCTCTGGATGCCGACGACGGCCTTCTCGGCGAACTCCTCGAGCGATCCGGCGCCGGCGTAGGTGCAGGAGGAGCGGACGCCCGCGATGACCGAGTCGATCAGATCCTCCACTCCGGGCCGGGCCGGGTCGAGGAACATCCGGGAGGTGGAGATGCCCTCCTCGAACAGCGCCTTGCGGGCGCGGTCGTAGGGGGACTCCTCCGAGGTGCGGTTGCGCACGGCCCGCGCGGAGGCCATGCCGAAGGACTCCTTGTAGGGGCGGCCGCCCGCGTCGTGCTGGAGGTCGCCGGGGGACTCGTGGGTCCCGGCGAACCAGGAGCCGATCATCACGTTGGACGCGCCGGCGGCGAGCGCCATCGCCACGTCGCGCGGGTGCCGGACACCGCCGTCGGCCCACACGTGCTTGCCGTACTTCCGGGCCTCGGCCGCGCACTCCAGGACGGCGGAGAACTGCGGCCGGCCGACGCCGGTCATCATGCGGGTGGTGCACATGGCGCCGGGGCCCACACCGACCTTGACGATGTCCGCCCCGGCCTCGATCAGGTCGCGCACGCCCGCGGCGGCGACCACGTTGCCGGCGACGACCGGCACCTGCGGGTCGAGGTCGCGCACCAGCTTCAGCGCGCTGATCATCGACTCCTGGTGGCCGTGCGCGGTGTCGATGACGAGCGTGTCGACGCCGGCGTCCAGCAGCTGCCGGGCCTTGCCGGCGACGTCGCCGTTGATGCCGACGGCGGCGGCGATGCGCAGTCCGCCGTTCGCGTCGACGGCCGGCGTGTAGAGGGTGGCGCGCAGGGCGCCCTTGCGGGTCAGGATGCCGGCGAGCCGGCCCTCGCCGTCCACGGCGGGCGCGTAGCGCCGGTTGGCGCCGTCGAGGGTGTTGAAGGCCTCGCGCGGGTCCGTGCCGGCGTCGATGAGGATCAGGTCCCGGGACATGACCTCGGTGAGCTGGGTGAAGCGGTCCACGCCGGACAGGTCGGTGTCGGTGACCACGCCGACCGGCCGGTGGTCCGCGTCGACGACGACGCCCGCGTTGTGCGCGCGCTTGGGCAGCAGGGCGAGCGCGTCGGCGACGGTCTGGTGCGGGGCCAGCACGATCGGGGTGTCCAGGACGTGGTGCCGGCCCTTCACCCAGGAGACGACCTCGGTGACGACCTCGATCGGGATGTCCTGCGGGATGACCACGAGTCCGCCGCGCCGGGCCACCGTCTCGGCCATGCGGCGTCCGGCGATGGCGGTCATGTTGGCGACGACGAGCGGGATGGTGGTGCCCGTGCCGTCCGGGGAACTGAGGTCCACGTCCTGACGCGAACCGACCGCGGAGCGGCTCGGCACCATGAACACGTCGTCGTACGTCAGGTCGTACGCGGGCCGGATGTCGTTGAGGAAACGCACGTGCTGCACATCCCAGTCGATCAGAGGTGGCCCCCGGACAGGTCAGCCAGGGGGAAGAGCACGTGCTTCATTGTCCCATGTGGCCCGGAATGCCATCTCCGGGCGGATCATCCGAGCAGGTCGGAGCCCTGTCCGGAGGATCCTCCAAGGGCCAGGGCCACGGTCAGCAACGGCGTCCGGCCGGCCGCCTCGGCGAACACCTCCTGGGCGGTCGCCCACTCGGCGGGATGGGCCCGCGCGTACGCCCGCCAGCCGTCCACGACGATCAGCAGCCCCCGTTCCACGGCGCCCTCGGGCCAGACGGTGCGGTCGGAGAGCGAGTCCGCGAGGGCGTCCCAGTTGCGCCCGAACCAGTCGGGCAGCGCCAGCGCCCGGGCGCAGCGGTCCATCAGGCCCGCCTTGTCGGCGACCCCGTCGAGGTCCACCGCGACCACGAGCCGGTCCGTCAGGTCGTACGTCATCCCAGTACCCCCGTGGTCGTCGGCGCGGTGGGGGGTCCCACCGCCCCGTGGCGGAGCGCCGCACCGGGGAAGCCGGCCCCCGGAGGCGGGCCGGCGCGGGGGCGGGCCCGTCCCGGCGGCATGCCGCCGGTGCTGCCCGGACCCGCCCCCGCGTCACACCCGTCAGGGACCGTCCGGGTCCGCGCGGTTCAGGGCGGACCTCGGGGTGGGGCCCGCCGTCATCAGGTAGTCCGCGGCCGACGTGTCCGTCACCAGGCTGGTGACGAGGCCGGAACGCAGTACGGCGTCGATCGCGGGCCCCTTGCGCTGTCCGCCCGCGATCGCGACGACCTCGGGGACCCGGCGCAGCTGGTCGGTCTTGACCGTGATGCACCGCTCCCCCAGGTCCCGGCCGACCCGGCGTCCCTCGGCGTCGAAGAGGTGCGCGGACATCTCCGCGGCGACCCCGAGGGAGGCGTAGTGCGCCCGCTCCTCGTCGCTGAGCATGTCGTGCACCGTGGAGATGCCCGGCTCCCAGGAGCCGATGGAGACACAGGCGACGGTGACCTTGTCGAAGTACTCGAAGGCCCGCGCGATGCCGGTCTGGTGGCGCAGCGCCTGAGCGGTGGCCGCGTCGGGCAGCAGCATCGGCGCGTAGATGGGGTGGGCGTCGCCGCCCGACACCTGGGCCGCGCGCCGCACGGCCTCCACCGAGCCGCGCTCGGCGGTCCCGGCGTCGTACACGCCCGTCAGCTGCACGACCGTGCAGGGCGGCAGCCGGTCCAGGGCCGCCGCCATGTGGATGGTGGAGCGGCCCCAGGCCAGGCCCAGCACATCTCCTTCGTTGACCAGCTCGCCGAGCAGGTCGGCGGCCACCTCTCCCAGGTTCTCGGGGTCGGGTGTCTCCTCGGCCTCGGCCGGGGACTCGACCACGACGGCGTTCCTGAGGCCGTAGCGGGCGCGGAGCGCGTCGGAGCGCTCGGCGTCCAGTTCGGCCGGCACGCGGATCTCGATCCGCACGAGATCCCGTTCGAGGGCGGTCTCCAGGACCCGGGCCACCTTGAAGCGGCTGACGCCGAACTCCTCGGCGATCTGGATCTTGGACTTCCCCTCGAGGTAGAAGCGGCGGGCCATGGCCGCCGCCTGCACCAGCTCAGCGGGTCCCATCCGCATGGCTGACCGGCCCGCCGACATACCCGACACGGCGATCTCCTCACTGCTGTTCACACTCTGGATTCGCCGTTCATCCTTGCAGATCCGGCGCGGTCGATCAGCCCTGCCGGGCGCCGTTCACTTTCCTGAAGCTCAGTGGTCGCATGCCCAGGACGCCTTGGACGTGGCGGCCTCGGCCTGGTTGCGCAATGCACGTACCGCCTCGGCCGGGTCCGCCGCCCCGTACACCGCGGAACCCGCGACGAAGACGTCGGCGCCGGCGTCGGCGCACTGCTCGATGGTGGAGGCGGAGACCCCGCCGTCGACCTGGAGCCAGAGCTCCAGACCGTGCTTGCTGATCAACTCGCGGGTACGGCGGATCTTCGGGAGCATGATGTCCAGGAAGGCCTGGCCCCCGAAGCCCGGTTCGACCGTCATGATCAGCAGCATGTCGAGTTCGGGGAGCAGGTCCTCGTACGGCTCGACGGGGGTCGCCGGACGCAGCGCCATGGAGGCACGCGCGCCCTTGGCCCGGATCTCCCGGGCGAGCCGCACGGGCGCGGTGGCCGCCTCGACGTGGAAGGTGACCGAACCGGCCCCGGCCTCCACGAACTGGGGCGCCCACCGATCGGGGGCCTCGATCATCAGATGGCAGTCCAGCGGAGTGTCCGTCGCACGGGCGAGCGACTCCACGACCGGCACCCCGAGCGTGAGGTTCGGGACGAAGTGGTTGTCCATGACGTCGACATGGAGCCAGTCGGCGCCGGCCACCGCCTTTGCCTCGTCCGAGAGGCGGGCGAAGTCGGCGGACAGGATGCTGGGACTGATCTGCGGGGCCATGGCTCAAGCCTGCCATGCTCCACGGGGGTTGT
The DNA here is from genome assembly GCF_003665435.1 of Streptomyces fungicidicus. Classification (NCBI taxonomy): domain Bacteria; kingdom Bacillati; phylum Actinomycetota; class Actinomycetes; order Kitasatosporales; family Streptomycetaceae; genus Streptomyces; species Streptomyces fungicidicus. The sequence goes on from NZ_CP023407.1 coordinate 1,309,905, forward strand.
GTGCACGGGTCCCGGGCGGGGACGGTGGCGCGTAGCCCGCGGGCGGGCCGTGGCCGGCCGCCTCCGGGCTGCGGAGCCGCACACGTCACCGCCCGGCGCCCCACGCCGGTGCGGCTGCGGAGGTGGTCATGACAGGTAGTCGTGGTGTCGCGCGGCTGGTGTGCGGGCGGCGTTCCAAGTGGCTGGTGCTCGGCCTGTGGGTGGTGGTGCTGTTCTTCATGGCGCCGTTCGCCCAGAAGCTGACCGGAGCGCAGGACAACGACGCGGCGTCGTGGCTGCCCGGATCCGCCGAGTCCACTCAGGTGCTGAAGATCTCCGAGGACTTCCGGCCCGAGCAGATTCCGGCCGTCGTGGTCTACGCGCGGGACAGCGGGCTGACGGCCGCCGACCGTGCGCGGATCGCCGAGGACGTGGCGGCGCTCGCACAGCTGAGCGACCACGGCATCAGGGGCGCCGAGACCCGCGGCCCCGTGTTCGACCGGGAGCCGGACCCGCGCGCCGCGCAGGTCCTCGTGCCCATCACGATGGACGAGCGGGGGTGGGAGCGGATCCGGCCCGCCGTCGACTCCATCCGGGGCGAGGTCGGCGGGAGCGGTGAAGGACTCGCCGTGCACATCACGGGCCCGGGGGGCACCTCGGCGGACTTCGCCAAGGCGTTCGAGGGCATCGACTCCACGCTGCTGCTGGCGGCCACGGGCGTCGTCGTGGTGATGCTGCTGATCACCTATCGCAGCCCCACCCTGCTGCTGGTGCCGCTGGTCTCGGTGATCTGCGCCCTGTTCACGGCGCAGGCCCTGATCTACTTCCTGGCCGAGTACGGCGGGCTGACCGTCAACGGTCAGAGTGCCGGGATCCTTACGGTGCTGGTCTTCGGCGCGGGCACCGACTACGCCCTGCTGCTGGTCGCCCGCTACCGGGAGGAGCTGCGCCGGCACCGGGACCGGCACGAGGCGATGGAGCTGGCCCTGCACCGGGCGGGCCCCGCGGTGTTCGCCTCCGGCGCGACGGTCGTGCTGAGCATGCTGGTGCTGCTGACCGCCGAGATGAACTCCACCCGGGGACTCGGCCCGGTCGCCGCGCTCGGGGTCGCGGTCGCCCTGCTGGCGATGCTGACGCTGTTCCCCGCCCTGCTGGTCGTCTTCGGCCGGTGGATCTTCTGGCCGGTGATCCCGCACCACGGCGACCCGGACCCGACCGAGCGGGGCGTGTGGGCGCGCACGGGCCGCCGGATCGCCCGCCGCCCCCGCATGGTCTGGGCGGTGACGGCGGCGGTGCTGGCGCTCTGCTCGCTGGGCCTGGTCCAGCTCCGCGCGGAGGGCATCGGCAACGCGGACGCCTTCACCGGGAAGCCGGACTCGATCACCGGGCAGCAGGTCTCCGCCCGGTACTTCCCGGCGGGCAGCGGCGATCCCCTCGTGGTCGTCACCAATGGGGCGCAGGCCGAGCAGGTGGGCCGCGCGGTCGCCGGCACCGCGGGGGTCGTGCCGGACTCCCTGGGCCTCCCGCCGGGCACCAGACCGTCCTTCGGGGGCAGGGTGCTCTTCGAGGCCACCATGACCGCCCCGGCGGACAGCGACGCGGCCAGGCAGACCGTGCAGCGGGTCCGGGACGCCGTGCACGCGGTGCCGGACGCCGACGCCAAGGTGGGCGGCGGCACGGCGGCGCTGCTGGACATGGACGCGGCGACCACCCACGACAACCTGCTGATCATCCCGCTGGTGCTGGTCGTGGTGCTGCTGATCCTCTGTGTGCTGCTGCGCGCCCTGATCGCCCCGCTGCTGCTGATCGCGACGGTGATCCTGTCGTTCGCGGCGTCGCTCGGCCTCAGCGCCCTGGCCTTCCGGCACGTGTTCGACTACGCGGGCGAGTCGACCGACTTCCCGCTGTTCGTCTTCGTCTTCCTGGTGGCGCTGGGCATCGACTACAACATCTTCCTGACCACCCGCATCCGGGAGGAGGCCGCCCGGAGGGGCACCCGCCCGGGCGTGGTTACCGGCCTGGCCGCCACGGGCGCCGTGATCACCTCGGCGGGCCTGGTCCTCGCGGGCACCTTCGCCGCCCTGGGCACGCTCCCCATGGTCGCCTTCGCCGAGATCGGCTTCGCGGTCGCCCTGGGCGTGCTCATCGACACCTTCGTCGTGCGCTCGGTGCTGGTCACGTCCCTGTTCCTGGACGTGGGCCCGAAGGTGTGGTGGCCGCACCGGGCGGCCCGCGAGGAGGGCGGCGGGGTGAGCGTGCCCGGGGCGGACGTCAGCCGGTCCGGCGGATGAGCGCCAGGTACATCGCGTCGGTCCCGTGCAGATGCGGCCACAGCTGGACGTCGGGGCCCTCGCCCAGGTCCGGTACGCCGGGCAGCAGCGGCCGGGCGTCGATCAGATCGGCGTCCGGGAACTGCTTGAGGAGGTCGGCCACCACGGCCCGGGTCTCCGCGAGGTGCGGCGAGCAGGTGGCGTAGCCGACGACACCGCCGGGCCGCACGGACTCCAGGGCGGTGCGCAGCAGTCCGCGCTGGAGCGGGGCGAAGCCGTCCAGGTCCTCCGGGCGGCGCCGCCAGCGCGCCTCGGGCCGCCGGCGCAGGGCGCCGAGTCCTGTGCACGGCACGTCGACCAGCACCCGGTCGAAGCTGCCGGGCCGCCACGGCGGGCGCGTCCCGTCGGCGGCGATCACCTGGTAGGGCCCCGGGTTGCCGTGCAGGGCCTTCGCCACAAGACCGGCCCGGTGCGGCTGCTTCTCGGAGGCGAGCAGCAGGGCGCCCCGCTCGGCGGCGAGCGCCCCGAGCAGCGCCGCCTTGCCGCCCGGTCCGGCGCATCCGTCCAGCCACATCCGGTCGCGGCCCTCGACGGGCGCGTTGGCGAGCGCCAGCGCGACGAGCTGGCTGCCCTCGTCCTGGACGCCGGCCCGGCCCTCCGCGACCGCCGTGATGGCGCCCGGCTCCCCGCCCTCGGTGAGCCGCACCGCGTACGGCGACCAGCGGCCGGGTTCGGCGGCCTCCTCGTCCAGCAGCTCGGCGGGAGTCGCCCGGCCGGGGCGGGCGACCAGGGTCACCTCGGGCCGGTCGTTGTCGGCCCGCAGCAGTTCCTCGATGCCGGCCCGGCCGCCGCCGAGGGAGTCCCACAGCGCGGAGACGACCCAGCGGGGGTGCGAGTGCACCACGGCGAGGTGGTCCTCGGGGTCCTGGTCGTAGGGCGGCGCCACCCGCTCCAGCCAGCCGTCGAGGTCGTCCTGGGCGATCTTGCGCAGCACGGCGTTGACGAACTTGGCGCGGCCGTCGCCGAGCACCACCCGGGCCAGCTCGACGGTGGCGGACACGGCGGCATGGGTGGGGATCCGCGTCCCGAGCAGCTGGTGCGCGCCGAGGCTCAGTACGTCCAGCACCGGCGGGTCCACCTCGCGCAGCGGCCGGTCGACGCAGGCGGCGACGACGGCGTCGTACGTCCCCTGGCGGCGCAGTGTGCCGTACACCAGCTCGGTCGCGAGCGCCGCGTCCCTGGCCTCGAAGTCGCCGTTCTCGCGCGCCTTGCGCAGCAGCGGGGGCAGGACGAGGTTGGCGTACGCGTCCCGCTCGTCGACGGCCCGCAGGGCCTCGAAGGCGAGGATGCGGACGGGATCCTTCTTGGGCCGGCGGTAGGGCTTGGCGGGCTTGCGGGGCCGACGGGGCTGGTCGCTCACGAAAAAGGTGCTCCGGATGTGGGGTGAAGTGCGCGGTCCAGCCTACGTCGTGCGGGCCGGGCGGCGTCAGCCCCCGACGCTCTCCCCGGCGGTGATCCGCGCCCCGCGCGCCCAGTCCGCCGCCCGCATCGGCTTCTTGCCCTGGGCCTGCACCCACAGCAGCTCGACGGCATACGAGCCGGTGCCCACGTACACGTTGTTCTTGCCGGCGGACAGCTGCCCGGGCGCGAGGTCGGTCAGGGACGGGACGGTGGCGGCCTGCACGATCTTGAGCCGCTCGCCGCGGAAGGTGGTCCAGGCACCGGGCGCGGGGGTGCAGCCGCGCACCACCCGGTCGACGCGCAGCGCCGGGGTGTTCCAGTCGACGTGGGCGTCCTCGACGGTGACCTTGGGGGCGAGGCTGATGCCGTCGGCGGGCTGCGGCACGGCCTTCAGGGTGCCGTCCTCGATGCCGTCCATGGTGGCGGCGAGCAGCCCGGAGCCGGCGAAGGCGAGCCGGGTCAGCAGGTCGCCGCTGGTGTCGGTGGGGCGGATCTCCTCGGTGACGGTGCCGTAGACGGGTCCGGAGTCGAGGCCCTCCTCGATGAGGAAGGTGGCGGCGCCGGTGATCTCGTCGCCGGCCATGATGGCGTGCTGCACCGGTGCGGCGCCGCGCCAGGCGGGCAGCAGCGAGAAGTGCAGGTTGACCCAGCCCCGGGCGGGGATGTCCAGGGCGGCCCGGGGCAGCAGGGCGCCGTAGGCGACGACGGGGCAGCAGTCCGGCGCGATCTCCGTGAGCCGCTTTAGGAAGTCGGGGTCCCGGGGCCTGGCGGGCTTCAGCACCTCGATGCCGGCCTCCTCGGCGCGCTCGGCGACGGGCGACGCGACGAGCCTGCGGCCGCGTCCGGCGGGCGCGTCGGGGCGCGTGACCACGGCGGCCACCTCGTGCCGCCCGGAGGCGAGAAGAGCGTCCAGTGCGGGAACGGCGACCTCGGGGGTACCGGCGAAGACGAGCCTCATGGGGTGCTGGGGGCCTCTCGGGCGGGTCGGACACGGGCAGCGCACCAGTCTATGGGGCACGCGTCACCGGGTCGCACGAAGGGACGGACGCCGGCCGCGGGGCTCCCGCACGGGATCGCCCACGCCGGGGGCGTACGCATATGCCCCCACGCCCCCACCCCGTGACCCGCGGAGCGCTCCCGCGTTGGTCAAGAAAGAGTTGACCGCGGGCCCCCGACACGGGCCCATCCCTTTCAACGCCGGTTCGAGAGGCTTGTTCATGGCCGACCACGCAACCCACGACGCCCAGGCTCGGGCCAGCCTGCACCTGCTGGTGCGGGACATCGAGCGGGTCCGCCGGCAGGTGGACGCGCTGCGCACGCTCACCGCCCAGCTGGGCAACGTCTACCGCCCGCGCCGCTCCGGACCGTCCACGGGATTCGTGGTCTACGGACGCGCCCCCGCCCCGACGGTACGTCTCGCCCAGGAGCTGCGGGACAGTGTCGAGACCCTGGTCACGGCGGCCGTGGACTTCGACCGCTCGCTGGGCTTCTCGTGGGACGCGGTGGGCTCCGCGCTCGGCGTGACCAAGCAGGCGGTCCACCGCCGCTACGGCGCCCGCCGTGCCGCCTCCCAGACCCCGGCGGCCGCCGAGACCACCGCGCCGGAGCCGGCGGGGACGCGCACGGTCAACGTGGGCGCCGGCGTCACCACGGTGCCGACCGTGCCCGCGGCCCGCTCCATGCCGACCCAGCCCACGTCCGGCAGCCCGTCCCTGCGCGACGACCCGCGCCCGACCGCCTTCCCCGCCCCGCGCAACGGCTGATCCCCCGCGGGCCCGCGCCCTCCCGGACGCACCGCCTCCGGGAGGGCGCGGCACGTCCGGCGGCGTCAGCCGATGTCCGGGGGGTCGACACGGACCCACACGGGGGTGTTCCCGCCGCGGGCCATCCGGGCGGCCTGGGCGGACTTCAGCGCGGCGGTCAGCGCCGCGCCGTTCCCGGGGGGCACGCGGATCAGCGCACGGTCCCACTGCTCGCCCGGAGGCGGGGCGCCGGGCCGCCGTGGACGGCCCGCCGGGGTGACCGGCAGGGGCACGGGGCCGAGGATCTCCGCCTGCGCGGGCAGCGCCACCGCGCTGAGGAAGCCCGCCACCGCCTCGCCCGGACCCGACACCGCCGCCATCCGCGACACCGGCGGGAACCCCAGTTCGCCACGCTCGGCCAGTTCCCGCACCGCGTGCCCGACGGGGTCCCAGCGCACCAGCGCCTGCACGGGGCGCAGCGTCGGCTCGGCGACCACGACCACCGTGCCGCCCGCCTGCTGGGGGCGGACCAGCGCCGCCGCGGCGATCCAGCGGCGCAACGCGTCCTCCCCGGCCCGCAGGTCCGGCCGGCTCAGCATGGCCCACCCGTCCAGCAGCAGCGCCGCCGCGTATCCGCCCTCGGCCTCGGGCTCCGCGCCCGGCGTGCTCACCACCAGGGCGGGCGTGCCCGGCACCGTGTCCAGCACGTGTTCGCGCCCCGAGGTGCGCACCGGCACCGCGGGGAATGCCCGGCCCAGCTCCTCGGCGGTCCGCCGCGCGCCCACCACCTGGGCCCGCAGCCGGAACCCGCCGCACTCCGGGCAGTGCCAGCCGGTCTCCCCGCGCCCGCACCACGCGCACCGCAGATCGTCGGTGCCCTGGGCCTGAAGCGGTCCGGAGCAGTGCCGGCAGCGTGCCGGTTCGCGGCACCGGGCGCACGCCATCCGCGGCACATAGCCCCGGCGGGGCACCTGTACGAGCACCGGCCCGTGCCGCAGGCCCTCCCTGGCGGCCTGCCAGGCGAGGCTCGGCAGCCGGGCGGCACGGGCGGCCTCGTCGCGTGCCAGGTCGCCGTCCCCGACGGTCCGCACCAGCGGGGCGGCGGCCCGGACCCGCTCCCGCCCGGCGACCAGCGGCCTGGCCCAGCCGGTCTCCACCAGCTGGGCGGCCTCCACGGTGCAGTCCCGGCTGCCCAGCAGGAAGCCGCACCCGTCCTGCGCCGCCCGCAGCAGCAGCACCTCGCGGGAGTGCGGCTGCGGGGCGTGCTGCTCGCTGTGGCTGTCGTCGCCGTCGTCCCACACGGCGACCAGTCCGAGGTCGCGCACCGGTGCGAACATCGCCGCCCGGGTGCCGATGACGGCCCGTACCGACCCGCGCCGCACGGCGAGCCACTGCGCGTACCGCTTCTCGGGGCCGGCGTCGGCGGTGAGCACGGCGTGCCGTCCCTCGCCCAGCAGCCCGGTGAGCGCGGCGTCCAGGCGCGCGACGGACCGTCCGTCGGGCAGGACGGCCAGCGCGCCCCGTCCGGAGGCCAGGGTCGCGGCGACGGCCCTGGCCAGTTCCCCGCTCCATTCCGGGCCGGGCAGCGCGTTCCACACGGCGCGGGGGGAGCCGCCGGAGGCCAGTGACGCGAGGAAGCCGGGCCCCTGTTCGTAGCGGTCCCAGGAGCCGGGGCCGGGCGCCGGAGGTGGCGGCAGCGGGGCGGGCGAGGGGCGCTGCTCGGCGCGTGCGTTGCGCGGCGGCACGGCCAGCTGGAGGACGTCGGCGAGGCTGCCCGCGTACCGGTCGGCGACCGCGCGGGCGAGCCCCAGCAGTTCCTCGTCGAGCACCCGCTCGGGCGAGACGACCTGGGCCAGCGCCGCCAGGGGGCCCGAGTAGTCGGACTCGGCGAGCCGCTCGACGAGGAATCCGTCGATCAGTCCGCCGCCCTCGCGCCTGCCCTCGCGCACCCGGTGCCGGCCGGCCCCGAAGCGCACCCGCACCCGCACGCCCGGCTGGGCGTCGGCGTCCAGGTCCTCGGGCACGGCGTAGTCGAAGTAGCGGTCGAGGTGGAGCACGCCCTTGTCGACGAGGACGCGGGCCACGGGCAGCTCCTCGGCGAGCGCGGCGCCGCGCCAGGTGCGCGGTTTGGCCCGGGGCGCCTTGGCCTTGCGCACGCTCTCCCGGATGAGCGCGAGCTGCTCGGGGGGCGCGCTCTCCGCGTCCCCGTCCGGCTGTCCGTTCTCGCTGCTCACGCTTGCATTCTTACCAAACACGACTGACAGCGACGCCGGCCCGAGGCCGGCCCGGGCGCGGATCGCGCACGCGCCGAGGCCCGGCGGCCCCTCGGGAGGGGCCGCCGGGCCTCGGGGAGACGCGGGGTGTCCGGGCTACAGGCCGGCCGCCTCGCGGAGGGCGTCCACGCGGTCGGTGCGCTCCCAGGTGAATTCCGGCAGCTCACGGCCGAAGTGGCCGTAGGCGGCGGTCTGGGCGTAGATCGGGCGCAGCAGGTCCAGGTCGCGGATGATCGCGGCCGGGCGGAGGTCGAAGACCTCGTCGATGGCGCGCTCGATCTTCTCGGCGTCGACCTTGGCGGTGCCGAAGGTCTCCACGAACAGACCGACCGGCTCGGCCTTGCCGATGGCGTACGCCACCTGGACCTCGCAGCGGGCGGCCAGGCCGGCCGCGACGACGTTCTTGGCGACCCAGCGCATCGCGTACGCCGCCGAGCGGTCCACCTTGGACGGGTCCTTGCCGGAGAAGGCGCCGCCGCCGTGGCGAGCCATGCCGCCGTACGTGTCGATGATGATCTTGCGGCCGGTGAGACCGGCGTCGCCCATCGGGCCGCCGACCTCGAAGCGGCCGGTCGGGTTCACCAGCAGCCGGTACTTCTCGGTGTCGAGCTTGATGCCCTCGTCCAGGAGCGCCTTCAGCTCCGGCTCCACGACGAACTCGCGGATGTCGGGGGCGAGCAGCGACTCCAGGTCGATGTCGGAGGCGTGCTGGGAGGAGACGACCACGGTGTCCAGACGGACCGCCTTGTCACCGTCGTACTCGATGGTGACCTGGGTCTTGCCGTCGGGACGCAGGTAGGGGATGGTGCCGTTCTTCCGCACGTCGGACAGGCGCTTGGACAGGCGGTGGGCGAGGAAGACGGGCAGCGGCATCAGCGTCGGCGTCTCGTCCGTCGCGTAGCCGAACATCAGGCCCTGGTCGCCTGCGCCCTGCCGGTCCAGCTCGTCGTCGTCGCCCTCGACGCGGGACTCGTACGCCGTGTCGACGCCCTGCGCGATGTCCGGGGACTGCGCGCCGATCGACACCGAGACGCCGCAGGAGGCGCCGTCGAAGCCCTTCTTCGAGGAGTCGTAGCCGATCTCCAGGATCTTGTTGCGCACCAGCGTCGCGATGTCCGCGTACGTCTTGGTGGTGACCTCGCCGGCCACGTGCACCAGGCCGGTGGTGATCAGGGTCTCGACGGCGACCCGGGAGGTCGGGTCCTCACGGAGCAGCGCGTCGAGAATGGTGTCGCTGATCTGGTCAGCGATCTTGTCGGGGTGACCCTCGGTCACGGACTCCGAGGTGAACAGACGACGGGACACAACGCTCCCTGGGGTTGCAGCGGCTGCTGGCTGATCATTGGCGGACGGCGGGGGCTGCACCCGACGCCGTCCGTGGAACAGTTTATCGGTCGCGCTTCGCCGCGGGGGCCCCTGTCTCGTCTCGCGAGAGCGCTGTGACCTGCGGCACGGGCATTCTGCCCATGCGGAGCGATGTTGGCCAGTGGCGCCACGCCCCGGGAAAGGAGGTTTCGGGACCGGCCGCCGCGTCCGGCGGTCAGCCCAGGCGCTCCGCCACCAGGTCCCAGACGGTGTCCGCCAGGGCCTCCTTCGGGCCGTGCGCGACGGGGGTCTCGCTGCCGTCCGCGCCCAGTACCACGGCCTCGTTCTCCTCTGAGCCGAAGGTCTTGCGCTCCCCCACCTCGTTGACCACCAGCAGGTCGCAGCCCTTGCGCTTCAGCTTGGCCCGGCCGTTGGCGAGCACGTCGTCGGTCTCCGCGGCGAAGCCGACGATCACCTGTCCGGCGCGCGCCCGGTCGCCGGAGATCTCGGCCAGGACGTCCGGATTCCGCACCAGGGCGACGGGCTCGGGCTCCTGGCCGTCCTTCTTCTTGATCTTCCCGGCCGCGTAGACGGCCGGGCGGAAGTCCGCGACGGCCGCGGCCATGACCACGGCGTCCGCGTCGGCGGCGGCGCGCAGCACCGCCTCACGCAGCTCCACGGCGGTTCCGACGGGGACGACGTCCACCCCCGCCGGGTCGGGCAGCGCGGCGTTGGCGGCGACCAGCGTGACGCGGGCGCCCCGGGCGGCGGCGGTGCGGGCGAGGGCGTAGCCCTGCTTGCCGGAGGAGCGGTTGCCGAGGAAGCGGACGGGGTCCAGGGGCTCGCGGGTGCCCCCGGCGCTGACCACGACGTGCCGGCCCCGGAGGTCGGGCCCGGCGGCGCCCCGGGCCAGCACCCGCCGGCAGACCTCGAAGATCTCGGCCGGGTCGGGCAGCCGGCCCTTGCCGGTGTCGACGCCGGTGAGCCGGCCGACGGCCGGCTCGACGACGACGGCGCCTCGGGCGCGCAGGGTCGCCACGTTGTCCTGGGTGGCCGGGTGCTCCCACATCTCGGTGTGCATGGCGGGGGCGAAGACCACCGGGCAGCGGGCGGTGAGCAGGGTGTTGGTGAGGAGGTCGTCGGCCAGGCCGTGGGCCGCCCTGGCCAGCATGTCGGCGGTGGCGGGGGCGACGACCACCAGGTCGGCGTGCTGCCCGATGCGGACGTGCGGCACCTCGTGCACGTCGTCCCAGACCTCGGTGGAGACCGGGTTGCCGGAGAGGGCGGACCAGGTGGCCGCGCCGACGAAGTGCAGTGCGGAGGCGGTGGGGACGACGCGGACGTCGTGCCCCGACTCCGTCAGCCGCCTGAGCAGCTCACAGGCCTTGTACGCGGCGATGCCACCGCTGACCCCCAGAACGACCTTCGGCTTGTCCACCGTCTCTCCCCGGACCTCGGAAAACTGCGACCACCCCCATGAGACACCACAGGCCCGGCAGACGTGCTGCCGGGCCTGTGGAAAAGTCAGCTGCAGTCAGCTGATACGACGTACCAACCGCTTACTGACCGGGGCCTTCGACGGCCTCGGAGGTCAGCAGTCCCGCGTTGATCTCGCGCAGGGCGATCGAGAGCGGCTTCTCGTGGACATGGGTGTCGACGAGGGGGCCGACGTACTCGAGCAGGCCCTCGCCGAGCTGCGAGTAGTACGCGTTGATCTGGCGGGCCCGCTTGGCCGCGTAGATCACGAGGCTGTACTTCGAGTCCGTGGCCTCGAGGAGCTCGTCGATCGGCGGGTTGATGATGCCCTCGGGCGCGGAGATGGAAGAGGACACGCTCTACCTTCCGATGGATGGGAAAGAATCAGTCGGCGAGACCGGTGAACGATTGCTCACGATCACACGACGTTCATCAAGGCTAGCAGCTCGCGGGCGACGTCCTCGACGGAGGTGTTGACCAGGGTGGTGTCGAACTCGGGCTCGGCCGCCAGTTCGACCCTGGCGGCGGTCAGCCGCCGCTCGATGACCTCGGGCGACTCGGTGCCCCGGCCCGTGAGCCTGCGCACGAGCTCCTCCCAGGAGGGAGGAGCCAGGAACACCAGCTGGGCCTCGGCCATGGACTCGCGGACCTGCCGCGCACCCTGGAGGTCGATCTCCAGCAGGACGGGCACACCCGCCTCCAGGTGCTCCAGCACCGCCCCGCGGGGGGTGCCGTAGCGGTTGCCGGCGAACTCGGCCCACTCCAGCAGCTCGCCGTTGGCGATCAGCTTGTCCATCTCCTCGTCGGTGACGAAGAAGTAGTGGACTCCGTGCTGCTCCCCGGGGCGCGGCTTGCGGGTCGTCGCCGACACCGAGAGCCAGACCTCGGGGTGTTCCTTGCGCATATGGGCGACGACCGTGCTCTTGCCGACCCCGGAGGGGCCGGAGAGCACGGTCAGCCGCGGACGTTCAGTCATGCAGCGATTATTCCAGCAATCCCGGGGTGCCCGGGACTCAGGAGCCGGTGCTGCCGAACTCGCGCTCCAGGGAGGCGATCTGGTTGGAACCGAGACCCCGCACGCGGCGGCTCTCGGAGATGCCCAGTCGCTCCATGATCTGCTTGGCGCGGACCTTGCCCACGCCCGGCAGGGACTCCAGCAGGGCGGAGACCTTCATCTTGCCGATGACGTCGTTCTCCTGGCCCTGCTTGATGACCTCGTGAAGAGAGGCGCCGGAGTGCTTGAGTCGATTCTTGACCTCGGCCCGCTCCCGGCGAGCCGCGGCGGCCTTTTCGAGCGCGGCTGCGCGCTGTTCAGGGGTAAGGGGCGGAAGAGCCACGCCTACGTCACCTCGGATGTCGATCTGTCGGATACGGACCGGTGAGGAACCTAGTCGCCCCACACCTGGGGAGCCACGAGCAACACGCTTGCCCGTTCACTCTCCGTCGGAGACTAGCGGCCAACTCCGCCGGAGTCAGCGAGAACAGCGGAAAAGTCCTGGTCAGCCTCCGTCAGGACGGACATTGAGGACATACTGCCCTGGATTTGAGGGTGTATCCAGAGTGCGGCGACCTCGGAATCCGTCGCCGGCCGGTTCAGGCCGGCGTCACGGCGGCCCTGATCTCCTCCGCGAACCGCTCCACGGCGTCACGCAGAGCGACCGCTTCGGGACCGTGGCGCAACACTCCCCGGCTGACGTTCGGCACGACGTTGCGCACGGCGCGGCCGAAGACCGCCGGGAGGTCGGCCGGTGTGGCTCCCTGCGCGCCGATGCCGGGCGCCAGGATCGGCCCGCCCATGTCCAGGTCGTAGGAGGAGAGGTCGCCGAGTGTCGCGCCGACCACCGCGCCGAAGGAGCCCAGCGGCTCCTCGCCGGCGTTCTCCAGCGCGAGGTGACCGAGCATGGTCGCCCCGATGGTCCGCCCGTCGGCGCGGACCGCGTGCTGCACCTCGCCGCCCTCCGGATTGGACGTGAGCGCCAGCACGAACAGCCCCGTGCCGGACTCCCTGGCCAGTGCCACGGCCGGGCTCAGCGAGCCGTAGCCGAGGTACGGGGAGACGGTGAGGGCGTCCGAGAACAGGGGGGCGTCCCGGTGCAGGAAGGCCTCCGCGTAGGCGGCCATGGTGGAGCCGATGTCCCCGCGCTTGGCGTCCATGAGGACCAGCGCCCCGGCCGCCCGCGCCTCCTGGACCGTCCTCTCCAGGACGGCGACGCCGCGCGAGCCGAAGCGTTCGAAGAAGGCGCTCTGCGGCTTGAGCACGGCGACCCGGCCGGCGACCGCCTCGACCACCGTGCGGCTGAACCGCTCCAGGCCGTTCACGTCGTCGTTCAGGCCCCACTCGGCGAGCAGGGAGGCATGCGGGTCGATGCCCACGCACAGCGCGCCCCGCTCGTCCATCGCACGGCGCAGGCGCGCGCCGAAGGGTTCCGGAGCGGTCATACCGTCTTCCTCACGTCGGCGCCCACCGCGTCGGCGAGCGTGGCGTAGGGGCTGGTGCGCAGCCGCGCGGCGAGCCCCTTGTGCATGGCGCGGCCCCAGAAGGGGCCCTCGTAGATGAACGCGCTGTAGCCCTGGACCAGCGTGGCACCGGCCAGGATGCGCTGCCAGGCGTCCTCGGCGTTCTCGATGCCGCCGACGCCGACCAGGGTGATCCGGTCGCCGACGCGCGCGTAGAGGCGCCGCAGCACCTCTAGGGAGCGTGCCTTGAGGGGGGCGCCGGACAGGCCGCCGGTCTCCTTCACGACGGCCGGGTCGGACGTCAGGCCGAGTCCCTCACGGGCGATGGTGGTGTTGGTGGCGATGATGCCGTCCAGACCGAGCTCCACGGCGAGGTCGGCGACCGCGTCGACGTCCTCGTCGGCGAGGTCGGGAGCGATCTTCACCAGCAGCGGCACCCGGCGGGCCGGCACCGTGCGGTCGGCGGCCTCGCGGACGGCGGCGAGCAGCGGGCGCAGGTGGTCCACGGCCTGGAGGTCGCGCAGCCCGGGGGTGTTCGGCGAGGAGACGTTGACGACCAGGTAGTCGGCGTACGGCGCGAGCCGCTCGGCGGACTTCACGTAGTCGGCCACGGCCTCGTCCTCGGGGACGACCTTGGTCTTGCCGATGTTGACGCCGACGACCGTCCGGAAGACGGGCGTGCGGGAGGCCAGACGCGCGGCGACGGCGAGCGAGCCCTCGTTGTTGAAGCCCATGCGGTTGATCAGGGCCCGGTCCCCGACCAGACGGAACAGCCGCTTCCTGGGGTTGCCGGGCTGCGGCTCCCCGGTCACCGTGCCGATCTCGACATGGTCGAAGCCGAGCATGGCCATGCCGTCGATGCCGACGGCGTTCTTGTCGAAGCCGGCGGCGAGACCGAAGGGGCTGTGCAGCCGCAGTCCGAGCGCCTCGGTGCGCAGCTCCCCGTGGCGCGGGGCGAGCACGGCGGCGACGAAGGTGCGCAGGACGGGGACGCGGGCGACGCGGCGGATCCAGCCGAAGGCCAGGTGGTGGGCCTGCTCCGGGTCCATCCGCCGGAACAGCAGGGTGAAGAGAATCTTGTACATGATGTCCTCATGAAGAGGGGGACACCGTTTCCGGTGTCCCCCTGGGGGCTGCTGCTAGTCGCGGGCCGCGGTCAGATGTTCCGCGTGTTCCTGGAGCGAGCGGACGCCCACCTCACCGCGGTTGAGCGCGTCGATGCCCTGGACCGCGGCGGCGAGCGCCTGGACGGTCGTCAGACAGGGCACGGAGCGGGCCACCGCGGCCGTACGGATGTCGTAGCCGTCGAGGCGGCCGCCGGTGCCGTACGGGGTGTTGACGATGAGGTCGACCTCGCCGTCGTGGATGAGCTGGACGATGGTCTTCTCGCCGTTCGGGCCGGTGCCCTCGGACTGCTTGCGGACCACCGTGGCGTTGATGCCGTTGCGCTTGAGGACCTCGGCGGTGCCGGAGGTGGCGAGCAGCTCGAAGCCGTGCGCCACCAGCTCCCGCGCGGGGAAGATCATCGAGCGCTTGTCGCGGTTGGCGACCGAGATGAACGCGCGTCCCTTCGTCGGCAGCGGCCCGTAGGCGCCGGCCTGCGACTTGGCGTACGCCGTGCCGAAGACGGAGTCGATGCCCATGACCTCGCCGGTGGAGCGCATCTCCGGGCCGAGGACCGTGTCGACGCCGCGGCCGTGGATGTCCCGGAAGCGGGACCAGGGCAGCACGGCCTCCTTGACGGAGATCGGCGCGTCCAGCGGCAGCTCGCCGCCGTCGCCGTGCGCCGGGAGCAGCCCCTCGGCGCGCAGTTCGGCGACGGTGGCGCCCAGCGAGATCCGCGCGGCGGCCTTGGCCAGCGGCACCGCGGTCGCCTTCGAGGTGAAGGGGACGGTGCGCGAGGCGCGCGGGTTGGCCTCCAGGACGTAGAGGATGTCCCCGGAGAGCGCGAACTGGATGTTGATCAGGCCGCGCACCCCGACACCGCGCGCGATGGCCTCCGTGGAGGCCCGCAGCCGCTTGATGTCGAAGCCGCCCAGGGTGATCGGGGGCAGGGCGCACGCCGAGTCGCCGGAGTGGATGCCGGCCTCCTCGATGTGCTCCATGACGCCGCCGAGGTAGAGCTCCTCGCCGTCGTAGAGGGCGTCCACGTCGATCTCTATGGCGTCGTCGAGGAAGCGGTCGACGAGCACCGGCCGGGAGGGGCTGATCTCGGTCGACTCGGCGATGTACGACTCCAGCCGGGTCTCGTCGTAGACGATCTCCATGCCGCGCCCGCCGAGCACGTAGGACGGCCGGACGAGGACCGGGTAGCCGATCTCGTCGGCGATGGCCTTGGCCTCGGTGAAGGTGGTGGCGGTGCCGTGCTTGGGGGCCGGCAGGCCGGCCTCCTTGAGGACCCGGCCGAAGGCGCCGCGGTCCTCGGCGGCGTGGATGGCCTCCGGGGAGGTGCCGACGATCGGCACGCCGTTGTCCTTCAGCGCCTGCGACAGACCGAGCGGGGTCTGTCCGCCGAGCTGGACGACGACGCCCGCGACCGGTCCGGCCTGCTGCTCGGCGTGGACGATCTCCAGTACGTCCTCCAGGGTGAGCGGCTCGAAGTACAGCCGGTCGGAGGTGTCGTAGTCGGTGGAGACGGTCTCCGGGTTGCAGTTGACCATCACGGTCTCGTAGCCGGCGTCGCTCAGCGCGAAGGAGGCGTGGACGCAGGAGTAGTCGAACTCGATGCCCTGGCCGATGCGGTTCGGGCCGGAGCCCAGGATGATCACCGCGGGCTTCTCGCGGGGCGCGACCTCGGTCTCCTCGTCGTAGGAGGAGTAGAAGTACGGCGTCCGCGCGGCGAACTCGGCGGCGCAGGTGTCGACCGTCTTGTAGACCGGGCGGATGCCGAGGGCGTGCCGGACCTCGCGGACGACGTCCTCGCGCAGGCCGCGGATCTCGGCGATCTGCTGGTCGGAGAAGCCGTGCCGCTTGGCCTCGGCGAGCAGGTCGCGGGTCAGCTCGGGGGCGGCGGCCAGCTCGTCGGCGATCTCCTTGATCAGGAAGAGCTGGTCGACGAACCAGGGGTCGATCTTCGTGGCGTCGAAGACCTCCTCGGGGGTGGCGCCCGCCCGGATGGCGCCCATGACGGCGTTGATCCGGCCGTCGGTGGGGCGCACCGCCTCGCGCAGCAGCTCGGTCTTGTCGCCCGGCTCGCCGACGAAGGTGAACTGGCTGCCCTTCTTCTCCAGCGAGCGCAGCGCCTTCTGGAAGGCCTCGGTGAAGTTGCGGCCGATGGCCATGGCCTCGCCGACCGACTTCATGGTGGTGGTGAGGGTGGAGTCGGCACTCGGGAACTTCTCGAACGCGAACCGGGGCGCCTTCACGACCACGTAGTCGAGCGTCGGCTCGAAGGAGGCCGGGGTCTCCTGGGTGATGTCGTTGGGGATCTCGTCGAGCGTGTAGCCCACGGCGAGCTTCGCGGCGATCTTGGCGATCGGGAAACCGGTCGCCTTGGAGGCGAGCGCGGAGGAGCGCGACACCCGGGGGTTCATCTCGATGACGATGACCCGGCCGTCCTCGGGGTTCACCGCGAACTGGATGTTGCAGCCGCCGGTGTCGACGCCGACCTCGCGGATGATCGCGATGCCGACGTCGCGCAGCACCTGGTACTCGCGGTCGGTCAGCGTCATCGCCGGGGCGACGGTGATCGAGTCGCCGGTGTGCACGCCCATCGGGTCGAAGTTCTCGATGGAGCAGACGACCACGACGTTGTCGTGCTTGTCGCGCATCAGCTCCAGCTCGTACTCCTTCCAGCCGAGGATGGACTCCTCCAGGAGCACCTCGGTGGTCGGCGAGAGGGTGAGGCCCTGGCCCGCGATGCGGCGCAGCTCCTCCTCGTCGTGCGCGAAGCCGGAGCCTGCGCCGCCCATGGTGAAGGAGGGGCGGACGACCACGGGGTAGCCGCCGAGCGCCTCGACGCCCCTGAGGACGTCGTCCATCGAGTGGCAGATGTGGGAGCGGGCCGACTCGCCGTGCCCGATCTTCTTGCGGACCTCCTCCACGACCTCCTTGAACAGGTCGCGGTCCTCGCCCTTGTGGATCGCCTCCACGTTGGCGCCGATCAGCTCGACGCCGTACTTCTCGAGGACGCCGTTGCCGTGCAGGGAGATCGCGGTGTTGAGCGCCGTCTGGCCGCCCAGGGTGGGCAGCAGGGCGTCCGGCCGCTCCTTGGCGATGATCTTCTCGACGAACTCGGGGGTGATCGGCTCGACGTAGGTGGCGTCGGCGATCTCCGGATCGGTCATGATCGTCGCCGGGTTGGAGTTCACCAGGACGACGCGCAGGCCCTCGGCCTTGAGCACGCGGCACGCCTGGGTGCCGGAGTAGTCGAACTCGGCGGCCTGGCCGATGACGATCGGGCCGGACCCGATGACCAGGACGGACTGGATATCGGTGCGCTTAGGCACGCTGGCCCTCCATCGGGACGGTGCTCATCAAAGACGTGAAGCGGTCGAACAGGTAGGCGGCGTCGTGCGGGCCCGCTGCCGCTTCGGGGTGGTACTGGACGCTGAATGCCGGCTTGTCGAGGAGCTGGAGGCCTTCCACCACGTTGTCGTTCAGACACACGTGGGACACCTCGGCGCGGCCGAACGGGGTGTCGGAGACCTCGTCGAGCGGGGCGTCGACGGCGAAGCCGTGGTTGTGCGCGGTGACCTCGACCTTGCCGGTCGTGCGGTCCTGCACCGGCTGGTTGATGCCGCGGTGGCCGTACTTCAGCTTGTAGGTGCCGAAGCCGAGGGCTCGGCCCAGGATCTGGTTGCCGAAGCAGATGCCGAACAGGGGGGTGCCGCGCTCCAGGACCGCCCGCATCAGGGCGACCGGGTGGTCGGCGGTGGCGGGGTCGCCGGGGCCGTTGGAGAAGAACACGCCGTCGGGCTCCACCGCGTAGACGTCCTCGACGGTCGCGGTCGCGGGCAGCACGTGCACCTCGATGCCGCGTTCGGCCATGCGCTGCGGGGTCATGCCCTTGATGCCGAGGTCGACGGCGGCGACGGTGAACTTCTTCTCGCCGATCGCGGGGACGACGTACGGCTCGGTGGTGGCGACCTCGGCGGACAGGTCGGCGCCCGCCATCTGGGGGGCTTCCTGTACCCGGGCCAGCAGCGCGGCGTCGTCGCGCACGGCGTCGCCGCTGAAGATGCCGACGCGCATCGCGCCGCGCTCGCGCAGGTGGCGGGTGAGCGCGCGGGTGTCGATGCCGCTGATGCCGACGACGCCCTGGGCGGCGAGCTCGTCGTCCAGGGAGCGGCGGGAGCGCCAGTTGGAGGGCGTCCGGGCGGGGTCGCGGACGACGTAGCCGGAGACCCAGATCCGCTTCGACTCGGCGTCCTCGTCGTTGACGCCGGTGTTGCCGACGTGCGGGGCGGTCATGACCACGACCTGGCGGTGGTACGACGGGTCGGTGAGGGTCTCCTGGTAGCCGGTCATGCCGGTGGAGAACACCGCTTCGCCGAAGGTCTCCCCCACCGCCCCGTAGGCACGGCCGCGGAAGATCCGGCCGTCCTCCAGGACGAGTACGGCGGGAACCTTGCCGGTTCCCCTGGTGGAGGTTGTCATCGTGCGCCTTCCGTCTTGTTGATCAGGTGATTGAGGGTCTCGACCCATGCGTTGTGCTCCGCCGCGCTGTCGGAGCGGAAGCCCGAGTCGATCAGCCGCTCGCCGTGCGCCCAGGTGACGACCAGCAGGCCGCCCTCGGTGAGGACCTTGCCCGCGATGCCCTTGTCGAGCCGGGCGCCGCGCAGCGCACGGGCCGGGACGAAGAAGTCGTCCGCCCCGGGGCGTACGACGTCCAGTCCGGCGTCGGTCAGCGTGAGCTCGGCACGGCTGCGGGTGCCCAGGCCGTGCGCCACGATGCGGTCCAGCCACTGACCGGCGGTGGTGGATCCGTGGTAGCGGCCGCTCATCGTCAGTCTCGCCGGGCCCGGGTCGTCCGGCGCGCCGTGCAGCTCGGGCAGGTCGCCCTGGAGGGTGCCCCGCCACTTCCAGCCTTCGCGCATCAGCCAGTAGACGAGCGCGACGAAGAGGGCGAGTCCGACGACCCAGCCGATCCGGGCGGCCCAGTCGGTCACTTCCGCCGATTCCTTCTCGGCGGCCAGCAGGAGGAGAGGTGTCACGTGAGCTTCCCGTCGACGAGCGTGGCCTTGCCCCGGAGCCAGGTGTGCGTGACACGGCCCGGCAGCTCACGGCCCTCGTAGGGGGTGTTGCGGCTGCGCGAGGCGAAGCCCGCGGGGTCCACAGGGCCACGGTATGCCGAGTCGACGAGGGTGAGGTTGGCGGGCTCACCTGCCGAGACGGGACGGCCATGGCCCTCGGCCTGTCCGATGCGTGCGGGCTGGAAGGACATGCGGTCGGCGACGCCGGCCCAGTCCAGCAGGCCCGTGTCGACCATTGTCCCCTGGACCACGGACAGTGCGGTCTCCAGGCCGACCATGCCCATGGCGGCGGCGGCCCACTCGCAGTCCTTGTCCTCGTGCGGGTGCGGGGCGTGGTCGGTGGCGACGATGTCGATGGTGCCGTCGGCGAGCGCCTCGCGCAGCGCCATGACGTCCCGCTCGGTGCGCAGCGGCGGGTTGACCTTGTAGACCGGGTTGTACGACCGGACCAGTTCGTCGGTGAGCAGCAGGTGGTGCGGGGTGACCTCGGCGGTGACCCGGATGCCGCGGGACTTGGCCCAGCGGACGATCTCGACGGACCCGGCGGTCGACAGGTGGCAGATGTGCACCCGGGAGCCGACGTGCTCGGCGAGGAGCACGTCGCGGGCGATGATCGACTCCTCGGCGACCGCGGGCCAGCCGCCCAGGCCCAGTTCCGCGGAGACGACGCCCTCGTTCATCTGGGCGCCCTCGGTCAGCCGGGGCTCCTGGGCGTGCTGGGCCACGACGCCGTCGAAGGCCTTCACGTACTCCAGTGCGCGGCGCATGATCACGGCGTCGTGGACGCACTTGCCGTCGTCGGAGAAGACGGTGACGCCGGCCGCGGACTCGTGCATCGCGCCCAGCTCGGCGAGCTTCTTCCCGTCCAGGCCGACGGTGACGGCGCCGATGGGCCGTACGTCGCAGTAGCCGTGCTCCTGGCCGAGCCGCCAGACCTGCTCGACCACGCCGGCGGTGTCGGCGACCGGGAAGGTGTTGGCCATGGCGAACACGGCCGTGTAGCCGCCGCTCGCCGCCGCCCGGGTGCCGGTCAGGACGGTCTCGGAGTCCTCGCGGCCGGGCTCGCGCAGGTGGGTGTGCAGGTCGACGAGGCCCGGCAGGAGGATCCTGCCCCCGGCCTCGACGACGTCGGCGCCGTCGGCCGGCAGCCCGGTGCCCACCTGAGTGATCGTTTCGCCGTCGATCAGGACGTCCTGCGGCTCGCCGCCGAGCACCTTCGCACCACGGATCAGGGTCTTGCTCATCGTTCTTACTTCTCCTCGGTGGTACGGGCGGGGGTGAAGGCGGGTTCGTTGCCGCCGAGCAGCAGGTACAGGACGGCCATCCGGACGGAGACACCGTTGGCGACCTGTTCGATCACGGTGCAGCGGTCGGAGTCCGCGACCTCGGCGGTGATCTCCATGCCACGGACCATCGGGCCGGGGTGCATCACGATGGCGTGCTCCGGCATCCGCGCCATCCGGTCGCCGTCGAGGCCGTAGCGGCGGGAGTACTCCCGCTCGGTGGGGAAGAAGGCGGCGTTCATCCGCTCGCGCTGGACGCGCAGCATCATCACCGCGTCGGACTTGGTCAGCACCGAGTCGAGGTCGTAGGACACCTCGCAGGGCCAGGTGTCGACGCCGACCGGCAGCAGGGTCGGCGGGGCGACCAGGGTGACCTCGGCGCCGAGGGTGTGCAGCAGGTCGACGTTGGAGCGGGCGACCCGGCTGTGCAGGACGTCGCCGACGACGGTGATGCGCCGGCCGGAGAGGTCCTTGCCGAGCCCGGCGTCCCGGCCGACCAGCCGGCGCCGCATGGTGAACGCGTCCAGCAGGGCCTGCGTGGGGTGCTGGTGGGTGCCGTCGCCCGCGTTGATCACATGGGCGTCGATCCAGCCGGACGTGGCCAGCCGGTACGGGGCCCCGGAGGCGCCGTGCCGGATGACCACGGCGTCGACCCCCATGGCTTCCAGGGTCTGGGCGGTGTCCTTCAGGGACTCGCCCTTGGAGACGCTGGAGCCCTTGGCGGTGAAGTTGATGACGTCCGCGGACAGCCGCTTCTCGGCGGCCTCGAAGGAGATCCGGGTGCGGGTGGAGTCCTCGAAGAAGAGGTTCACCACGGTCCGGCCGCGCAGGGTCGGCAGTTTCTTGATCGGCCGGTCGGCGACCCGGGCCATCTCCTCGGCGGTGTCGAGGATCAGGACGGCGTCGTCGCGGGTGAGGTCGGCGGCCGAGATGAGATGACGCTGCATCTGTCAGGCTCCGTAAGGCAGTTCAATGAGGAGAAATCGGGCAGACGGGTGCGCCCGTGGGCGCGCCGAGCCGGCGCACGCCGTCGACGTGCGCGCCGAAGCGCTACTGGGCGGTCTGCTTGGCGCCGAGCAGCACGGTGTCGCGACCGTCCTCCTCGGCGAGCAGGACCTTGACCGTCTCCCGCAGCGACGTGGGGAGGTTCTTGCCGACGTAGTCGGCGCGGATGGGCAGTTCGCGGTGGCCGCGGTCGACGAGGACGGCGAGCTGCACCGCGCGGGGGCGCCCGATGTCGTTCAGCGCGTCGAGGGCGGCGCGGATGGTGCGGCCGGAGAAGAGCACGTCGTCGACGAGGACGACCAGCTTGCCGTCGATGCCGTCACCGGGGATCTCGGTGCGGGCCAGCGCACGCGGCGGGTGCATGCGGAGGTCGTCGCGGTACATGGTGATGTCGAGCGAGCCGACCGGGACCTTGCGCTCGGTGATCTGCTCGAGCTTGTCGGCGAGACGCCGGGCGAGGAAGACGCCCCGGGTCGGGATGCCGAGGAGCACCACGTCGTCGGCGCCCTTGGCGCGTTCGACGATCTCGTGGGCGATGCGGGTCAGCACCCGCGCGATGTCGGGGCCTTCGAGCACGGGACGTGCGTCCTGCTGCGGGCTCTGGGAGTTCTGCTTGTCCATATGAAACGGACCTCCTTCTCCGCCTCACGGGACGGATCTTAAAGGACGTCGGATGTGCGTTCCTCAGGCTAGCAGGTCGCCATCCGGCGGCAGCGACACCCCCGATCACCCGTATGGCGTAGCCGATCTTCGCTACCACGGAAGAGTCGGTGTGGACCATTCGGCTTGACGCACGAGTGTAACGCTGCGTAACCTCACAGTGAGTTACCAGCCGCGCGGCATGGAAACCAGCCAGTCGCGTCGACACAGTGCCGGGGAGCCATATGTCCAGCGAATACGCCAAACAGCTCGGGGCCAAGCTCCGGGCGATCCGCACCCAGCAGGGCCTTTCCCTCCACGGTGTCGAGGAGAAGTCCCAGGGCCGCTGGAAGGCGGTCGTGGTCGGTTCGTACGAGCGCGGCGACCGCGCCGTGACCGTGCAGCGCCTCGCGGAGCTGGCGGACTTCTACGGCGTCCCGGTGCAGGAGCTGCTGCCCGGCACGACTCCCGGCGGCGCCGCCGAGCCGCCGCCGAAGCTGGTCCTGGACCTGGAGCGGCTGGCCACGGTGCCGGCCGAGAAGGCGGGCCCGCTGCAGCGCTACGCGGCGACGATCCAGTCGCAGCGCGGTGACTACAACGGCAAGGTGCTCTCGATCCGCCAGGACGACCTGCGCACGCTCGCCGTGATCTACGACCAGTCGCCCTCGGTCCTCACCGAGCAGCTGATCAACTGGGGCGTGCTGGACGCGGACGCGCGCCGTGCCGTGGCCACGCACGAGGAGGCGTAACCGCTTCGCGGGCACGCGGATCCACGGGTACGCAGAAACGTGCCGCCGGGGTGGTCCGGACCTCATGAGGTCCGGACCACCCCGGCGCTTTTGCATACCGTGGGGACAGCGTCCTTACGGCGCGCCGCGCACGCTCACGCCTCGCGGCGGAGCGACGGCTTCAGCTCCTTGAGCCTGCCGAGCAGACCGTTCACGAACGAGGGCGACTCGTCCGTCGAGAACTCCTTCGCCAGCTGCACCATCTCGTCGAGGACAACCGCGTCCGGGGTCTCGTCCACCCAGATCAGCTCGTACGCGCCGAGCCGCAGGATGCTGCGGTCGACGACCGGCATCCGGTCGAGCGTCCAGCCGACCGAGTACTGGCCGATCAGCTCGTCGATGCGCTTCGCGTGCTCCGCGTAGCCCTCGACGAGCTGCATCGTGTACTCGCTGACCGGCGGCTGCCGGGTGTCGGACCGGGCGTGCCGGATCCAGTCGGCGAGGACGGTCAGGACCTCGGCGCCGCGCTGATCGCCCTCGAAGATGATCTGGAAGGCGCGCTTGCGGGCCGTGTTGCGGGCAGCCACGGTTAGCTGTTCACCCGGCCGAGGTAGTCGCTCGTACGGGTGTCGACCTTGATCTTCTCACCGGTGGTGATGAAGAGGGGGACCTGGATCTGGTGACCGGTCTCCAGGGTGGCCGGCTTGGTGCCGCCGGTGGAGCGGTCGCCCTGCACGCCCGGCTCGGTCTCCTGGATGGTCAGCTCGACGGCGGCCGGCAGCTCGACGAAGAGCACCTCGCCCTCGTGCTGTGCGACGGTCGCCTCGAAGCCCTCGATGAGGAAGTTCGCGGCGTCCGCGACCGTCTTGCGGTCGATGTGGAGCTGGTCGTAGGTCTGCATGTCCATGAAGACGAAGTAGTCGCCGTCCATGTACGAGAACTGCATGTCGCGCTTGTCGACGGTGGCCGTTTCGACCTTGACGCCGGCGTTGAAGGTCTTGTCGACGGTCTTGCCGGACAGCACGTTCTTCAGCTTGGTGCGCACGAAGGCGGGGCCCTTGCCGGGCTTGACGTGCTGGAACTCGACGACGGACCAGAGCTGGCCGCCTTCGAGCTTGAGCACCATGCCGTTCTTGAGGTCGTTCGTGGAAGCCACGGTTGCGGAATCTCCTGGGCTGGACTGACTGACGTGGACGACGGCCGGGGCGGGGGCAGGCGCACAGCGCGGGGCTAGAGCGCGAGCAGCTCCTTGGTCGTGATGGTGAGTAGCTCGGGTCCGCCGTCCGCCTCGGGGCGCACGACGAGCGTGTCATCGATCCGGACTCCGCCCCTGCCCGGGAGATGGACCCCCGGTTCGACGGTTACCGGCACGCAAGCGTCCAGTTTACCCATGGCCGCCGGGGTCAATTGAGGGTCCTCGTCGATTTCCAGTCCTACGCCGTGGCCGGTGGCCATGGGAAGGGCCTCGGCGTACCCGGCGGAGTCCAGTACGTGGCGGGCCGCGCGGTCCACGTCACGGCAGGCGGCGCCGGGGACGAGGGACTCCCGGCCGGCGCGCTGGGCCGAGAAGACGAGGTCGTACAGCTCGATCTGCCAGTCCGCGGGGGCCGTGCCGATGACGAACGTGCGGCCGATCTCGCAGCGGTAGCCGCGGTAGGTGGCGCCCAGGCAGACGGAGAGGAAGTCGCCCTCCTCCACGCGGCGGTCGGTGGGGCGGTGGCCCGGCCGGCCGGCGTTCGGGCCGGTGGCGACGGAGGTGGGGAACGCGGGGCCGTCGGCGCCGTGGTCGACGAGGCGGCGCTCGAGTTCGAGGGCGAGGTGGCGTTCGGTGCGGCCGACGAGGATGGACTCCAGGAGTTCGCCCAGGGCCTGGTCGGCGATCTCTGCGCCGATGCGGAGGCAGGAGATCTCCTCCTCGTCCTTGACGATGCGCTGCTGTTCGACCGCGCAGCCGATGCCGGCGAGGCGGAGGCGGGGGGCGACGGAGTGGATCTCGCGGTGGCGGGTGACGGTGAGATGGTGTTCTTCCACCGCGAGGGAGTCGACGCCCTGGGCCGCGGCGAGGCCGGCGGCGGCTACTGCGGCGTCGCCGCCGAGGCCGGGGACGATGTGGACGCGCAGGGCTTCGTCGGGGCGGCTCTGGGGTGAGCGGTCGTCGGGCGGGCCGACGCACACCAGCAGGTCCTCGGTTCCGCCCAGCAGGAGCACGGCGCCTTCGGGGGCGGCGCCGGCGAGGTAGCGCACGTTGGCGGGGCGGGACACCAGCGCCGCCGCGCTGCCGCCCGCGTTGCAGCAATCCCTTAGCCGCGTCCGGCGGACCGCGTGAACCTCTGACATTCTTCGAGCGTAGGAGGGGTGGCGGGATGTCGCCGGTCGAGCGGGGCCGAGTGGGGGGCGGGGGTGGGGTGGTGGGGTGAGGGCGCCGCAATCGGGCCCATCCGGTGCTGCCACGGGGAACGGCGTGAGGACCGGCTAAGCGGCGCCCTCACCCCACCACCCCACCCCCCAGCTGCGGGAAGTCGCAACGCACCCAGCTGCGGGAAGTCGCGACGCACCCAGCTGCGGGCAGTCGTGCCGCTGGGGCGGCACGGGTGGGCGCAGCGGCACCCCGCGAACGCGGGTGAGTGAAACCCAGCCCCGAGCCCGCACAGCGACCCCAGCCGCGATGCCCGCCCAGCTGCAGGCAGTCGTGCCGAGGGCTTCGGGGCCGTCAGAAGGCCGGGGTCGCTACCACGGTGGGGGGCTGGCGATCGAGCGGGCCAGGACGTCGTCCAGGATGCGGGCCGTCTCCGGTATGTCCAGCTGGGAGTTGTCGATGATGGGCAGACCCGACCCGTACCAGCCGGCCATGCGGCCGTGGATACGGGCGACCTCCTCGTCGGTGAGACGCCGGTTGCCCGAGCGCTCCGCGTTGCGCTCCAGGACGATGTCCAGGCCGGGGAGGAGGACGACCGGCAGCAGGCCGGGACCCACGTGCCGCTTCCAGCCGCCGAGGCCGACGACCGGCCGGTCGGGGAAGACGGCGTCGTCGAGGATGCAGGAGATGCCGTTGGCGAGGAAGTTGCGCGCGGCGAAGCCGCAGGTGCGGCGGGCCAGGCGGTACTGCGCCTCGGAGTGGTCGTTCCAGCCGGACTGGGGGTCGGCGAAGCCGGAGCGGACCCACTCGCGCACGTCGTCGAGGCTGATGTGGGCGGTCGGGACCCGGCGGTGCTCCGCCCAGTACTTGGCCACGCTGGTCTTGCCGGCGCCGGCCGGTCCTATCAGCAGCACCGCCATGATCGTCCCGGCCGGGTCGGGTGCCGCGGGCGCCTGCGGAGGGCTGGGCATGGCGACCGGGCCGCCGGGCGGCAGCGGCACATGGCCCGTGGTGTCGGGCGGCGGCGGGAACGAGCCGTGCGGGGCGGGCGCGGGCGGAGGCACCTGAAAGCCCGGTGCCTGGGGCGGCGCGGGCGCGGGGCCCTGGTGCGCGCCTGCTCCGGGCGGCGGGCCCGGGTGATGTGCGGCCGGTGACCAGCCCGCGGCCGGTCCCTGCCCCTGAGGGGGCGGCGGCAGCGGAGAACCCACTGCGTGCTGCATCCGGTGCCACTCCGTCTCGTTCAGGCGATGGGCGCTGACAGCGGGCGCTCACCCGCTCTCCGGCACAGCCTAAGGGGCGCAAGGCGCTCCCCTGCCGATCGGTGCCGCCCCCGGCTGTCGTACGGTGAACGGCCGGGGGCGGTCCGAAGTGCCCTCGTTACTCTCCGACTTCGCCGTAGGCGGCGAGCAGGACGGCCGGGTCCGGCCCCTCCAGCACCGTGGGCTTGCCGAGACCGTCGAGGACGATGAAGCGCAGCAGGTCACCGCGGGACTTCTTGTCGACCTTCATGGTCTCCAGCAGCTTGGGCCACTGGTCGTAGCGGTAGTGCAGGGGCAGGCCGACCGATTCGAGGACCGTGCGGTGCCGGTCCGCGGTGGCCTCGTCCAAACGGCCCGCGAGGCGGCCCAGTTCGGCGGCGAAGTGCATGCCGACGGACACCGCCGCGCCGTGGCGCCACTTGTAGCGCTCGTTCTTCTCGATGGCGTGGCCGAGGGTGTGGCCGTAGTTGAGGATCTCGCGGAGGCCCGACTCCTTCAGGTCGGAGGAGACCACCTCCGCCTTGACCCGGATCGAACGCTCGATCAGTTCCGCGGTGTGCGGGCCGGCCGGGCTGCGGGCGGCCTGGGGGTCGGACTCGATGAGGTCCAGGATCGCCGGGTCGGCGATGAAGCCGGCCTTGATGACCTCGGCGAGTCCGGAGACGTAGTCGTTGACCGGGAGGGAGTCCAGGGCCGCCAGGTCGCACAGCACGCCGGCGGGCGGGTGGAAGGCTCCGACCAGGTTCTTGCCCTCGGCGGTGTTGATGCCGGTCTTGCCGCCCACGGCCGCGTCGACCATGGCGAGCACGGTGGTCGGGATCGCGATCCAGCGGACCCCGCGCAGCCAGGTCGCGGCGACGAAGCCGGCCAGGTCGGTGGTGGCTCCGCCGCCCACGCCGACGATGACGTCGGTGCGGGTGAAGCCGGACTGCCCGAGCGCCTTCCAGCAGTAGGCGGCGACCTCGGCGGTCTTGGCCTCCTCCGCGTTGGGCACCTGGATGGCGATCGCCTCGTAGCCCTGGCCGGCCAGGTCGGCGCGGAGCGCGTCGCCGGTCTCGGCGAGTGCTTCGGGGTGCAGGATGGCGACCCGCTTGGCCCGGTCACCGATCAGCCCGGCCAGCTCGCCGAGGAGCTGACGGCCCACCAGGACGTCGTAGGGTTCGGTGCCCGCCGTGCCGCCGATGTGGATCCGCGTCACTGCTTCGCTGCTCATGCTTCTTTCCACTCCAGTGCGTCCAGGGCGGCCTCGGTGACCTCTTCGGGCGTGCGGCCGTCGGTCGGTACGACGGCGGTGGCGGCCTCCTCGTACAGGTGCCGGCGCGCCTCCATCAGTTCGCGCCACTGCTTGCGCGGGTTGACCGCCAGCAGCGGGCGGGCGACGCCCAGGCCGGTGCGCCTGACCGCCTCCTCGACCTGCATCGACAGGTACACGACGCGCTGCCCGGTGAGCAGCTCGCGGGTGTCGGGGTCGAGGATCGCTCCCCCGCCGAGTGCCAGGACGCCGTCGTGTTCGGTGAGCGCGGTGCGCACCGCCCGCTTCTCGATCGCCCGGAAGGCCGGTTCCCCCTCGTCGACGAAGATGTCGGCGATGGTCCTGCCCTCGGCGGCGACGATGTCGTCGTCGGTGTCGCGGTAGGCGACGCCCAGCCGCTCGGCCAGCAGATGGCCGACGGTGGACTTGCCGACCCCCATGGGGCCGACGAGGACGATCAGCGGGCTCACCGGATGGCCAGGTTCTCGAGGTAGGAGGTCACGTTGCGGCGGGTCTCGGTGACGCTGTCGCCGCCGAACTTCTCCGCGACCGCGTCGGCGAGGACCAGGGCGACCATCGCCTCGGCGACGATGCCGGCGGCCGGCACGGCGCACACGTCGGAGCGCTGGTGGTGGGCGGCGGCCTCCTCGCCGGTGACGACGTCCACCGTCCTGAGCGCCCGCGGCACGGTCGCGATCGGCTTCATCGCAGCCCGCACGCGCAGCAGCTCGCCGGTGGTCAGTCCGCCCTCGGTGCCGCCG
This sequence comes from Streptomyces fungicidicus, assembly GCF_003665435.1. Lineage (NCBI taxonomy): Bacteria > Bacillati > Actinomycetota > Actinomycetes > Kitasatosporales > Streptomycetaceae > Streptomyces > Streptomyces fungicidicus. The sequence goes on from NZ_CP023407.1 coordinate 1,338,345, forward strand.
GAGCGGCCGGAGGCGCGCTTGATGCCCTCGTCGGTGGCGAGGATCTCGTCGTGCGCCTTGGAGCCGGGCACCCGGGCGAGGTCGAAGCCGTCGCCGACCTCGACGCCCTTGATCGCCTGGATGCCCATGAGGGCGGCGGCCAGGCGTGCGTCGAGGCGGCGGTCCCAGTGGACGTGAGAGCCGAGGCCGACCGGGACGCCGTACGCCAGCACCTCGACGACACCGCCCAGGGTGTCGCCGTCCTTGTGGGCCTGGTCGATCTCCGCGACCATCGCCTTCGAGGCGTCCGCGTCCAGGCAGCGCACCGGATCCTCGTCCAGCCGCTCCACGTCGGCGGGGGTCGGGTACACGCCGTACGGCGCCTTGGCCGCGGCCAGCTCGACGACGTGGCTGACGATCTCGACGCCGGCCGTCTCCTTCAGGTACGACCGTGCCACCGCGCCCAGCGCCACGCGGGCGGCGGTCTCACGGGCGGAGGCACGCTCGAGGATCGGCCGGGCCTCGTCGAAGCCGTACTTCTGCATGCCGGCCAGGTCGGCGTGGCCGGGGCGGGGGCGGGTCAGCGGGGCGTTGCGCGCCAGGCCGGCCAGCACCTCCGGGTCGACCGGGTCGGCGGCCATGACCTGGTCCCACTTGGGCCACTCGGTGTTGCCCACCATGACGGCGATCGGGGAGCCGAGGGTCAGACCGTGCCGGACTCCGCCGAGGAAGGTGACCTCGTCGCGCTCGAACTTCATCCGGGCGCCGCGACCGTAGCCCAGCCGCCGCCTCGCGAGGTGGTCCGCCACCATGTCCGTGGTGATCGGCACGCCGGCGGGAAGGCCCTCCAGCGTCGCGACGAGTGCGGGTCCGTGGGACTCCCCCGCGGTCAGCCAGCGCAACCTGCTCAACGGTGCTCCTCCATGCTCGCGCCCCGGTACTGCCCTGCGTACGCGCGGTCTCGCGTACGGCTGCGGCGTGACGGGGTGCGCGGCCCCGGTCCGCCATGTCCGATCCTCCCACGTCCGGTCCGGGTGTCCGGCCGCCGGTCCATCAGGCGGACGGCGGGATCGCGGGCCGCGGGAGGCGGCCGGGACGCGGGCCGGAGCCGGGCGGGGCGGTCAGGCCCGGCCGTCGCCCGGGCGCTGCCGCGGCGCGTGGGCGCCGAGGAAGTCGGCCCCGCTGGGCTGCTGCGCGGGCCCTGCGGGCCGCGGTGCGTACTGGCCCAGGTAGTCCGCGCCGCTGCCCTGGCCGTACTGGGCCGCGGCGTGTACCGGACGGCCGTCGCGGACCGCGCGGCGATACGCGACCTTGCGTTTGATCTTCACGGCCCAGGACGACAGGACGGCTAGCACGACCAGGGCCAGCACCGTGATCTGCACCCAGTCGGGCAGGAAGCCCAGCACGGACTCGAATATCTGGGACTTCACCGACGCCAGCGGTATGCCTGCGGACATGGAACGCGTTCCCCTCCCCTGTTCCGCCCCCTGCGGAACCGAGGGTGGATCCTAGCGGTCCGCGAGGGCGCGTTCGCCCGCTTTTCGCATGGCCTCCAGCGGCGCCGGGGTGTGGCCGGTCATCTGCTCCACCTGCAGCACCGCCTGGTGCACCAGCAGGTCGAGACCGCCGACCACGGCGCCCCCGTACGCCGACCAGCGGGCGGCGAGCTCGGTCGGCCACGGGTCGTAGAGGACGTCGAAGAGTGCCGCCGGGCGTTCCGGGACGGCCCGGGCGAGGGTGTCCGTGACACCTGCCGGGGTGGTGCTGACGACCAGGGGGGCGTGCAGGGCCCGCTCGGCGTCGTCCCAGTCGGCGATGCGCAGGGTCACGTCGAGCCGCTCGGCCCACCGGCGCATCTCGGTGGCACGGGCGGCGCTGCGGACGTAGACGACGATCTCGTCCGAGCAGATCCGGCCCAGCGCGGCCAGCGCCGAGGAGGCGGTGGCGCCCGCGCCGAGGATCGCGGCCGTCTCCACCTTGTCGATGCCGTGCTCCCGCAGGGCGGCGACCATCCCGGGGATGTCGGTGTTGTCGCCGGTGCGGCGGCCGTCCGGCGTGAGGACGACCGTGTTGACCGCCTCCACCGAGGTCGCGGTGTCGCTGATCGAGTCGAGCAGCGGGATCACGGCCCGCTTCAGCGGCATCGTCAGCGACAGTCCCGCCCACTGCGGTCCCAGCGTGTCGAAGAAGCCCGGGAGCGCCTGCTCGTCGACGTCGAAACGGTCGTACGTCCAGCCTTCCAGACCCAGCTCCGCGTAGGCCGTGCGGTGCAGCACCGGGGAGAGGGAGTGGGCGATCGGGGAGCCGAGCACGGCGGCCCTGCGGGCGGCGGGCATCAGTCGCCCCTCGACGCGTTGAACTTGTCGACGAGCTTCTGGTGCTCCTCGATGGTCTTGGCGAACTCGGTCTTGTGCATGCCGTCCGTGGCCACGAAGTACATCCAGCCGTCGCTGGTCGGTTTCAGGGCGGCCCGCAGGGCCTCCTCGCCCGGATTGCCGATCGGGCCGGGCGGCAGCCCCCTGTTGGTGTACGTGTTGTACGGGTCGGGGTTGCTGTTGATCTCCGACTCGGAGATGTCGATCTCGCTCTGGCCCTTGAGGTAGTTGAAGCTCGAGTCGAACTGGAGTTCCTGGTTCGTCTCGGTGTTGGTGGGCTTGAGCCGGTTGTAGATCACCTCGGACATCTTGCGGAAGTCGTCGTGGGTCTTGCCCTCGGCCTGGACCAGGCTCGCGACCGTGACCAGCTCCCACGGTCCGTCGAGACCGAGGCTCTCGGCCTTGCCCTCGAAGTCGAGCTCCTCGTACTTCGCGGTGGCCCGGGCCACCATCTCCTTGAGCACGTCCTCGGGTTTCTGGCCCTTGGCGACGGAGTAGCTGGACGGATAGAGGAAGCCCTCCAGCGGGTCCTTGACGTTCTCGTGGTTCTTGGCCCAGTCGGGCAGGCCGAGGCTCTTCCACTTGGTCTCGGCCACCTTGGCCGTGGTGCCCGCCTTGGCCCCGAGACGCTTGTCGATCGCCTCGTAGATGACGGCGTTGCGCCTGCCCTCCGCGATGATCAGGCTGTTGCGGCTCTTCGGGCTGAGCATCAGTTCGACCGCGCTCGCGGCCGACATCTCCTTCTCCAGCGTGTACACGCCGTCCTGGATGTTCTTGCCCTGGGGGGCGGCCGCCTGGGCCGCGACGAACGCGTCGACGCTCTTGACCACGCCCTGTTTCTTGAGCACCTGGCCGATGGCGTAGCCGCCGGAACCCTTGGGGATCGTGACGGTCACCTGCTCGCCGTTGCCGGATCCCGCGAAGTCGGGGGCGCTGCCGAAACGATCCTGGTAGAACTGGTAGCCGAAGTAGCTGATACCGGCCAGGCCGCCGCCGAAGACCACGACCACCACGAGGCAGGCCAGTCCGCTGCGCCGTTTCCTCTCCTTGCCGCCCCGGCCCCGGCGTTCGCCGCGTCCGCTCCGGTCACCCGGCTCGTCGTCGTCGGCACCACCGTCGTCGCCGCCCGCGAAGAAGGCGTGTTCGCCCTGGTCGGGGCCCGGGTCCCAGTCGTTCTCCGGCTCGGGTTCCGCGCGGCGCCGGGCGGGTGGCTCGGGGGGCGGGTAGGCGTCGGGGGTGCTGTAGTAGTCGGCCTGCTCACCGCCGTACGGCGGCCCGGGCTGCTGGCCGTAGGGATCCGCCGGGCCGGCGGCGTACGGGTCACCCGGCTGGGAGCCCGTGGGCCAGCCGTTCTGGTCGTACTGCGGCTGGTGCTGCTGCGGCGCGTACTGCTGCTGGTCGTACTGCTGCTGGTCGTACTGCGGGTACTGCTGCCCGCCGCCGTACCCCTGCTGCTCCCCGGTGCCCCAGTCGCCGTACTGCTGCTGCGTCTGCGGCTGCTGCGGATAGTGCTGTGGCTGGCCGCCGTAGGGGGACTGCTGACCCTGCTGGGTCTGCTGTCCGCCCCATCCGCCGTCCCCGTACAACGGGTCGTCCGGATGCCACGGTTCGGAGCCCTGGCCCCGGCCATACTCAGTCATCGATCCCCTAGAGCCGCGAGGCGGCGGGCGCGGGGCCACCTGAAGACCACGGCTCCCGTACCGCCTCTTTCTGTGCGGCGGCTGTTCGAACACCGTCCGCATCGCGCGGAACGTTACCGTACCGCGATCAGATGACCACTTCGACGCCCTCACCGGGTGGTCTGCCTGACACCCGTTCGGATTCCAGCGCCTGCTGGAGGATGATCACGGCGGCGGCCTGGTCGATGACCGAGCGGCCCTTCTTGGACTTCACCCCGGAAGCGCGCAGTCCCTGGCTCGCCGTGACCGTGGTCATCCGCTCGTCGACCAGGCGCACCGGCACGGGGGCGATGCCGCGGGCCAGCTCCCGCGCGAAGCCCCTGACCTTGGCCGCGGCCGGGCCCTCGCCCCCCTTGAGGGAGCGGGGGAGGCCGACGACGACCTCGATCGGCTCGTACTCCTGCACGAGCAGCCCGAGCCGGCGGTGCGCGGCCGGGACGTCCCGGCCGGGCACCGTCTCCACCGGCGTGGCGAGGATCCCGTCGGGGTCGCACGAGGCGACCCCGATGCGGGCGTCCCCGACGTCGATCGCGAGACGGCGGCCGCGGCGCATCACCGGGCCGTCCGTCCGCTCGTTCACCGGGTCGTTCACTTGGCGGTGTCCGCCACGAGCCGTTCGACGGCGTCGACGGCCTCGCCGACGGCGGCCGGGTTCTGGCCGCCGCCCTGGGCGACGTCCGGCTTGCCGCCTCCGCCGCCGCCGAGCGTCTTGGCGGCCGTGCGGACCAGGTCACCGGCCTTGAGACCGCGCTCACGGGCGGCGTCGTTGGTGGCGATGACCGTGAGCGGCTTGCCGTTGTTCACCGTGAACAGGGCGACCACGACGGCCCGGCCGCCCTGGATCCGGCCGCGTACGTCGAGGACCAGCTTGCGCAGGTCGTCGGGCGTCGTGCCGTCCGGCACCTGGCCGGTGACGACGGCGACGCCGCGGACGTCCTTGGCGGACTCGGCGAGACCGGCGGCGGCCTGGAGCACCTTCTCGGCGCGGAACTTCTCGATCTCCTTCTCGGCGTCCTTCAGCTTGCCGAGCATGGCGGAGACCTTCTCGGGCAGTTCCTCCGAGCGGCCCTTGAGCAGTTCGGTGAGCTGGTTGACGACCGTGTGCTCACGGGCGAGGAAGTTGTAGGCGTCCACGCCGACCAGGGCCTCGATGCGGCGCACGCCGGAGCCGATGGAGGACTCGCCGAGCAGCTTCACCAGACCCAGCTGGGCGGTGTTGTGGACGTGGGTGCCGCCGCACAGCTCCTTGGAGAAGTCTCCGATGGTGACGACCCGCACGCGCTCGCCGTACTTCTCGCCGAACTCGGCGATGGCGCCCTGCTTGCGGGCCTCGTCGATGCCCATGACGTCGGCGCGCACGTCGAGGTCGCGGGAGAGCACCTCGTTGATCTTCTGCTCGACGTCGGTCATCACGGCCGTCGGCACGGCGGACGGGGAGCCGAAGTCGAAGCGGAACCGGCCGGGCTGGTTCTCGGAACCGGCCTGGGCGGCCGTCGGGCCGAGGGCGTCGCGCAGGGCCTGGTGGGTGAGGTGGGTGGCCGAGTGGGCGCGGGCGATGGCGGTGCGGCGGCGCCCGTCGATCGAGGCGTGGGCCCTGGCGCCGACGGTGATCTCGCCGACCTGGACCACGCCCTTGTGGACGTACACGCCCGGGACCGGCTTCTGGCAGTCGCGGATCTCGATGACGGCGCCGTTGTCGGCCCGGATCCGGCCGGTGTCGCCGATCTGGCCGCCGCCCTCGGCGTAGAACGGGGTGCGGTCGAGGACGATCTCGACCTCGTCGCCCTCGGTGGCGGCCGGGGAGGAGACGCCGTCGACGAGGATGCCGACGACGGTGGACTCGCCCTCGGTGGCGGTGTAGCCGATGAAGTCGGTGGCCCCGGCGCGGTCGGCGATCTCTCGGTAGGCGCCGAGGTCGGCGTGGCCGGTCTTCTTGGACAGGGCGTCGGCCTTGGCCTTCTCCCGCTGCTCCTTCATCAGGCGGCGGAAGCCGTCCTCGTCCACGGAGAGCCCCTGTTCGGCGGCCATCTCCAGGGTGAGGTCGATCGGGAAGCCCCAGGTGTCGTGGAGCAGGAAGGCCTTGTCGCCGGGCAGCACGGCGGAGCCGGCGGACTTGGTGTCGGTGATGGCCGTGTCGAGGATGTTGGTGCCGGCCTTCAGCGTCTTCAGGAAGGCGTTCTCCTCGGCGAGGGCGACCTTCTCGATGCGCTCGCGGTCGGTGACCAGCTCGGGGTACTGCTGCCCCATCATGCCGATGACGACGTCGATCAGGTCCTTGACGACCGGGCCGGTGGCGCCGAGCAGGCGCATGTTGCGGATGGCGCGGCGCATGATGCGGCGCAGTACGTAGCCGCGGCCCTCGTTGCCGGGGGTGACGCCGTCGCCGATGAGCATCACGGAGGTGCGCATGTGGTCGGTGACCACGCGCAGCGAGACGTCGGAGGCGTGGGCGTCGCCGTACCGCACGCCGGTCAGCTCGGTGGCCCTGGCGATGACGGCCATGGAGGTGTCGATCTCGTACATGTTCTGCACGCCCTGCAGAATCATGGCGAGCCGCTCGAGGCCGAGACCGGTGTCGATGTTCTTGCTCGGCAGGTCGCCGAGGATCTCGAAGTCGTCCTTGCCGGTGCCCTCGCCCCGCTCGTACTGCATGAAGACGAGGTTCCAGATCTCCACGTACCGCTCGTCGTTGACGGCGGGGCCGCCCTCGGCGCCGAACTCGGGGCCGCGGTCGTAGTTGATCTCGGAGCAGGGGCCGCAGGGGCCCGGGACGCCCATGGACCAGAAGTTGTCCTTCTTGCCCAGGCGCTGGATGCGCTCGGCGGGCACGCCGACGACGTCGCGCCAGATCTGCTCGGCCTCGTCGTCGTCCTGGTAGACGGTGATCCACAGACGCTCGGCGTCGAGGCCGTAACCGCCCTTGTCCTGAGAGCTGGTGAGCAGCTCCCAGGCGAGCTTGATGGCGCCTTCCTTGAAGTAGTCGCCGAAGGAGAAGTTGCCGCACATCTGGAAGAACGTGCCGTGCCGGGTGGTCTTGCCGACCTCTTCGATGTCCGGCGTGCGGACGCACTTCTGCACGCTGGTGGCGCGGTCGAAGGGCGGCTTGACCTCGCCCAGGAAGTAGGGCTTGAAGGGCACCATGCCGGCCGGGACGAGGAGCAGAGTCGGGTCGTCCGCGATGAGCGACGCCGAAGGGACGACGGTGTGCCCGCGCTCCTCGAAGAAGCTCAGCCAGCGGCGGCGGATCTCGGCCGACTCCATCAGTGGTCCTCATTCCGGTTGTACGGGTGGGTCGGGTACGCCGGCTTGTGCGCCGGGCCCTCGACGTACTTGGGGCTGTTGCGGTTCTCGATGACGGCATAGCTCCGGGGCGCCGGGAGTTCGCGGTCGACGGGGGCGTTGAGCCCGAGCGCGTCGCCCAGTTCGGCCTCGCGCCGGTGCATGTTGTCGCGGACCTCGAGCGCGAAGTCCACCGCGCGGTCCCTGAGCCGGCCGCCGGCCTCGATCGCCTTGTTCGCCGCGGTGACGGCGAGGTGCTCGGGCGTCAGCTGCTTGATCTTGCGGTTGACCTTGGTGGTGGCCCACACTCCGGCGGCGACGCCGGTGGTGAACCAGAACGTTCGGCGGAACATCGCTGGGTCAGTCCCTCTTCCCCCGGGTCCGCTTGCCCCGCCGCGCCCCCGGGACGGTACGGCCGGCGATCACGGTACGCCTCGGCGCGTCGGCCGGGGCGTCCTCCTTGCGGCCGCTGACGGCACGGCGGACGCCGTAGCCGAAGGCGGCGACCTTGACCAGGGGGCCGCCGAAGGTGGAGGCCACGGTGGTCGACAGCGCGGAGGCGTTGGAGGTGACCTCCTGGACGTCGGAGGCGATCGCGTCGACCCGTTCGATCTGGGTCTGCGCGGACCGCACCGCCGTGGAGGCGTCCGCGAGCAGCGGCACCGCCTGGTCGGTCACCTCCGCCACGAGTCTGGTGGTCGCCCGGAGCGTCTGGGCCAGCCTCGCCAGCGCGACGGCGAGGAAGGAGACCAGGATCGCCCAGAACACGGCCACCAGGATTCCGGCCACCTCGCCACCGGACACTGTGTGCACCCGCTCCCTTGAAACGCGCCTGTACATCGAGAAAGTAGTGCGACCGAGCCTATCGCGCCGGTGACGCGACTCCGTACCGGATTACCGTGCTCCACCGGCCGAGTCGTCCCGGGGCGCGGCGCGGGCGAAGACGAGCCCGCCGCCTCGCCCGCCGGGAGGGCGGGGAGACGGCGGGCTCGGGATACCGCGTCGTCCGCTGGGATCAGCGGGCGTAGTACTCGACGACGAGCTGCTCGTCGCAGATCACCGGGATCTCCTTGCGGTTCGGCTCACGGTCCAGGCGGAACGCCAGGGACTTGAGGTTCACCTGGAGGTAGCGCGGGATCTCGCCGTCGGGGGCGAAGCCGCCTTCACGGGCGATCGTGAAGAGGGTCTTCTCCTTGCTGCGCTCGCGCACCTGCACGACGTCGTCCGGGCGGACACGGAAGGAGGGCTTGTCGACCTTCTTGCCGTTGACCTGGATGTGGCCGTGCACGACCATCTGGCGGGCCTGGTAGATCGTGCGGGCGATGCCCGAACGCAGGACCAGCGCGTCGAGACGGCGCTCGAGCTCGATGACCAGGGCCTCACCGGTCTTCATCGACGTCTTGGCGGCACGCTCGTAGGCGCGGACCAGCTGACGCTCGGAGATGTCGTACTGAGCGCGCAGACGCTGCTTCTCGAGCAGACGGACCTTGTAGTCCGAGTTCTGCTTGCGGCCACGGCCGTGCTCGCCCGGCGGGTAGGGGCGGGCCTCGAAGTACTTGACGGCCTTCGGGGTCAGCGCGATGCCGAGGGCACGCGACTTCTTGACCTTGGGGCGGGACTGGTTCGCCACTTCTTTTCCTTTTCCTTTTCGGCTGCCTCAGGGTTACGGGAGGTCGCATCCGCAGCCGGGGAATTCCCCTCGGGTCCGCGAGGACCCTTGGGGCAGCCGCTCCCCTGGTCTGGGCACATACGTGCAGCACACGAACGGCCCACCGACCGGTCCCGGAAGATACGGGGAGGTGGTGGGCTGCCCGCGACACCTACGACGGTGCGCGACGCTCCTGGATCGAAGATCCGGCTGGATGTCCCGCCTGAGGCGCCGACCGGGGCCGGACACGGGACTCAGCACTGCCGAGGAGTCTACAGGGTGGTCAGGACCGCTTCCGACCGAGGTGTTTCCTGGTCCACTCCACCGCGTCCGCGTATCTCGCCTCCGCGCCGTGCCGGGTGGGCTCGTAGTACTCGCGGTCCTTGAGGGCGTCCGGCGCGTACTGCTGTGCGGCGATGCCCTCGGGCAGGTCGTGCGGGTAGGTGTAGCCCTTCCCGTGCCCGAGTTTCGTCGCGCCCTTGTAATGGCTGTCCCGCAGGTGGGAGGGCACCGGCCCGGCCAGTCCCTTGCGTACGTCGTCCAGCGCGGCGCCGATCGCCGTGGTGGCCGCGTTGGACTTGGGGGCGAGGGCGAGGGCGATGGTGGCGTGGCTGAGGGTGAGGGCGGCCTCGGGGAAGCCGATCATGGCGACGGCCTGGGCGGCGGCGACCGCGACGGACAGCGCGTTCGGGTCGGCGAGGCCGATGTCCTCGCTGGCGGAGATCATCAGCCGGCGGGCGATGAAGCGGGGGTCCTCGCCGGCCTCGATCATGCGGGCCAGGTAGTGCAGGGCTGCGTCCACGTCGGAGCCGCGGATGGACTTGATCAGGGCGCTGGCGACGTCGTAGTGCTGGTCGCCGTCGCGGTCGTACTTCACCGCCGCCCGGTCGACCGTCTCCTCCAGGGTGGCCAGGGTGATCTCCGCCTCGCCCTTGTCGAGGGCGGCCCCGGCGGCGGCCTCCAGGGCGGTGAGCGCGCGGCGGGCGTCGCCGCCCGCGATCCGCTGGAGGTGGTCCGTGGTGTCGTCGGGGAGGGTGACGGCACCCTTCAGGCCCCGCTCGTCGGTGAGGGCGCGCCGCAGCAGGTCGCGGATGTCGTCGTCGGTGAGCGGTTCGAGGGTGAGCAGCAGGGAGCGGGAGAGCAGCGGGGAGATGACCGAGAAGTAGGGGTTCTCGGTGGTCGCGGCGATCAGGGTGACCCAGCGGTTCTCCACGGCGGGCAGCAGGGAGTCCTGCTGTGCCTTGCTGAAGCGGTGGATCTCGTCGAGGAAGAGGACGGTCTCCTGGCCGTACCCGCCGGAGGCGCGGCGGGCGCCGTCGATGACCGCGCGGACCTCCTTGACGCCCGCGGTGATCGCCGACAGCTCCACGAAACGCTTGTTGGTGGCCTTGGAGACGACATAGGCCAGGGTGGTCTTGCCGGTGCCGGGCGGGCCCCAGAGGATCACCGAGGAGGGACCCGCGGGGCCCGAGGCGCCCTCGCCGACCAGTCTGCGCAAGGGGGAGCCCGGCTTCAGCAGGTGCTGCTGGCCCACCACCTCGTCGAGGGTGCGCGGGCGCATCCGGACCGCCAGGGGGCTGCCGGTCGGGTCCTTCTCCTGGCGTTCTTCTGCTGCGGCGGTGAACAGGTCGGGCTCCACGCTGAAACCCTAAAGCACCGCGCCGACAGCCCGGGGCGGGCGGTCAGCTGGTCCAGAACTCCCACCAGCGGGTCAGGATCAGCATGCCGATGATGCCGATGTGCAGGACCGGCATGACCCAGGTGAACTCGCCGAAGAAGCCCTTCAGCCAGCCGGGCGCGGGCAGGAAGCCCTGGCGGACGTTGAACGACGTCACGTACCAGAACATGATGATCGTGGCGACCCAGGCCAGGCAGCACCACAGGCACAGGGCGTTGATCCGGTAAAGGGACTGGAACATCAGCCAGGCGCAGAAGACGACGCCGAAGAGGGTGCCGGCGTTGAAGGTGAGCCAGTACCAGCGCGGGAAGCGGGCCCGGGCGAGCAGGCTCATGCCGACGCAGACGACGATGCCGTAGGCGACGAGGCCGAGCATCGGATTGGGGAAGCCGAAGACGGAGGCCTGGTCGCTCTCCATGACGCTGCCGCAGGAGACGACGGGGTTGAGGCTGCAGCCGGGGACGAACGTCTCGCCCTTGACCTTGGCCTCGAGCAGCTTGAACTTGTCGAGCGTGATCACCCACGCGGCGAGCACCCCGGCGGCGCCGGTGATCACCAGGAGCAGGGCGAGGGCCCGGCTCGCGCCCTCCGTGCGCGGCGCGGAGGCGGTGCGCCGCGGCGAGGCGGAGGGTTCGGGCTCCATGTCGACGTCCTTGACTGTCGTCTTGCTCATCACGCCGATTCCGTCACTGGGGGGTGTGGACCTGCTTCGGGCAGGGCCATTGTGCCGTACGGAACCGTGAACGCGCCGTCGGGCGGACATAAGAACAGACGGGTGTTCGCCCCTGGGCGTGGGGTTTCGGCCGACGTCCGTGGGACGCCCGCACACACGCTCCACCCGGTGTCCCCCGCCGGGGTGCCGGGGCGTCCGCGCGGTTGACGGCGAAGGCGCCGGGCACCCCGAGGGGCACCCGGCGCCTTCGTACGCCGTGTCAGCCGAGCCGTGACTCCAGCTCCGCCACGATCTCGTTGACGCCGACCGCCGTCTGCTCGCCGGACTCCATGTCCTTGAGCTGGACGACGCCCTCGGCGAGGTCGCGTTCGCCCAGCACCAGGGCGTAGCGGGCGCCGGAGCGGTTGGCGGCCTTCATCGCGGCCTTGAGACCCCTGCCGCCGTACGCGAAGTCCGCGGCCACGCCGTTCTTGCGCAGTTCGGTGACCTTCGCGAACAGCACCCGGCGGGCCTCCTCGCCCAGCGGGACGGCGAACACGCTGGTGGTGGCGGGGAGTTCGAGCTGGACACCCTCCGCCTCCAGGGCGAGCACCGTGCGGTCGACGCCGAGGGCCCAGCCGACGGACGGCAGCGCGGGGCCGCCGATCATCTCGGAGAGTCCGTCGTAGCGGCCGCCGCCGCCCACCGCGGACTGGGAGCCGAGGCCGTCGTGGACGAACTCGAAGGTGGTGCGGGTGTAGTAGTCCAGGCCGCGTACGAGCCTGGGGTCGTCCTCGAAGACCACGCCCGCGGCCGTGATCAGCTCGCGTACCTCCTCGTGGTACGCCTTGCACGCGTCGCAGAGGTAGTCCCGCAGCAGCGGCGCGCCGGTGAGCTGCTTCTGGACCGCCTCGCGCTTGTCGTCCAGGACGCGCAGCGGGTTGATCTCCGCGCGGCGCAGGGTGTCCTCGTCCAGGTCCAGGCCGCGCAGGAAGTCCTGCAGCGCGGACCGGTACACCGGACGGCACTCCTTGTCGCCGAGGCTGTTGAGCAGGATGCGGAAGTTCTGCAGGCCCAGCGAGCGGTAGGCCTGGTCGGCGAGGATGATCAGCTCGGCGTCCAGCGCCGGGTCCTCCGCGCCGATCGCCTCGGCGCCGACCTGGGAGAAGTGGCGGTAACGGCCCTTCTGGGGGCGCTCGTAGCGGTAGTACGAGCCGGAGTACCAGAGCTTGACCGGGAGGTTGCCCGCCTTGTGCAGGTTGGCCTCCAGGGCCGCGCGCAGGACGGAGGCGGTGCCCTCGGGGCGCAGGGCGAGCCGGTCGCCGCCCTTGGTCTCGAAGGCGTACATCTCCTTGGTCACGATGTCGGTGGACTCGCCGACACCGCGCGCGAACAGCTCGACGTTCTCGAAGCCGGGCGTCTCGATGTAGCCGTACCCGGAGCCGCGCAGCGGGGCGGCGATGGCCTCCCGCACGGCGAGGTACTTGGCGCTGTCCGGCGGGATCAGGTCGTACGTGCCCTTGGGGGCCTTGAAGGTGCTCACGGAAGGTCTCGTCACATTCCTCGTCGGGGCGCGTCGGAAGCGCCCTGGCCGGCGGCCACCTGCCGCAGATACGGATTGGTGGCGCGCTCCTGGCCGATGGTCGTCTGGGGGCCGTGGCCGGACAGCACCACGGTCGAGTCGTCGAGCGGCAGGCACACGCGGGCCAGCGAGTCGAGCATCTCGGCCATGTCACCGCCGGGCAGGTCGGTGCGTCCGATGGAGCCGGCGAACAGCAGGTCGCCCGAGAACATGATCGGCGGGATGTCCGCCGTCTCGGGCATGCCGAAGGTCACCGACCCCTTGGTATGGCCCGGCGCGTGCGCGACCGTCAGCTCCATGCCCGCCAGTTCCAGCCTGCTGCCGTCGGCCAGTTCACGGAGGTCGTCCGGCTCCCCGACGGTCAGCTCGCCCATCAGCGGCATGCCGATGGCGCGGCCGATGCCCTTCTCGGGGTCGCTCATCATGTACCGGTCGTCGGGGTGGATCCAGGCCGGCACGTCGTGTGCTCCGCACACCGGGACGACCGAGGCGACGTGGTCGATGTGGCCGTGGGTGAGGACGACGGCTACGGGCTTGAGCCGGTGCTTGCGGACCGCCTCCGCGACGCCGTCGGCGGCCTGGTGGCCGGGGTCGATGATCACGCACTCCTCACCGGCGGCGGGGGCGACGAGATAACAGTTCGTCCCCCAGGCCCCGGCGGGGAACCCGGCAATGAGCACGATCGTCCTTCGTTGTGTCGGTTCGGGAGGCTTGCGACGGGGCTGAGCCCGTGGTCAGAGCCTACCGGCGCTGCCGATTCCTCAGCGAACCCATATACGGTACGGGGCACACGCAGGCGGTCGGCTCACCGCACGCACGCACGCGTACCGGCCGGCACACGAGACGCATGAGGGAGAGAACCCGGTGGTCAGCCAGGAACAGCGGCGGCGTCAGCTCGCCCGGGAGAAGTTCTTGCGGCAGCAGCAGCGGCGCACCGAATCACGGCGGAAGTCGCGGATCCGTAACTCGGTGATCGCGTCCGTGCTGGGTGTGATCCTCGTGGGCAGCCTCGCGCTGTACACGACCGGGACGCTCAAGCAGGACGACGAGAAGACCAACGCGAACGCGGAGGTCACGCCGAGCGCCTCGGCGCCGAGCAAGGCTCCGGACCCGTGCGACAAGCCCGCCGAGGGCAAGGTCAAGTCGGAGAACTGGAAGAAGGAGCCGGCGCTCTCCATCGACAAGTCGGCGAAGTACACCCTGAAGCTGGACACGACGTGCGGCGCCATAGACGTGGCGCTGAAGGCGTCGGCGGCCCCGCACACGGTCAACTCGTTCGACTTCCTCGCCGACAAGGGCTACTTCGACCACAGCAAGTGTCACCGGCTCACCACGAACGGCATCTACGTGCTGCAGTGCGGTGACCCGACCGGCACCGGCACGGGCGGCCCCGGCTACACGATCCCGGACGAGAACCTGAAGGACAAAAGCCTGAAGGACAACACCTACCCGGCGGGCACGGTCGCGATGGCCAACACCGGGCAGAAGGACAGTGGCGGCAGCCAGTTCTTCCTGGTCTACGAGGACAGCCAGCTTCCGCCCAGCTACACACCGTTCGGCACCGTCTCGGACGCCGGCATGAAGGTGCTGAAGAAGATCGCCGACGCCGGGGAGAACACCGGAGCCGGTGACGGGGCACCCAACGCGACGGTCGTGATCGACAAGGCGACCGTCACCGAATCCTGACCCCCAACTGCGAAATTTCGGTCGCGCGGGATGCGGACAGGCATCCCGTCGGTCGCCTATGTTGGCCGTGACGAAACTGTGGACGATGCCCGGGGGAGCTTTGAGGCCCCCTCGGCGGCATCATGTGGAGGAGGCGCTGTGAGCAGCGACCCGTGGGGCCGCGTCGACGAGACGGGGACCGTGTACGTGCGTACGGCCGACGGCGAGCAGGTCGTCGGTTCCTGGCAGGCCGGCTCCCCCGAGGAGGCTCTGGCCTACTTCGAGCGCAAGTACGAGGGCCTGGTTGTCGAGATCGGCCTCCTCGAGAAGCGAGTGAAGACCACCGACCTGTCGTCGAAGGACGCGCAGACCGCGATCGGGCACCTGCGCGAGCAGGTGGAGGCCCACCACGCGGTCGGTGACCTGGACGCCCTCAGGGCCCGGCTGGACAAGCTCGTGGAGCAGGTGGACGCGCGGCGCGAGGAGCGCAAGGCGCAGCGGGCCAAGCAGTCCGACGAGGCGCGCCGCTCCAAGGAGGCGCTGGTCGCCGAGGCGGAGGAGCTGGCGCAGTCCGACCAGTGGCGGGCCGCCGGTGAGCGGCTGCGGGCCCTGGTGGACACCTGGAAGGGTCTGCCGCGGCTGGACCGCAAGTCGGACGACGAGCTGTGGCACCGGTTCTCGCACGCGCGGTCGGCGTTCTCCAAGCGGCGCAAGCAGCACTTCGCGCAGCTGGACGCGCAGCGCGAGGACGCCCGCCAGGCCAAGGAGCGGCTGGTCGCCGAGGCGGAGTCGCTGTCGAACTCGACGGACTGGGGTCCGACGGCCGCCCGCTACCGCGATCTGATGGCGGAGTGGAAGGCCGTGGGCCGCGCCCAGCGCGAGCACGAGGAGGACCTGTGGAACCGCTTCCGCGGCGCCCAGGACGTCTTCTTCGCCGCCCGCAGCTCGGTCTTCGCCGAGCGTGACGCGGAGCAGACCGAGAACCTCAAGCTCAAGGAGGAGCTGGCCGGTGAGGCCGAGAAGCTCCTGCCGATCACGGATCTGAAGGCCGCGCGGGCCGCGTTCCGCGCGATCAACGAGCGCTGGGAGGCCATCGGCCATGTGCCGCGGGACTCCCGCCCGAAGGTCGAGGGCCGGATGCACACCGTGGAGCGGGCGCTGCAGGAGGCCGAGGAGACCGAGTGGCGCCGGACGAACCCGGAGGCACGTGCGCGTGCCGCGGGTCTGACGGGCCAGCTCCAGGCCGCCGTGGACAAGCTGAAGGGCCAGATCGAGCAGGCCCGGGCGCAGGGCAACACCGCGAAGGCGGACAAGCTGGAGCGGGAGCTGGAGGGCCGCCAGGCCCTGCTGGACCAGGCGCTGAAGGGCCTGCACGAGTTCGGCGGCTGAGCCCGCGGAGCACGCACGGAAGGGGGCTCCCGTACCTCGCGGTACGGGAGCCCCCTTCCGTGTGCCCTAGGGTCTTTCGTTTGGGTCAGGCCGGATCAGGGAGCGGGGTCCGGTGCCGTGCGTCGCAAGGCGGAGGAGGGCGCCATGGCGGAGCCATGGCAACCGACGACAACGCGGCGAGGCGCGGTGCCGGGGCCCGCGAGCCCGGCGTGATCCAAACGAAAGACCCTAGGTGCGGTTGCGGGCCGAGGTCACCCGGTACACGTCGTACACGCCCTCCACACCGCGTACGGCCTTCAGGACGTGGCCGAGGTGCTTGGGGTCGCCCATCTCGAATGTGAAACGGGAGGTGGCGACGCGGTCGCGGGAGGTCTGGACGGCCGCGGACAGGATGTTGACGTGCTGGTCGGACAGCACGCGGGTGACGTCCGACAGCAGCCGGGACCGGTCCAGGGCCTCGACCTGGATGGCGACCAGGAACACCGACGACTGGGTGGGCGCCCACTCGACGTCGAGGATCCGCTCGGGCTCCCGGGACAGCGAGTCGACGTTGACGCAGTCGCTGCGGTGAACCGATACGCCGCTGCCGCGGGTCACGAACCCGATGATCGGGTCGCCGGGCACCGGCGTACAGCAGCGGGCCAGCTTCACCCAGACGTCGTCGACGCCCTTGACGACGACACCGGGGTCGGCGCTGGAGCGGCGCTTGCGGCCGCGTCCGCGGGCCGGCGGCACCGCCTCGTCGATCTCCTCGGTGGCCGCCTCCTCGCCGCCGAGGGCCTGGACGAGCTTCTGCACGATGTTCGGCGCGGAGACATGGCCCTCGCCGATCGCCGCGTAGAGCGCGGAGATGTCGGAGTAGCGCATCTCGTGCGCCAGCGTGACCAGCGAGTCGCCGGTGAGGATGCGCTGGATCGGCAGGTTCTGCTTGCGCATCGCGCGGACGATGGAGTCCTTGCCCTGCTCGATGGCCTCGTCGCGGCGCTCCTTGGAGAACCAGGCGCGGATCTTGTTGCGGGCGCGCGGCGACTTCACGAAGCCGAGCCAGTCCCGGGAGGGGCCCGCGCCGGCCGCCTTGGAGGTGAAGACCTCCACCAGGTCGCCGTTGTCGAGGGTCGACTCCAGCGGGACGAGCCGCCCGTTGACCCGCGCCCCGATGGTGCGGTGGCCGACCTCGGTGTGGACCGCGTACGCGAAGTCCACCGGGGTGGCGCCCGCGGGGAGCGCTATGACGTCGCCCTTGGGGGTGAAGACGAAGACCTCGTTGCGGGACAGGTCGAAGCGGAGCGACTCCAGGAACTCGCCCGGGTCCTCGGTCTCCTTCTGCCAGTCCAGCAGCTGGCGCAGCCATGCCATGTCGTTGAGGTGGTCGTCCTTGCTCTTGCCGGACGACTTGGGCGCGTCGGTGCGCACCTTGGAGGCGCCGGCGACGGCCTCCTGCTTGTACTTCCAGTGCGCGGCGATGCCGTACTCCGCGCGGCGGTGCATGTCGAACGTGCGGATCTGCAGCTCGACGGGCTTGCCGCCGGGGCCGATGACCGTCGTGTGCAGCGACTGGTACATGTTGAACTTGGGCATCGCGATGTAGTCCTTGAACCGCCCCGGAACCGGGTTCCAGCGGGCGTGGACGGTGCCGAGCGCCGCATAGCAGTCGCGGACGGTGTCCACCAGGACGCGGATGCCCACCAGGTCGTAGATCTCCGCGAAGTCCCGGCCGCGGACGATCATCTTCTGGTAGACGCTGTAGTAGTGCTTGGGGCGGCCGGTGACGGTCGCCTTGATGCGGGCGGCGCGCAGGTCCTGCTGCACCTCGTCGGTGACTATGGCGAGGTACTCGTCGCGCTTGGGGGCGCGCTCGGCGACGAGGCGGACGATCTCGTCGTACATCTTGGGGTAGAGGATCGCGAAGGCGAGGTCCTCCAGCTCCCACTTGATGGTGTTCATGCCCAGTCGGTGGGCGAGCGGCGCGTAGATCTCCAGGGTCTCGCGCGCCTTCTTCTCCTGCTTCTCGCGCTTGAGGTAGCGCATGGTGCGCATGTTGTGCAGGCGGTCGGCGAGCTTGATGACCAGGACGCGCGGGTCCTTGGCCATGGCGACGACCATCTTGCGCACGGTCTCGGCCTGCGCGGCCTCGCCGAACTTGACCTTGTCCAGCTTGGTGACGCCGTCGACGAGCAGGGTGACCACGTCGCCGAAGTCGCGGCGCAGGTCCTCCAGGCCGTACTCGGTGTCCTCGACGGTGTCGTGCAGCAGTCCGGCCATCAGGGTGGCCGGGTCCATGCCGAGCTCGGCGAGGATGGTGGTGACGGCGAGCGGATGCGTGATGTACGGGTCGCCGCTCTTGCGCTTCTGGCCGCGGTGCCAGCGCTCGGCGACCTGGTAGGCGCGCTCGATCTGGCGCAGCGTGGCGTTCTCGATCTTGGGGTCGTTGCTGCGCACGATCCGCAGCAGCGGCTCCAGCACCGGGTTGTACGGGTTCGCCCGCTGCACGCCGAGCCGGGCGAGGCGGGCGCGGACGCGGTTGGAGGAGCCGGAGCGCGGCTGGCCGGTGTTGGGGCGGGCCAGGGGCGCCGAGCGCTCGGGCGGGGCCGGCTTGGGGCGCGGCTGCTCGGGTTTGTCGGCCGGAGCTGCCTGGGCGTGCTGGACCGGCCCGCGCGAGTCGTTCTTCGCGTGGGGCGCGCTCGGCGCGGGCTTCGCCGCGGCCGCCGAGGCGGACTCGGGCTTGGCTGCGGTCAGGTGTTGGGCCTCGTCTGGCAAGAGGACTCCTCGTGCGCGATCCGGGTCCCCCGGTCAGGCTCCGGAGACCCCATGGTAGCGATCCCGTGCCCGGGGATCGCCTTCGGAGCGGTGTGAGGACCGTCTACCCGTGAAACGCACGAGGCGGACACCGGATTCCTCCGGGTCCGCCTGCGTGGTGTGACAGGGCGCCTCTCGCCCGCGCCTTGTCACGGGTCAGATCGTGAGCAGCGCCTCCAGCGGAGCGCCGGCCAGGGCCGGCTCCAGCCGGGCCCGGCCGCCGAGGAATCCGAGCTCCATCAGGACCGCGAGGCCGGCGACCTCGGCGCCCGCCCTGCGGATGAGCTGGACCGACGCCTCGGCGGTGCCTCCGGTGGCGAGGACGTCGTCGACCACCAGGACGCGGTCGTCCCGGGTGAGGTCCTCCGCGTGCACCTCGATCTCGGCGGAGCCGTACTCCAGGTCGTACGCCTGGCTGAGGGTGGCTCCGGGGAGCTTGCCCGCCTTGCGTACGGGGATGAAGCCGAGGCCCGCGCGGACGGCGACCGGGGCGCCCAGGATGAATCCGCGGGCCTCCAGGCCGACGACCTTGGTGGCGCCGGTGCTGCGGGCGATGCCGGCCAGGGCGTCGCTGAGCGCGGTGAACGCCTCGGGGTCCGCCAGGAGCGGGGTGATGTCCTTGAACATCACACCCGGCTCCGGGTAGTCCGCCACGTCCCGGATGCGGCTCAGCAGCAGGGCCGAGATGTCCGTGAGCCCGTTCATCGGCGCTTCCCGGAGGGACGGCCCCGGCCGCGGGCGCGGGCTGCGGGCTGGTGGCGCGGGCCGACGACCGCGGGTGCGGCGTCCCCGTCCTCGTCGCCGTACTCCTCGTCTGTGACCGCGGAGTGTTCGGTGTCGTCCGTGGCCCCGCCCTGGGCGCGCTTGGCCAGGACGCGCTTCTTCAGGGACTTCATCGACGGCTCGAGTTCCTTGAGGTCGGCGACGAGCGGGGTGGCGATGAAGATCGAGGAGTACGCACCGGCGGCGAGACCGACGAACAGCGACAGCGAGATGTCGTTCAGCATGCCGGCGCCGAGGACACCGCCGCCGATGAAGAGCAGGCCGGCGACCGGCAGCAGCGCCACCACCGTGGTGTTGACGGAGCGGACCAGCGTGCTGTTGATCGAGCGGTTGGCGATCTCGCTGTAGGTCCAGCGGGTCTGTTTGGTGATGTCCTTCGTCTGTTCCTTGAGGCTGTCGAAGACGACCACCGTGTCGTACAGCGAATAGCCGAGGATGGTGAGCAGACCGATCACCGTGCCCGGCGTGACCTCGAAGCCGACGAGGGCGTAGATGCCGACGGTGATGGTGATGTCGTGGATCAGCGCGACGAACGCGGCGACCGCCATGCGCCATTCGAAGGCGATCGCCAGATAGATCACGACCAGCACCAGGAAGATGCCCAGGCCCTGCCAGGCCTTGTTGGCGATCTGCTCGCCCCAGCTGGGACCGACCAGTTCGGCGTTGATCTGCTCGCCGTCGACCTTGAGGTCCTTGGCGAGGGTTTCCTTGATCTTGTCCGAGGTGCCGGTGTCGATGCCCGCGACCTGGATGCGCAGGCTGCCGTCACCGAGCTTCTGGACGATGGCGTCGTGGCCGGAGGCGTCCTCCGCGTACCCCTCGGCCGTGGCGACCGAGACGCTCATGTTCTTCGGGGTGGTGAAGACCGCTCCGCCCTGGAACTCGATGCCCATGTGCAGGCCGCGCACCGCCAGGCCGACGATGGCCGTGATGGTGATCAGGATGGAGATGCCGTACCAGATCTTGCGGTTCTTGATGAAGTCGTAGCCGACTTCGCCGTGGTGCAGTCGGGCACCGAGGTTGCCGAGCTTCGACATCTCTCACGCCTCCTTCGTGTGGGTGGGGGCGGAGGGACGGCGGGTCCGGCGCAGCGGCGGCTTCGCTCCCAGTGCCTTCGGGTCGAGACCGGACCACTTGTGGCCGCTCGCGAAGAACTTCCGGCGGGCCATCAGCGTCAGCAGCGGCTTGGTGAAGAGGAACACCACCACCACGTCGAGGACGGTGGTCAGACCGAGCGTGAACGCGAAGCCCTGGACCTTGCCGACGGTGACGACGAAGAGCACCGCGGCGGCGAGGAACGACACGAAGTCGGAGACCAGGATGGTGCGCCGGGCACGCGGCCAGGCACGCTCGACGGAGGGGCGCAGCGTGCGGCCCTCGCGGATCTCGTCCCGGACCCGTTCGAAGAACACGATGAACGAGTCCGCCGTGATGCCGATCGCGACGATGGCACCGCACACGGCCGGCAGGTTCAGCGCGAAGCCGATCGTCGGGCCGAGCAGCGACATGATCACGTAGGTGAGGGCCGCGGAGACCAGCAGGGAGGCGATGGCGATGAAGGACAGGCCGCGGTAGTAGACCAGCAGGTACAGGACGACCAGGGCGAGGCCGATGGCACCGGCGATCAGACCGGCCTTCAGCTGCTCGCCGCCGAGGGCGGCGGTGACGGTGGTGACGCTGTCCTCGCGGAAGGTCAGCGGCAGCGCGCCGTAGGACAGCATGTTCGCCAGTTCCTGCGACGACTGCTGGGTGAAGTTGCCGGAGATCTCGGCGTTGCCGCCGGTCAGGGCCTGGCTGACGTAGGGGTCGGAGACGACCTCGTTGTCCAGCACGATGGCGAACTGGTTCTGCGGCGACTGGTTCTGCGCGAGCTTGCCGGTGATGTCGGCGAACTTCTTGCTGCCCTTGTCGGTGAAGTCCATCGTCACGGTCCAGCCGGCGCCGGACTGCGTGTTCAGCACGGCCTTGGCCTTGTCGACCTCGGTGCCGTCGACCGCGGCGGGGCCGAGGATGTACTTCTGCCACTGGCCCTGGCTGTTCTGGCCGCAGGCGACGGTCGCGTCGGTGGACTTGGAGCCCTCACCGGCCTTGGCGCGGACGCTCTCCTTGGTGCAGTCGAGCGCGGCGTACTGGGCCTGGAGCTTGCTGTCCGCGTCGCCGGAGGTGCCGCCGGTCGCGGAGGGGGTGGGGGCCGCCTTGTCCCCGGCGGTGCCGCTCGGGGAGGCGGACGGCGTCTCGTCGGCCTTCAGGGCGTCGGTGACCGCACGGCCCTGGGTGGTGGCGCTCGCCGAGGGGGACGCGCCGTCGGTGGCCTTGTCCGTCGCCTTGTCGGTCGCCTTGTCCTTGCCGGAGTCCTGCTCCGAGCCGTTGCCGGTCGCGCTGGGCGTGGGAGCGGCGCCGCCACCCGCGAGTTCGGTGGTGAGGACGGGACGGAAGTACAGCTTCGCGGTGGTGCCGACCTGTTCCCGGGCCTGCTTGGAGTTCGTGCCCTTGGGAATGTTGACGATGATGTTGCGGGTGCCCTGCGTCTGGACCTCGGCCTCGGAGACGCCCAGACCGTTGACCCGCCGCTCCATGATGGAGACCGCGGTGGCCATGTTGGTCTTGTTGATCGCGGACTCCTGGCCGGCCTCGGGGACCGCTGCCAGCGTGATGCTCGTACCGCCGGCCAGGTCGATGCCGAGACGCGGGGTCTTGTGCCCGGAGGCGAACATTCCCCCGGTGAGCGCCACGATGGCGATCAGGATCAGAGCCAGCGAGCGCCACGGCTTACTTGTGGCGCTCGCGTTCCGTCCCTTTTTGAGTGCTGCCACCTTCTCGTACTCCCTCTCGGGCCGCCTCGCGCCCGGTCGGGGAGCCGGCGGCCATGACATGGTGTCGGGATTCCGTGCGAGCTGGGCATGTCCCGGGGCGCGCGGGCGGCACCCGCGCGCCCCGGGACACGACTACTTCGCCTCGGAGTCGCCCTCGGACTTCTTCGACTGTGCGTCCGCCTTCGCCTCGCCGGCCGTGTCGGCGTCGGCCGGCTCGTCGGCGGCGTCCTTCTTGCCGAGGTCGACGGGCGTGTCGTCGGAGGCGGCGGCAGCGTCGGAGGAGTCGTCGGTCTCGGTGAGGGAGGAGGCGTCGTCGGGGACGACGTCGGACTTCAGGTCGTGCTCGACGCCGTGGACGATGCGGTTGTACTCCTCGTCGGTCAGGACGGCACCGATCGCGTTCTTGGCGAACAGCAGTTCCACACCCGGGCCGGCGTCGAGGAGGACCGTGTCCTCGCTGACCTCCTTGACCGTGGCGTACATGCCCCCGATGGTGCGGACGCCGGAACCGGGCTGCATCTGGTTCCGCATGTCGACTGCCTGCTGCTGCTTCTTCTTGGCCGACCGGGTCATCAGGAACATGGCCCCGATGAGCACAATGAACGGGAGGAGGGTCAGGAGACTCACGGGTCGGAACTTCCTTCACACGACCGCGATGGTGAACGGCCTGATGGTTGGGGGTATGTGGTGCCGCCGTCAACGGCGGCATCGGCGGAGTCTAAGCGAGTCCGCACCAAGGGAACAACGCTCAGCATGGCACCCAGGTTCCTGCCTCGGCCAACACGCGCGGTGTCACGCCCCGAACAGGTCCCCTTGTCCGTTTCCGGCGGCCTGTGAACGGGGTGGTGCGAGACCGAGGTGCGCCCACGCCGCCGGGGTGGCGACCCGCCCGCGCGGGGTGCGGGCGAGCAGACCCTCCCGCACGAGGAAGGGTTCGGCCACCTCTTCCACGGTCTCACGTTCCTCGCCGACCGCGACGGAGAGCGTGGACAGGCCGACGGGTCCGCCGCCGAACAGCTTCAGCAGGGCCTCCAGCACGGCCCGGTCCAGCCGGTCGAGGCCCCGGGCGTCGACCTCGTAGACGGCGAGGGCCGCCTCGGCGATGCCCCGGGTGATCACTCCGTCGGCCTTGACCTGCGCGTAGTCCCTGACGCGGCGCAGCAGCCGGTTGGCGATACGGGGCGTGCCGCGGGAGCGGCCGGCGATCTCGGCGGCGCCGTGCGCGTCGATCTCCACGTCGAGCAGATGCGCCGAGCGGTGCACGACCCGCTGCAGCTCGGCGGGCTCGTAGAACTCCATGTGCGCGGTGAAGCCGAAGCGGTCGCGCAGCGGGGGCGGCAGCAGTCCCGCCCGGGTGGTGGCGCCGACCAGGGTGAAGGGGGGCAGTTCGAGGGGGATGGCGGTGGCGCCGGGGCCCTTGCCGACGATCACGTCGACGCGGAAGTCCTCCATCGCCATGTAGAGCATCTCCTCGGCGGGCCGGGACATGCGGTGGATCTCGTCGAGGAAGAGGACCTCGCCCTCCTGGAGGGAGGACAGGATCGCCGCGAGGTCGCCCGCGTGCTGGATGGCGGGGCCGGAGGTGATGCGGATGGGGGCTTCCATCTCGGCGGCGATGATCATGGAGAGGGTGGTCTTGCCCAGGCCGGGGGCTCCCGAGAGCAGCACGTGGTCGGCGGTGGCGCCGCGTGCGCGGGCGGCGCGCAGCACGAGGTCGAGTTGTTCGCGGACCTTCTCCTGGCCGATGAACTCGCCCAGGTCCTTGGGGCGCAGGGCGGCCTCCACGGCCTGGTCCTCGCCGTCGGCGACCGAGCCCACCAGCCGCTCGCCGGCGGCGTCCGTGTCGGTGGCGTCGTCCCAGTTCATGTGCGTATGCCTCAGCTCTCGGTACGGGCTATCGGGCGCGGTTCAGCGTCTGCAGTGCCGCCTTGAGCAGCTGCCCCACCTGCGGAGTGCCCCCGGCGGCCTCCGCCTGGGGCGTGACGGCGGCCACCGCCTCGTCGGCCTCCCGGGTGGCGTAGCCGAGGCCGATCAGGGCGGCGTGCAGCTGGTCGCGCCAGCCGCTGGTGACGGGTGCGCCGACGGCGGGGGCGCCGGTCGGCTCGCCGAGGCGGTCCTTGAGCTCCAGGAGCAGTTTCTGCGCACCCTTCCTGCCGATGCCCGGGACGGCGGTGAGCGCCTTCTCGTCCCCGGTGGCGACGGCTCCGCGCAGGGCGTCGGGGCTGTGCACGGCGAGCATCGCCTGGGCCAGCCGGGGGCCGACGCCGCTGGCCGTCTGGAGCAGCACGAAGACCTGGCGCTCGTCGTCGTCGGCGAAGCCGTACAGCGTGAGGGAGTCCTCGCGGACGACGAGGGAGGTGGCGAGCTTGGCGGGCTGTCCGACGCGGAGCGTGGAGAGCGTGTTCGGCGTGCACTGGACGGCCATGCCGACACCGCCGACCTCGACCACCGCGGCGTCGGGGGCGAGGGCGGCGACCGTGCCGGAGACGAAGGCGATCATGTCGTACGGCCTTTCGATGCGTGCGGGCGTGCGGTGGCGCGGGGCGCCTGCGGGGTCCCCGAGGCCTGCCGGGCGACCGCCTGCTGGAGCCGGTTCTGGGCGGGGGCGCGCCAGATGTGGCAGATGGCGAGCGCGAGGGCGTCGGCGGCGTCGGCGGGCTTCGGCGGCGCGTCCAGCCGCAGCAGCCGGGTGACCATGGCCCCGACCTGGGCCTTGTCGGCGCGGCCCGAGCCGGTGACGGCGGCCTTGACCTCGCTGGGCGTGTGCAGGGCGACGGGGATGCCCCGGCGGGAGGCGCACAGGATGGCGACCGCGCTGGCCTGGGCCGTGCCCATCACCGTCCGCACGTTGTGCTGGCTGAAGACGCGTTCCACGGCGACGTACTCGGGCCGGTGCTCGTCCAGCCACTGTTCGAGGCCCTGTTCGACGGCGACGAGGCGGTGGCCGAGGTCGGCGTCCGCCGGTGTGCGCACCACTCCGACACCGAGCATCGTGAGCGGGCGCCCGGCCACCCCCTCCACCACGCCGACACCGCACCGGGTGAGGCCCGGGTCCACCCCCAGTACGCGCACGCGTCGGCTCCTTCCCTCGATCACCTGTTTGTGCAGGCTATCGGGTGCCACTGACAGGGCGACGGGCCGACGGAAGTGTCCCGCCGGCCCGCTGAGCAGTGGACGCGTTACGCGTCGACCTTCTCCATGATCTCGTCGCTCACGTCGAAGTTGGCGAAGACGTTCTGCACGTCGTCGCTGTCCTCCAGGGCGTCGATGAGCTTGAAGATCTTCCTGGCGCCCTCCTCGTCCAGCTCGACCTGCATGGTCGGGACGAAGTTTGCCTCGGCGGAGTCGTAGTCGATCCCGGCGTCCTGCAGGGCGGTGCGCACGGCGACCAGGTCGGTGGCCTCGCTCAGCACCTCGAAGTTCTCGCCGAGGTCGTTGACCTCCTCGGCGCCCGCGTCCAGCACGGCGGTGAGGACGTCGTCCTCGCTCAGCTCGCCCTTGGGGACGATCACCACGCCCTTGCGGTGGAACAGGTAGGACACCGAACCCGGGTCGGCCATGGAACCGCCGTTGCGGGTCATCGCGACGCGCACGTCCGAGGCGGCACGGTTGCGGTTGTCGGTGAGGCACTCGATGAGCACCGCGACACCGTTGGGACCGTAGCCCTCGTACATGATCGTCTCGTAGTCGGCGCCACCGGCCTCGAGACCGCCACCGCGCTTGATGGCGGAGTCGATGTTCTTGTTCGGCACCGACTGCTTCTTGGCCTTCTGGACGGCGTCGTAGAGGGTCGGGTTGCCCTCCAGGTCGACACCGCCCATACGCGCGGCGACCTCGATGTTCTTGATCAGCTTCGCGAAGAGCTTGCCGCGCTTGGCATCGATCACGGCCTTCTTGTGCTTCGTCGTGGCCCATTTAGAGTGGCCGGACATCTGCCTGTCTCCTTCGCGTAACCCATCTCTGCAACGAACGCAGGAATCCTACAAGGACTCGGCCGTCCGGTTCGCGCGTGTCATGTCGACGAACAGGGCGTGCACGCGGTGGTCGCCGGTCAGTTCCGGGTGGAACGACGTGGCCAGCGCGTTGCCCTGGCGGACCGCCACGATGTGTCCGCCGTGCTCGGCGAGCACCTCGGCCCGGGCGCCCACGGACTCCACCCAGGGAGCGCGGATGAAGACGCCCTCCACCGGGTCGCCGGCGACGCCCGCGACGTCGACCGCCGCCTCGAAGGACTCGTTCTGCCGTCCGAAGGCGTTGCGGCGCACGATCATGTCGATGCCTCCGACGGTCTCCTGGCCCGAGCGCGGGTCGAGGATCTTGTCGGCCAGCATGATCATGCCAGCGCAGGTGCCGTAGACGGGCATGCCGTCGCGCACCCGTGCGCGCAGGGGCTCCATCAGGCCGAACAGGACGGCCAGCTTGGAGATCGTGGTGGACTCGCCGCCGGGGATGACCAGGCCGTCGACCTCGGCGAGCTCCCCGGGACGCCTGACCTCCCTGGCCGTTGCGCCGGCCGCGGCCAGGGCGACGAGGTGCTCCCGCACGTCGCCCTGGAGGGCCAGGACGCCGACGACCGGTGCGTCGCTCATCGGCGGACTACCAGCCGCGGTTGGCATAGCGCTCGGCCTCGGGGAGGGTGTCGCAGTTGATGCCGACCATGGCCTCGCCCAGGTTGCGCGACGCGTCCGCGATGATCTTCGGGTCGTCGTAGAAGGTGGTCGCCTTGACGATGGCGGCGGCGCGCTTGGCCGGGTCGCCGGACTTGAAGATGCCGGAGCCGACGAAGACGCCCTCGGCGCCGAGCTGGCGCATCAGCGCGGCGTCGGCCGGGGTGGCGACACCGCCGGCGGAGAAGAGGACCACGGGGAGCTTGCCCAGCGCGGCGACCTCCTTGACCAGCTCGTACGGGGCGCGCAGCTCCTTGGCGGCGGCGTACAGCTCATTGTTGTCGTAGCCGCGCAGCCGGGCGATCTCGTTCTTGATCTGCCGCAGGTGGCGGACGGCCTCGACGACGTTGCCGGTGCCGGCCTCGCCCTTGGAGCGGATCATCGCGGCGCCCTCGGCGATGCGGCGCAGGGCCTCGCCCAGGTTGGTGGCACCGCAGACGAAGGGGGTGGTGAACGCCCACTTGTCGGAGTGGTTGACCTCGTCGGCGGGGGTGAGGACCTCGGACTCGTCGATGTAGTCGACGCCGAGCGACTGCAGCACCTGGGCCTCGACGAAGTGGCCGATGCGGGACTTGGCCATCACGGGGATGGAGACCGCCCCGATGATGCCCTCGATCATGTCCGGGTCGGACATCCGGGCCACGCCGCCGTCCTTGCGGATGTCGGCGGGGACCCGCTCCAGCGCCATGACGGCGACGGCGCCGGCGTCCTCGGCGATCTTGGCCTGGTCCGGCGTGACGACGTCCATGATCACGCCGCCCTTGAGCTGCTCGGCCATGCCGCGCTTCACGCGGGCGGTGCCGGTTTCGGGACCCTGGTTTTCGGAGAGCGTGCTGGACACGGATGACCTCACTGACGGGAAAAGGGGGGTTCTGCAGCACTGAGGAAACGTGAACGGAGCAGTCCACAGCAAGGGCCAATGGGAAGCCGGTGGATCGTTTTCGGTCGGGGGCGGTCCTGCGGCGGGGCCGGGCGGCCGGATCCCGCCGTTACGCGGCCCGCTCGCCCAGGGCGGCCGGCGGCTCGTCGTCCATCTCGACGGCCATCGGGAACGGCGCGTGTCCGGCCAGCCGGAACCAGCGCACCTTGCGGTGGCGGCGCAGCGCCCGCGCGGCGCGGACGGCGTCGTTGTGGAAGCGCCGGGCCATCGGGACCCTGCGCACCGCCTCGCCGAGTTCCAGGGCCGTCTCCTCTCCCCCGGGCGCCTCCTTGACCGCGTCCACCTGCGGCGCGTCGGCGAACACCGCGCGCAGGGCCTGGCTGAGCTCGCTCTCGGCGACCTCGCGCTGCTCCTCGACCGCCTGCCGTGCGGCGTGCGCCGCCTCGTAGAGCACGATCGAGGCGGCGGGGTCGAGCACACCCGAGGTGGCCAGTTCCTGTGCCACGGAGGCGCGGCGCAGCAGTTGCGCGTCGAGCGCGGCCCGGGTGGCGTCGATACGGGTGTGCAGCCGGTCCAGCCGCCCCGCCGTCCAGCTCAGGTAGAGGCCGACGGCGACGAGGACGACGAGGATCCAGATGAGGGTTGCGGTCACGGGCGGCAAGGCTACCGGGACGTCCGCCGGGGCCGGCCGCCGTCACCGGGGGCCGGCCTCGCCCGGGACCTCGCCGCGCCCGGTCACCGGGCCGGCGGCGCCGGCCCGGGACGCCCGTCAGCCCTGGTCGCGCGCCAGTCCGAAGCGTGCCCGCAGTCCCGTCGCGCGGTCGTCCGTCGCCACCGCCGCCGCGCCCGCCGTCACCGTCTCGTAGACCGACAGGATGTCCGCCCCGACCGTCGACCAGTCGAAGCGGCGGACGTGGGCGCTGCCGCGCTCGCGCAGCTCCGCGCGGCGCTCCGGGTCCGCCATGAGCCGTACGGCCGCGTCGGCGAGGGCGTCCGCGTCCTCGTTGGCGAACAGCTCGCCCGCCGCCCCCTGGTCGAGGACCTGGGCGAACGCGTCCAGGTCGGAGGCGAGCACCGGGGCGCCCGCCGACATGGCCTCGACGAGGATGATGCCGAAGCTCTCGCCGCCGGTGTTGGGCGCCACGTACAGGTCGACGCTGCGCAGGAAACGGGCCTTGTCCTCGTCGCTGACCATGCCGAGGAACTCCACGCGCGGGCGCAGCTCCCGGGGCAGCGACTCGACCGCCTCCTTCTCGTCGCCGCGGCCGGCCACCAGCAGCCGGGTCGCCGGGCGGGCGGCGAGGATCTTCGGCAGGGCCCGCATCAGCACCGGCAGGCCCTTGCGGGGCTCGTCGATCCGCCCGATGAAGCCGATGGTGTCGCCCTGCCACTCCGGTCTGGGCTCGGCCTCGGCGAAGAAGTCGACGTCGACGCCGTTGGGGATGACCACCGCGTCCCCGCCCAGGTGCTCGACGAGGGTGCGGCGGGCGTACTCGCTCACCGCGATCCGCGCGCTGATCTTCTCCAGGGCGGCCTGGAGGATCGCGTACGCGGCGATCATCGCGCGGGAGCGCGGGTTGGAGGTGTGGAAGGTGGCCACGATCGGCCCCTCGGCCGCCCAGCAGGTCAGCAGGCCGAGCGAGGGCGAGGTCGGCTCGTGGATGTGGACGACGTCGAAGGCGCCCTCGTGCAGCCAGCGCCGGACCCGCGCGGCGGACAGGAAGCCGAAGTTGAGCCGGGCCACCGAGCCGTTGTACGGCACCGGCACCGCGCGGCCCGCCGAGACCACGTACGGCGGCAGCGGGGTGTCGTCGTCGGCCGGGGCGAGGACGGACACCTCGTGACCGAGCCGGATGAAGTACTCCGCCAGGTCACGGATGTGGAACTGGACGCCGCCCGGTACGTCCCAGGAGTACGGGCAGACGATGCCGATCCTCACGAGGTCCCCTTCTGATCCTTCTCGGGGGCCGTCACCGGGTCCCGCGCGGGGTCGAGGTCCCTCAGCCACAAGCGCTGCAGCATGTGCCAGTCCTCCGGATGGTCGGCGATCCCCGTGGCGAAGGCGTCGGCCAGCGCCTGTGTCATGACAGACGTCTTCTCAGGGCGCGTACCTGACGCGGGGACCTCGACCGGCGGATGCACTCTGCCGCGCATCACGGGCGAGTCGTCGTACCAGAGGGTCACCGGCAGCAGGCGGGCGCCGGTCTGCTGGGCCAGCAGGGCGGGTCCGGCCGGCATCCGGGCGGTCTCGCCGAAGAAGCCGACCTCGACGCCGGAGGCGGACAGGTCGCGGTCGGCGACCAGGCAGACCAGTCCGCCGTCGCGCAGCCGCCGGGCCAGTGTGCCGAAGGCGGAGCCGCCGCTGTGCGGGAGCACCTCCATGCCGAGGCCCTCCCGGTAGGCGACGAACCGGTCGTACAGCGTCTCCGGCTTCAGCCGCTCGGCGACCGTGGTGAACGGTATGCCCAGCTTGGTGGTGACCCAGGCCCCGGCGAGGTCCCAGTTGGCCAGGTGCGGCAGTGCCAGGATGACGCCCTTGCCCGCCGCCATCCCGTCGGTCAGATGGTGCAGGTCCTTGGGGTCGAAGCCGCTCGCCACCCGCTCGGCGCTCCAGGCGGGCAGCCGGAAGGACTCCATCCAGTACCGCAGATACGACCGCATGCCCGCGCGGGACAGCTCCGCCAGCCGTTCCGGGCCCGCGTCGGGCACGACGCGGGCATAGTTGCTCTCCAGCCTGAGCACGCCCTTGCCGCGCTGCTTCCACGCGAGGTCGGCGATGCTCCGGCCGAGACGGACGGCGACGGGTTCGGGCAGCTTCTTGACGGTGCCCCAGCCCGCGCCGTAGAGGGTGTCGGTCAGCCGCTCCCGGGCGCTCACTTCGCGGCCTCGCTCCCCCGGGTGTCCTGCCGCTCGGCGGCCTCGGCCTCGGCGGACTCCCGGCGCACGGTGACGACCCGCTGGATCAGCGTGACCAGGCTGCCGACGGCGACGATCCACAGCGCGACGGGCAGCAGGTACTGGATGCCGGGCACGCCGAACGCGTGCAGACCCGCGAGACCGGCCGCGACCAGCGAGATCACCAGCCGCTCGGCCCGCTCGACCAGTCCGTTCACGGCGACCGGCAGACCGATCGACTCACCGCGCGCCTTGGTGTACGACACCACCTGGCCGCTGGCCAGGCAGAAGATCGACACCGCGCACAGGGCGATGTCGTCACCGCCCCCGGCGTACCAGAGGGCGAAGCCGCCGAAGATCGCGCCGTCGGCGACCCGGTCCAGTGTGGAGTCCAGGAAGGCGCCCCAGCGGCTGGAGCGGCCCAGCTGGCGCGCCATGTTGCCGTCGACGAGGTCGGAGAACACGAACAGCGTGATGACGACCGTGCCCCAGAAGAACTCGCCCACGGGGTAGAAGACCAGCGCGCCCGCGACCACTCCGGCGGTGCCGATGAGCGTGACCGTGTCGGGGCTGACCCCCCGCCGGATGAGAAACGCGGCGAACGGTGTGAGGACACGCGTGAAGAATGCACGCGCGTACTTGTTCAGCATGGCCTTCCCGAGGGTCGGTGGGCCGCGCGGCCCCACTGGCCACCGGCGGGCACAATCGTAGCCACGCGCGCGCGTGGGCGGTGGCGGGGCACCCGGGCGCCCGCTCCGGGACGGGGTCCGTACCGGAGACCCGGAGGCGGGCGGCGGGATCGTGTCCCTCGTATGGACGCGCCGTGACGGGAGTGGAAAGCTCGAAGGACCGCGGGCGTCGCCGGAGCCGCACCGCACGCGGATTCCGCGGGTCCGCGCCCACAGTGACCTCACCGTGCACGGGAGGCAGGATCATGGGCGACAAGGCGCACACACACCCCGGGGCCGCCGGCAGGGCGCGGGCGGCCGACCATCCCACGTCCGTACGGAATGTGGTGCTGGTCGGCCACTCCGGATCGGGCAAGACGACGCTGGTGGAAGCCCTCGCGCTGACCGCGGGGGCGGTGAACCGGGCGGGCCGCGTGGAGGACGGCGGCACCGTCTCCGACTACGACGACATCGAGCACCGGCAGCAGCGTTCCGTACAGCTCTCCCTGGTGCCGGTGGAATGGGACGGCATCAAGGTCAACCTGCTGGACACCCCCGGATACGCCGACTTCGTCGGGGAGCTCAGGGCCGGTCTGCGCGCCGCGGACGCGGCCCTCTTCGTCGTCTCGGCCTCGGACGGCGTGGACGGCTCGACCCGCATGGTGTGGGACGAGTGCGCGGCCGTCGGCATGCCGCGCGCCATCGTCGTCACACACCTCGAGGCGGCCCGCGCGGACTTCGACGAGATGACCCGGATCTGCGCCGAGACCTTCGGCGGCGACGACCCCGACGCCGTGCTGCCGCTGTACCTGCCGCTGCACGGCCCCGAAGGACCCGACGGGCACGCGCCCGTGACGGGGCTGACCGGACTGCTGTCGCGCAAGCTCTTCGACTACTCCACCGGCGAGCGCAAGGAGTCCGAGCCCGGCGAGGAGCAGCGGCCGCTGATCGAGGAGGCCCGCGGCCGGCTCATCGAGGGGATCATCGCCGAGAGCGAGGACGAGACCCTCATGGACCGCTATCTCGGCGGCGAGGACGTCGACGTCAAGACGCTGATCCAGGACGCGGAACGGGCGGTCGCCCGCGGGGTGTTCTTCCCCGTCCTGGCCGCCGCCCCCGCCGCCGACGGCGCCCGGCAGGGCCTCGGCACCGTGGAACTGCTGGACTTGATCACCGGCGGCTTCCCGACCCCGCTGGAACACGGCACCCCGAGCGTCACCACCCCGGAGGGCAGGCCGCGCGAGCTCAGGCCCTGCGACCCCGACGCCCCGCTGGTCGTGGAGGTCGTGAAGACCTCGTCCGACCCCTACGTGGGCCGGATCTCCCTCATCCGGGTGTTCTCCGGCACCCTGCGGGCCGACCAGACCGTCCACGTCTCCGGACACGGGCTGGCCGACCGGGGACACGAGGACCACGACGTCGACGAGCGGATCGGCGCGCTGTCCACCCCGTTCGGCAAGCAGCAGCGGCCCGTCCCGCACGTCGTCGCGGGCGACCTGGCGTGCGTGGCGAAGCTCGGCCGCGCGGAGACCGGCGACACCCTGTCCGCCAAGGACGACCCGCTGCTCATGGAGCCCTGGGAGATGCCCGACCCGCTGCTCCCGCTGGCCATCCGGGCCCACAGCAAACCGGACGAGGACAAGCTCTCCCAGGGCCTGTCCCGGCTGGTGGCGGAGGACCCGACGATGCGGCTGGAGCAGAACCAGGACACCCACCAGGTGGTGCTCTGGTGCCTGGGCGAGGCGCACGCGGACGTGGCCCTGGAGCGGCTGCGCAGCCGCTACGGCGTCCAGGTCGACGTCGTCCCGCACCGGGTGCCGCTCAGGGAGACCTTCGGCGGCAAGGCCGCCGGGCGCGGCCGGCACGTCAAACAGTCCGGCGGGCACGGGCAGTTCGCCATCTGCGAGATCGAGGTGGAACCGCTGCCGAACGGCTCGGGCATCGAGTTCGTCGACAAGGTGGTCGGCGGCGCCGTGCCCCGGCAGTTCGTCCCGTCCGTGGAGAAGGGGGTACGGGCCCAGGCGGTCAAGGGGGTCGCCGCGGGGCATCCGCTGATCGACGTGCGGGTGACGCTCCTCGACGGCAAGGCGCACTCGGTCGACTCCTCCGACGCCGCGTTCCAGACGGCCGGCGCGCTGGCCCTGCGGGAGGCGGCCGCGGACGCGACGATCCATCTGCTGGAGCCGGTGGCCGAGGTGAGCGTCCTGGTCGGGGACGACTACGTGGGCACCGTGATGAGCGACCTGTCGGGCCGGCGCGGCCGGGTGCTCGGCACCGAGCAGTCGGCCGGCGGACGCACCCTCATCAAGGCCGAGGTCCCCGAGATCGAGATCGGCCGGTACTCCATCGACCTGCGCTCCCTCTCGCACGGCACCGCCCGCTTCAGCCGCCGCTACGCACGGCACGAACCCATGCCGCCGCAGGTGGCGCAGCGGGTCACCGAGGAGGCGCGTGCCGCCTCCTGACCGGCGCCGGGCGCCCCCGGGGAGACCCGGCGGGCGCCCGCGCACGCGCCTCGTACGCGCCTCCACAGCGCCTCGTGCCGGGGCGCCTTCGGGCGGGCTCACCCGGTGCCGCGGACGGCTTGGGCCGTCCGCAGACGCGGGGCAGTGGCTGCGGATACCCTGAAGACCTGATCAACAGGTGTGCGCAGCACGGAAGTCGGGAAGGCCGCAAGACGACAGTCGCGGCGATCGGGGGCGGGAATGACCGTTGAGAGCGGTTACGCGGAGTTCTTCGGTCCGCAGGTGCCGCGCACCGGCGACGAGGGGCAGACGCCGACCTTCGCGCTGGCGTCCGCGGCCTACCGGGACAACGAGGCGGAGGAGCTGCTCAAGGCCAACAGCGAGTGGCACAAGTCCGCCGTCGGCAAACCCAGGTTGAAGCTGCTGCGGCCGAACCTGGGCGAGGCCTACTCCAGGGCGATCATCGACCGGATGCTGGGCTCCGGGCGCGCACCGCTCATCCAGTCCTTCGGCACCCAGCCGCAGGTGGTGGTGGAGCACGCGCTCGCCGCGCACCGCATCCGCCGCGAGCGGGACAACTGGCTGAGCGCCGTCATGGTCCTGTGCGGCCTCCTCTTCCTGCCCGGGCTCATCCTGTGGCTGCTGGTCTTCCAGATCCGTACGACGATGGCGAAGCGCGAGGACAAGAGGGCCGGCGCACTCGCCACCACCCTGCTCGTCGCGGTGGGCGCGCTGGCCGTGCTCTTCCTCATCCGCATGCCGTTCGAGGGGTTCTGGGGCTGGTACGCGCGCGCGGCCGTCGTCGCCCCGGTGCTGGGCTGGTTCTGGGCCAAGCAGATCTGCGAGCGCACGGCGAGGGACCTGCGCGAGCGCTGGGCCGGCCTGCTCTCCGGCAGCAGCGTCGGCGCCAAGGTGCCCGAGGCGGTGCCGAGCAGCCCCGGCGAGACGGCGGCCGAGCAGCTGCGCCAGTCCCTGGCCCGGCTCGGCGCCGAGCAGCAGTCCAACTCCGTCTTCTACGCCGGTCCCAAGGGCATACTCGGCATGGGCACCCGCTGGGGCAGCTGGCAGCTCGCCGAGGACCTCGTGCAGGCCGACCCGGACCGGGAGATCCACCCGTTCCGCAGCTGGGACGTCGTCAAGGCCATCTACGACCGGCTGCGGATGCTGGAGCGCGGCCCGCTGCACACCGGGGGCTTCCCCAAGCCGTCCGTGCGGCACTGGATCGTCACGCCCATCGGCGAGAACGCCGACTCGGTCTCCCGGCCCGAGGGGACGGACGTCGAGGCGTACCAGGTCAAGACCCACGCGATACAGGACATCTGCAACAAGCAGCAGTTCGGCGCGGGCGACCGGCACTACCTGGGTGTGCAGTGGACGCTGTGGGACGGCCAGCTGGTGCTCACCATGCTGATCACCGTGACCGTGCTGCACGAGACGCTGCGCATCGAGGTCACCGGGCACGCGCTGGGGCCGGTGCACTCGCTCTTCACCAGCAAGCCGGCGGCCAAGGAGAAGGAGGTCCAGAAGTCGATCAAGTTCTGGGAGACCCGGAAGGTGAAGCTCCCGCTGGTCGACTCCGACGAGGTGGTGCGGCTGGCCGCCCGGGCGCCCCTGACCTGGTACCCGCCGCTGCTGTACTGGCTCGGCGGCAAGCTGAGCCTGCCCGAGCCGTTCGGTCTGCGGCACGCCTGGGCGGACAAGCCGTGGCGGCACCGGTTCATGGCGGACGACGCGCTGCGCGCGGCCGCGCCGGTGCTGCGGGTGGTGCACTCCGCGGCGATCAAGGTGCTGGACGAGCACGGCGTGGACACGGAGAAGTTCGGGTCGCGGTCGTCGTTCCTCAGCACGGCGGTGCAGGACGCCTCGCCCCGCAAGGCGGACGTGTACGACGCGTGAGCCTCCGGCGGCCAGGGCGGGCCCGCCCGCCTAGGCCGCCGGCCAGGCCTCCGCGAGCATCTTGCGGGTGTCCGCGAGGAGCTGCGGCAGCACCTTCGTGTGGCCGACCACCGGCATGAAGTTGGTGTCGCCGCCCCAGCGCGGGACGACGTGCTGGTGGAGGTGGGCGGCGATGCCCGCGCCCGCGACCGTGCCCTGGTTCATGCCGATGTTGAAGCCGTGGGCGCCGGACGCGGCCCGCAGCGCCGCCATCGCCTGCTTGGTGAGTTCGGCGAGCTCCGCCGTCTCCTCCACCGTGAGGTCCGTGTAGTCGGCGACGTGCCGGTACGGCACCGTCATCAGGTGGCCGCCCGTGTACGGGTACAGGTTGAGCACCGCGTACACCAACTCGCCCCGCCGCAGGATCAGCCCGTCCTCGTCGGACTTGGCCGGAAGGGAGCAGAAGGGGCAGCCGTCGTCGGCGCCCGGGCCGCTCGGCTTGTTCTCGCCCTGGATGTACGCCATCCGGTGGGGGGTCCACAGACGCTGGAACGCGTCGGGCGTTCCCACTCCCAGCTGCTGTTCCGGCTCACTCGTCATGCGTGCAGCATATGGCGTCACCGGAGGGGCACGGAAAAGGCCCCCGGGATCGCTCCCGGGGGCCGTGCCCCGCACCTGCGGGGCGTCCGGTCACACCTGGACCCGGCGCTCCACCACGTCGAGGAGCTTCGCCAGTGCCTGCTCGCGCGGGATGCCGTTCTCCTGCGAGCCGTCGCGGTAGCGGAACGAGACGGTGCCCGCGTTCATGTCCTCGTCACCCACGATGATCATGAACGGGACCTTGAGCTTCTGCTGGGTGCGGATCTTCTTCTGCATCCGGTCCGAGGAGGAGTCGACCTCCACCCGCAGGCCCTTCTGCCTGGCCTCCGTGGCGAACTTCTCCAGGTACTCGACGTGAGCGTCGCCCACCGGGATGCCCACCGCCTGCACCGGCGCCAGCCACGCCGGGAACGCGCCCGCGTAGTGCTCGAGGAGCACCGCGAAGAACCGCTCGATCGAGCCGAACAGCGCGCGGTGGATCATGACCGGGCGGGTCTTGGAGCCGTCCGCGGCGGTGTACTCCAGGTCGAAGCGCTCCGGCAGGTTGAAGTCGAGCTGGATCGTCGACATCTGCCAGGTGCGGCCGATCGCGTCCTTGGTCTGGACGGAGATCTTCGGACCGTAGAAGGCGGCGCCGCCGGGGTCCGCCACGAGTTCCAGGCCCTGCTTCTCGGCGACCTCGCGCAGCGTCTGGGTGGCCTCTTCCCAGGCCTCGTCCGAGCCGACGAACTTCTCCGGGTCCTTGGTGGACAGCTCCAGGTAGAAGTCGGTCAGACCGTAGTCGCGCAGCAGGTTCAGGACGAAGGTGAGGGTCTTGTCGAGCTCCTCGGACATCTGCTCGCGGGTGCAGTAGATGTGCGCGTCGTCCTGGGTGAAGCCGCGGGCACGGGTGAGGCCGTGCACGACGCCGGACTTCTCGTACCGGTACACGGTCCCGAACTCGAAGAGGCGCAGGGGCAGTTCACGGTAGGACCGGCCGCGCGCGTCGAAGATCAGGTTGTGCATCGGGCAGTTCATGGGCTTGAGGTAGTAGTCCACGCCCTCGTCGAGCTGCATGGGCGGGTACATGCCGTCCGCGTACCAGTCCAGGTGGCCCGAGGTCTCGAAGAGCTTCCCCTTCGTCGCGTGCGGGGTGTAGACGAACTCGTAGCCCTCCTCCTCGTGGCGGCGCCGCGAGTAGTCCTCCATGACCCGGCGGATGATGCCGCCCTTGGGGTGGAAGACCGCGAGGCCGGAGCCGATCTGCTCCGGGATCGAGAACAGGTCGAGCTCGCTGCCCAGCTTTCGGTGGTCGCGCTTCTCGGCCTCGGCGAGGAACTCCAGGTGCGCCTTCAGCTCGTCCTTGGTCGGCCAGGCGGTGCCGTAGATGCGCTGGAGCATCGGGTTCTTCTCGCTGCCGCGCCAGTACGCGGCCGCGTTGCGCATCAGCTTGAACGCCGGGATGTTCCGGGTGGTGGGCAGGTGGGGACCCCGGCAGAGGTCCTTCCAGCACAGCTCGCCGGTCTTCGCGTCGAGGTTGTCGTAGATCGTCAGCTCGCCGGAGCCGACCTCGACGTCCGCGCCGTCGTCGTGCGAGGCGGAGCCCTTGAGGCCGATCAGCTCCAGCTTGTACGGCTCGTCGGCGAGTTCCTCGCGGGCGGCCTCGTCGGTCACCACCCGGCGCGAGAAGCGCTGGCCGCGCTTCTGGATCTCCTGCATCTTCTTCTCGATGGCCTTGAGGTCATCGGGGTGGAAGGGCTTGTCGACGTCGAAGTCGTAGTAGAAGCCGTCCTTGACCGGCGGGCCGATGCCCAGCTTGGCCTCGGGGAACAGCTCCTGCACGGCCTGCGCCATGACGTGCGCGGTGGAGTGGCGCAGGATGTCCAGGCCGTCCTCGGAGGAGATCTCCACTCCCTCGACGGTCTCGCCGTCCGCGACCTCGTACGAGAGGTCCTTGAGCTCGCCGGCCACGCGCGCGGCGATGACCGAGCGCTCGCCGGCGAAGAGCTCGGCGGCCGTAGTGCCCGTCGTCACCACGCGTTCTTCCCGCTCGGAATCCCGCTGGATGATCACACGGACGTCTGACACCGGTCTCTCCTGACTGAAGGCTGTGGTCGCGGCGCCATACCGGAGCGCACGCATGGGTGCGATCGTACCGACCCGGACCGGCCGACCGCGAAATCATTCCCCGCAGTCCGGCCCGCAGGCCTCACCGAAGAAGGCCGCGGTCTCGGCGTTGGCCTGCAGTGCCTTCATCAGCCGGTCCCGTTCGGCCTCGTCGACCTGGACCGGCGCCACCTCCTGGACTCCGGTGAGCCGGCGGAAGCCGCCCCGGCTCTCCAGCCGCCCGCGCACCCGCACCGGCAGTCCGACGAGATGCGCGTGCCCGGCGACCCGGTAGTCCTCCTCGCCGAGCGTGATCCGGACCTGGCCGACCTCCGCCCCGGCGAGCACCCGCAGCCGGACCGTGCCCTCGCCGCGCGGCCCGGACCGGTGCATCCGCACGACCGCGCCGGTGATCCGCACCGTGACGGACGGCTCCGCGTGCCGGTAGCGGAGTCCGGCCTCGAGCAGGACGGGCAGGTCGCCGGGCGAGAACTCGACGGGCTCGGCGGAGGCCGCGCAGCCGGCGGGCACCCCGGCCGCCGGGGACCAGGCGACGGCGATCCGGGCGCCCTCGGTGCCCCGGACCAGGGCGACGAGGGCCTCGGTGAGCTCATGGCTGACGCCGGCCGTGACCGCCGTGTCGAAGGCGTCCATGCCGCCGGTGGCGCGGCGGTAGTCGATGGCCTCGCGGGTGGCGTGGAGGGCGTGGTGGAGGCGTACGGCGAGGGGGCGGCCGGTGGTGACGGGGGCGAAGACGGTCAGTCTCCGGCCGTCCGGCGCGGGGCCGACCAGGACGGTGTCGAGCTCGGCGGCGGCCGCGCGGCGGTGCCGGGCGCCGTGGAAGCCGGTCCGGGCGCGGGCGGCGAGCGCTGCGGCGAGCAGGATCCGGCGGGCGGCCGAGCGCAGCTGCTCCTCCGTGGTCCAGGCGGTGGCGCCGCCGGGTGCCGCCGGGATGTCGCGCCACCAGTGGATCTCGTCGCTGGGGACGGCGAGGGCGAGCAGGATCTCGCGGGCGGAGGGGGTGCCGGTGCGGGACAGGGCGAGCAGGGCCTCCGCGAGCAGGTCGTCGCTGTCGGGGAAGGCGCGACTCGCCGGTACCAGCAGGCTGGTGCCGGTACCCGGTCCTGGCGGGGTCCAGCGGCCGTAGCGTCCGGCGGCGCCGCCTCGCCGCTGCCAGCCGTGCCGGCGCAGCAGGGCGGTGAGCACGGCGGGGTCGACGTCGGCGGGCGCGGGCCCGTCGTGGACGGCGTCCGTATCGGGGTGCGGGCGTACGGGCTTCAGGGGTTCTCCGGTCGGGCGGTGCGTCACGGTCTTCCTCCCGTCCCGACCCGCGTCATGATCTCGCACAGCGCCCGGTCGTCGAAGATGCGTGAAGTGGGGATCCGTACGGTGGTGCGGCGCCGGCCGGTGACGGGGTGTCCGGCGAGGTTGGTCCAGTAGCAGCAGTGCCGCAGGTCGAGCCGGTCGTGTCCGGCGCGCAGCCAGTCGTCCTGCGAGCGCGGCACGATCATCACGACCAGGATCTTGTGCACGGAGACCGGGGTGCGGGCGAGCTTCTCCAGGTGGGCGTTGTCGAGCGTGAAGGAGAAGTGCCGGCCCGGGGGGCCCGGGGCGAGCTGGTAGGTCGCCTTGAGCTGCACCTTGATGGTGACCTCGTCGTCGACGAGGTGCCCCGGGGCGCTGTGGCTGACGTGCCAGTCGATGCCGTTGTCCGGGAATGGCTGGGACAGGGAGCAGCCCGCGGCGGCCGCGACGGCGTGCAGATAACCGACCTGCAGGGTCTCCATGCAGGCGGTGGTGGCGAGGGTGCCGCGGGTGGGTGGCGTGCGCTCGGGCAGCAGCCCGCCCCGTTCGGGCTGCGCGATGGCCATGGCCAACAGCCTTCCAGAACAAGTTTTTCCCCGTTGCGGGTCGCTGAACTGCACGGACCCGTACTCCTGTTGTCTCCTTCCGGCGTACGGCGCAAACAGCCCGGGTATCACCGGTTCGGGCAGCGGACGGCGCGTCAACTGCCGACGAAGATCGAGGGGTTGGTGGGTATGACGTATTGGTACGAGGGGCCGCTGGCCGCTTTCGACACGGAGACGACGGGCGTGGACGTCGAGAACGACCGGATCGTGTCGGCCGCCCTCGTCGTCCAGGACGCGTCGGGCGCCCGGCCGAGGGTGACCCGCTGGCTGGTCAATCCGGGGGTGCCGGTGCCGGCCGCGGCGACGGAGGTGCACGGGCTGACGGAGGAGCACCTGCAGCGCAACGGCCGGTGGCCCGCGCCCGTGATGTACGAGATGGCGGAGGCGCTGGCGGAGCAGGCCGCGGTGGGCCGTCCGCTGGTGGTGATGAACGCGCCGTTCGATCTGACCCTGCTGGACCGGGAGTTGCGCCGGCACCGCGCGTCGTCGCTGGGCCGCTGGCTGGAGCGGTCGCCGCTGCGGGTGCTGGACCCGTGGGTGCTGGACAAGCATCTGGACCGCTATCGCAAGGGCAGGCGCACGCTGACCGATCTGTGCGCGCACTACGGCGTCCCGCTGGAGGGGGCGCACGAGGCGGCGGCGGACGCGGTGGCCGCGCTGGAGGTGACCCGGGCGGTGGGGCGGCGTTTCGCTGCCCGGCTGGAGCGGCTGTCCCCCGCCGAGCTGCACACCCTGCAGGCGGTGTGGCACGCGGCGCAGGCGCGCGGGCTGCAGGCGTGGTTCGCGCGCAGCGGCACGGAGGAGGTGGTGGACCCGGCGTGGCCGCTGCGTCCGGAGCTGCCGGCGGCGGCCTGAGCCGGAGCCCCGCCGGGGATGCAAGAAGCCGGTCCGTCTGAGACGGACCGGCTTTCCCGGTGGGCGATACTGGGTTCGAACCAGTGACCTCTTCGGTGTGAACGAAGCGCTCTCCCACTGAGCTAATCGCCCGGGAACGCAGTGAACAATACAGGTCCGGGGACGCTTCCTTCAAACCGCTTCCAGGTACGCGGCCAGTCCGCGGCGCCCGGCGCGCATCATCATCGCGTGGTTGGCGCGGAAGACGGGCCGGGCGGGCACGGCGAGCAGGCGCAGCAGCCGCTTGCGGACGTCGACCTCCTGCTCGTAGTGGGCGAGACAGCCGTGGGCTCCCAGACCGGTGACGGTCCAGCGGGCCCAGCCGTCGATGTCGCCGGACAGGCCCGCCTCCAGGACCCCGGTCTCCCGGTCGCGCCGCCCCTCCCGCACGGTGGAGGTCAGGTCGTACGGCAGCAGGGAGCGGATCGTGACGATCCCGCTGGTGTCGTCGAGGCGGGTGACCTCGCGCACCTGGGGCCACCACAGGGGGTAGTCCTCGATCCGTTCCAGTGCTCCGTACACCGTGGCGGCGGGCGCGGACAGGGTCCACAGACTGCGGAAGCGGTAATGGTTCCAGTCCATGTACGGAGTGTGCCCGCCCGCGCCCCGGATGTGCGGTTACGGCATCCGGTCCCCCAGCAGCGCCAGGAGCTCGATGGCGGCGAGTCCGTAGAGCGCGGTGTCGTTGGTGGAGACCCAGGCGGCCTCGCTGCCGGCGACCAGGGCGGCCGGGCCGCTCACCTTCTCGGTCTTCCAGGGCGCCGACTCCTTGTAACCGTCGGAGTCGTAGAACTTCTGCCAGGCGCGCTCGGCCAGCTTCGCGTCGTCCGTCCGTACGGCGGCGTAGGCGTCCAGGCGGGAGTGGCCCTGGAAGAGGATCAGGCTGCCGAAGTTGGAGCCGTAGCGGGCCGCCTGTTCCGTCTTGCTCGCGTTGAAGTAGCGGCAGTAGTCGTAGTACGCCTCGTCGAACTCCGGCATGTCGACGAGGTCGATGAGTTCGGCGCAGAGCTCGTTGAGGCCGAAGACGGCCGAGAGGTGGGACACCTCGACCTTCGGGGTGTCGGCGACGGCGAACCTGCCGGTGTCGAGGTCGTAGAGACCGCTGCCCTGGACGAAGCCGTTGGGCTGGGCGGCGATGGTCTCCATGGTGGAGAGCACGCGGGCCCTGGCCTTCTCCCACTTGGGTCCCTTGCGTTCCCATTCGGTGAGCCAGGCGGAGACCAGTCCGCTCCAGTCGGTGCCGAAGCCGATGGACAGGGCGTTGCGGTCGGGTGTGTAGGGCTCGGTGCGGATCTTGCGCAGCGGGTCGAGGGCGAGGAAGGTCTCGTCGGAGTCGACGTTGGCGTGCATGAGGTCGCCGACGCGTTCGTCGGCGGTGAGGAAGTAGTAGAAGCGGCGGTAGGTGGTGTTGGCGATGCGCTGCTGCTTGGCGCTGTCGGCGTAGTGCTGGACGCCGTGCCGGGTGCCGAGGCCGGCCCATTTGCCGAGGTGGTAGACGTCGACCTCGCCGGTGTGGCGGGTCATCGCCTCGGCGAAGCGGAAGATGTCGGCACGGCCGGAGCGCAGATACGCGTACCAGAGCCACAGGTCGGGTGAGAGCTCGGAGTTGTCCCAGGCGTAGCCGCCGACGTCGTACCGCCACTGGTGCCGGACGGTGTCGTAGGTGTGCATGATGTCGCCGTAGTCCCAGAAGCCGTACCAGCGGCGCTGCTCCACCTGGTCCTTGTAGTAGGTGAAGAGGAAGTCGAGGTGGTCCTCGATCCTCGCCTTGGCGGGGGTGGAGCGGTCGGGTTCGGCGAACAGGCCCTTGCCGAAGACGCCGGCGCCGACGAGCTGTCCGGGCGGGGCGGCGAGCTGCGGGAGGACGCGGACGGCCTCGACCTGTTCGGCGAGCTTCTCGGCGCTCGGGGTGGACTCGTTGGCCCAGAAGAGGAGTTCGGAGGTGCGGGCGATGCCGTAGGGGGTGCCGAACTCGGGCTCGTAGTCCTCGTAGGTGATGTTGAGGCCTTCGAGCTGTTCCGGGAAGGTGTCCTGGCCCATGCCGTCGTGGTAGAAGCGCAGGTCCATGGGCTGGGCCTCGGGCGACCAGAGCCAGAGGGTGACCTCGGCCTGGTCGGTGTGGGCGTCGCGGATGTCGAGCTGGGCGGGGTGCTTCTCCCAGAAGTCGCGCAGGCCGAAGGAGAGGCCGCCGCCGACGCCGCCGACGTAGCCGAATCCGGAGGCGCGGCGGCCGCCGCCGGCGGCGATCCAGCCGTGGCCCTTCTTGGTGCGCTTGCGCAGGGTGAAGCCGTCGGCGGAGAGCTGGGAGAGGGTGTAGTCGCCCCATTCGGGGATGTACTGCAGCCGGGTGGTGACCCGCTGGTCCCAGGTGGACGGGTCGGGCAGCCGCTCGCCGGCGAACTGGGCGGCCTGTACGGCGGCTCCCGGGTCGCGGCGCAGTCCGGTGATGCCCTTGACGGCCTCGCGGAGCAGGCCGGTGCCGTCGCCGCCGAGGCGGATGTGACGGTCGTAGGACTCGTCGCGCAGGGGGACGGTGAAGCGGACGCCGATGCCGCGGATGAAGTCGCCGCTCGCCTTGCCGGGCTCCTGGTTGCCGTCGTAGGTGATGGTGTGGACCATGCGGAAGGAGTCGGCGCCCGCGTAGAAGTAGAGGCGGACGGAGAAGGGCAGCCAGCTCCGGTGGCCCTTGCGGTGCTTGCCGTCGACGCGGACCACCGCGCGGACCGGTCCGTCCTGTTCGACGGTGACCTCGGAGATCGTCCCGTCGAAGCGCTCGGTCCTCACCGTGGTCTGGTCGCCGTCCTCGGCCTCGGGCTGGCGCAGCAGGACGAGCCGGCCGTTCCTGGCGATCTCGGTGGAGCCGCGGGTGACGGACTTGACGAGGGTGGCGCCGGAGGTGCCGATCCGCGCGGTGATGACGCCGGTCGACACGTCGACGGTGCCGCCGCGTCTGCCGACGGTGACCTTCTTCTCGGGTGCGGTGGGCGTCCCCGCGGTCAGGGTCAGCTTGCCTGAGCCCGAACTCACGGCGTGGGCGGTCCATTTGAGGGAGCCGTCGGGCCAGTAGGCGAGAGGCCAGGACTGGACGGGGACGGACTTCCCGCCGGCGTCGGTCACGGCGAAGGTCTGGTTCTCCCGGTGGGCGCCCTTCGGCCAGGGCACACCGACGGTGGAGCCGGGGGCCGCGCCGAGGCCGCCGTCCTCCAGCCAGTCCAGGGTCACCGGGTCGGGGTCCGTGCCGGCGGGCCCGGACCGGGGCGCCGCGGTGGCGGTCTGCGTGCCGAGGGCCCAGCTGAACTGGGCGGCGGCTCCGGCGACGGCGGCCGCCTTGAGCAGGGATCGGCGGGGGATGGGGGACATGGCCTTTCCTTTCCGTTGCGGGGCGTGCAAGGGGTGATGTCAAGGGCATGACAGAGAGACACGGCGCCGGAGCGCCGGCCTCCGTAGCGGGCACCGCCCGTCAGCGGTGCCGGTGCCGTTCCTCCACGGCGACGGCCGCCGCCGCGACGGCCCCCAGCACGGGGACCGCCAGCGGCGGTGCGAACCAGGCGGACAGGGCCACGACGGCCGGCCCGCAGACGATCAGGAAGGACCCGGCGG
This sequence comes from Streptomyces fungicidicus, assembly GCF_003665435.1. Lineage (NCBI taxonomy): Bacteria > Bacillati > Actinomycetota > Actinomycetes > Kitasatosporales > Streptomycetaceae > Streptomyces > Streptomyces fungicidicus. The sequence goes on from NZ_CP023407.1 coordinate 1,383,202, forward strand.
GATCGAGCACGGTCCGCCGCCCGGCGTCCGCGAGCAGTGCCCGCCAGGTGGCGCCGGGCGTCCAGACGGCGGCCGCCCGCAGCAGGGCCACGGCGGCCCCGATCAGCGCGAGGACGCCGACGGCCCCGACGAGCGGCCCGCCGGGGAGCCCGGCACGGACGGCGAGGACGTCCACCCACACCGCGGCGGCCACCGCCCACCCGGCGAGCCCGGCGATCCAGCCGCCGCGCAGCGCCGTACCGAAGTCCCGGGCGAACTCCCGCAGCCCGCCGCCCTGGTGGGCGGTGCGCCGCCGCAGGTGCCGGGCGCCGGCGGCGAAGGCCGCGGGGTAGGTGACGACGCCGAGGCAGGCCACGGCGATCCACACGCCGGTGAGCAGGCACTCGGCGAAGACCGAGAAGCGTTCGCCGAACACGGACTCCCGGCGCCGGGTGCGCGCCTTCGCGTGTGCTTGCGCCATGGTGACCGCCTCAGCCCTTCAGTCCGGAGGTCGCCATGCCGTCGATCAGATGGCGCTGGAAGGCCATGAAGAAGGCGATGACCGGTACCAGCGCCACCAGCGACATCGCGATCATGCTGCCGTAGTTGGAGACGCCCTCCTGGTCGCGGAACATCATCAGGCCGAGCGAAACGGTGTACTTCTCGGGGGTGTTGAGGTAGATCAGCGGCCCCATGAAGTCGTTCCAGGCGTTGATGAAGGTGAAAATCGCGCTGGTGATGATCGCGGGCCGGCTCAGCGGCAGCACGATCGACCAGTAGGTGCGCAGGTGCCCGCAGCCGTCGAGCTTGGCGGCCTCGTCCAGCTCCCTGGGGAGCCCGCGCATGAACTGCACCATCAGGAAGACGAAGAACGCCTCCGTGGCCAGGAACTTCCCGGCGACGAGCGGCACCAGGGTGTCGGTGAGCTCGAGGTTGCGGAAGAGCACGTACTGCGGGATGAGCAGCACGTGGTAAGGCAGCAGCAGCGTGCCGATCATCAGGGTGAAGAGCAGGTTCCGCCCGGCGAACCGGATCTTGGCGAAGGCGTAGGCGGTCAGCGAGCTGGACAGCACGACACCGGCCACGGCGAGGACCGCGTACATCAGCGAGTTCCAGAAGAAGCTGCCCACGGAGATGCCGGAGATGCCGTCGGCGAGCCCCGAGAAGTTCGCCCAGACCGGCTTGGCGGGCAGCAGGTCGAGGCTGGCGATGATGTCCTTGCTCGGTTTGAACGAGGCGCCGACCACCCAGATCACGGGGTAGAGGACGACCGCGAGGACGGCGAGCGCGCCGACGTGCCAGGCGATCGACCCGGAGCGCCGCCGCTCGCTCGCGGTGGGCAGGGCAGGGCTGGTGGCACTGGTCACTTGGCGGCCTCCTCGTAGTGCACCCACTTCTTCTGCGACCAGAACAGGACCGCCGTGACGAGCGCCACCGCGACCACCAGCGTCCAGGCCATCGCCGAGGCGAAGCCCATCTGGGCCTCCTTGAAGCCCTTCTGGTACAGGTAACAGGTGTAGACGAGCGTGGCGTCGGCGGGCCCGCACCGGGTGTCGGAGACGACGTAGGCGGACCCGAACACCTGGAACGCGTGGATGGACTCCAGCAGCACGTTGAAGAAGAGCACCGGGGAGATCATCGGCAGCGTGATGTTCCAGAACCGCCGCAGCGGGCCGGCGCCGTCCACCTCGGCGGCCTCGTACAGCTCCTGCGGGACCTGCTTGAGGCCGGCCAGGAAGATGACCATGGGCGCGCCGAACTGCCAGATGCTCAGCGCCACCAGGGCGTAGATGACGTAGTCCGGGTTGCCGATCCAGCCGCCCACGTCGAGGCCGAAGATCTTCTGCGTACGGTCCACGACCGCGTCGTCGGAGAACAGCGCCCGCCACACGAAGCCGACGGAGACGCTGGCGCCGATGAGGGAGGGCATGTAGAACGCGGCCCGGTACAGGCCCTGTCCCCGCCGCTTCTGCGCGAGCAGCAGCGCGACGCCGAGCGCGAGCAGCAGCTTCAGGGGGGTCGCCACGACGACGTACTTGAGGGTGACCTCGACCGACTTCTGCCAGCGCGGGTCCTGGAACATCGTCGTGAAGTTGTCCAGACCGATCCACTGGGGCGGTGTGAACAGGTTGTAGCTGGTGAACGCGTAGTACAGCGACGCGATCATCGGTCCCGCCGTGAGCAGCAGGAATCCCGCGATCCACGGCGACATGAAGAGATAGCCGGCGAGATTCTCGCGGCGCCGCCCGCGCCGCCCGGCGGCGGGAGCGGCGGGCCGCTTCCCGGCCGGGCGCGCGGGCGCTTCCTTGACGAGGGTCATGGTGTCGGTACGTCCCCTCAGCCGGCGAACGCGGCCTTGGCCTCGCTGAACAGTGCCTTGGCGGCGTCGGCGGGCTTGGTCTTGCCCTGGGCGACCTCGCCGCCGATGCGCAGGAAGGCCGCCTCGATGACGTCGGCGCCGGACGGGTGCGGAGTGATCTTGCCGAGGACGCCGGCCGCGGCGACCTCCTCCTCGTAGGCCGCGACGCCCTTGTTGTTGTCGTCGGCGGGCTTGAACGCCTCGTACTGCTCGGTGGTGGCGAGGATGCCGCGGTCGTAGCCCATGATCTCGCCGACCTCGGGGTCGTGGACCATGAAGTCGATGAACTGGGCGACCTCCTTGGGGTGCTTGGTCCCCGAGAAGCCGCTGAGCATCAGCGAGCCGAGGTACTGGCCGGTGTCCTTGCCGTCCGTGGTGGGGATCGGGGCGAGCCCGTAGTCCGACTCGCCCTCACCCTCGTAGCGGATGGAGAAGTTGTCCCAGGTGAACTCGGACGCCGCGAGGCCGGCCGAGAGCGCGGACTTGGGCTTGACCTGCTCGACCTTCTTCGGGTCGGCGACCAGGCCGGACCGCACGCGCTTGTAGCCGTCCTCCCACCACTGCGTCAGATCGGCCTCGGTGAAGCCGAGGTCGGTGTCCGTGAAGAAGGCCTTGCCGTTCTGGCGCAGGTAGAGGTCGTAGAGGTACATGATGCTGAAGTAGCCGGTGTCGCCGGCGATCTTCTGCTTGTCCTGGATCTTCTGGAGCGCGTCGAAGTACTCGTCCCAGGTCCAGCCGAACTTCGGCTCGACACCGGCCTTCTCGAAGGCCTTCAGGTCGATGACGAGTGCCATGGTGTTGGCGCCCACGGGGACGGCGATCTGCTTGCCGTCGACCTGACCGTTCGCCAGGACGCCGTTGCGGAAGTTGTCCAGGCTCAGATTCCCGGCGTCCGCCTGCGTCTTGAGGTCCAGCAGAACACCGCGCTTGTCGTACTTCCGCAGGAAGCCGACCGCATTCTGGAAAACGTCCGGGGGATTCCCGCCGGAGGCCTGGGTCTGGAACTTCTCCCAGAACGCCTCGTAGTCGGTGAATTCCGGCTTGACCTTGATCTTCGGGAACTTCTTCTCGAAGAGCGCGATCGTCTTCTTGATGGCGATGGTGCGCGGCTCTCCGCCCCACCACGCGTAACGGATCGTCACCGTCCCGTCCCCCGAGCCGCTGTCGCCACCGCAGGCGGTGGCCGTCGCACCCAGTCCCACGACGGCCAGCGAGGCCCCCGCCGCTTTGAGGATCGTCCGCCTCTCCACATTCCCACCCTGCTGCATATGAGCCTCCCCAGCGACGTTCGCTTCCGCCTCATGAATCGTTTCAAGTAAGCGCTTGCTGGCACAAGTTACGGAGGGCCTACGGGCGCGTCAATGATTCGGACAGGAATTCATGGGCGGCCCCGTCCGCCGGCTGCGGCGGCGCCGTCGCCCGCCGGGCCGGGCGTGGCCACGAACGCCCAGGTGGCAGCCCCACGACCGATCAGTCGAACATTCGGGGGCCCACCGGACCGGCGGCGGGGGAAGGTCACGGTTGGATGAAGGCGAGCGGAACCGGAACGTCCCGGGCGACCGGGAAGGGGGCCCGTCGGCAGCGCCCTGCGTAGCCCCGGGGAGCCGTGCCCCCACGACAGAGCGGCCCGGCTCACTCCTGGTGAGCCGGGCCGCCTGATGATCCGGTGGGCGATACTGGGTTCGAACCAGTGACCTCTTCGGTGTGAACGAAGCGCTCTCCCACTGAGCTAATCGCCCGGACGCAGGAAGAACATTACCCCATGTCAGGGGGTGCCCGTGACCAGCGGGAGCAGGACCCTCCGGCTCCCGCGGCGGTTCACTGGTCCTCGATCTTCCAGGGCATCTGGAGGCCGAACTTCCAGAGGTAGACCCCGGCCAGCCCGGCGATGATCACCACGCCGATCGAGGTCAGGATGATGTTCCGCCGCCGCACCCGGGGGTCCAGGGCGCGCTGGGCCGCCTCGGTGACCTTGCGCTTGGTCCAGCGCAGCACCAGCTGGGCCCAGACGAACTCGGTCGCCCAGATCGCCATGCCGCCGAAGATCACGACCCAGCCGGGCCCGGGCAACACCAGCATCGCGGCACCCGCCGCCACGACCGCGAGGCCGACCACGAAGACGCCGACCTGCCAGCTGAGGTGCAGCGCGCGGCGCGCCTTGACGAACTCCGGCGCCCTCGACCCGAGCGCCCGCTCATCCCGGCTCTCGCTCTCTTCCACCATCACCCCGTGAGCCACCGCCGCGGCCTCGCCGGACCTGTTACTCCCCGTGTTCATACAGCCAAACACTACCCGAGCGAAACACATCACCGGAATGGGCGCACCTCTCGAACGATCTCTCGGCCGGAAGAGTTACCTAAACCCATGCAAAACACTCAGAGGGGTTTACAACGGCACCGTAGGTGGCATGTCGATTTCGCCGACGTGCGAATCCCCGAGCGCACACTGAGCGAAAGGCCCTGGCGCTTATGAACACCACGGTCAGCTGCGAGCTGCACCTGCGCCTCGTTGTGTCGAGCGAGTCCTCCCTGCCTGTCCCCGCAGGCCTGCGGTACGACACGGCCGACCCCTACGCCGTGCACGCCACCTTCCACACCGGAGCCGAGGAGACCGTCGAGTGGGTGTTCGCCCGCGACCTCCTCGCCGAAGGGCTTCACCGCCCCACGGGCACCGGCGACGTCCGCGTCTGGCCGTCGCGCAGCCACGGCCAGGGCGTCGTCTGCATCGCCCTGAGCTCGCCGGAGGGGGAAGCCCTGCTCGAGGCCCCGGCACGGGCTCTGGAGTCCTTCCTGAAGCGCACCGACGCCGCCGTGCCGCCCGGCACGGAACACCGGCACTTCGACCTCGACCAGGAGCTCTCGCACATCCTGGCGGAAAGCTAGGCGAGGCTCACGGAGCAGCCCGGCGCCGTCGACTCGGGGAGACGGCTCGGGCCAGTACAGCCGGATACGGGCAGCCGTACCCGGCCGGCACACGACGGCGCCGACGCCGCGGGTTTCCGCGGGCGGCGCCGTCGTGCTGGGTACCCGCCGGTCCGGGGAGCGGCGGCGGTCGTTCCGGCGTCCGGTGCGCAACCGTGTGCGAAGCGGGGAGGTGCGCGACACGCCGGAGCCACTACCATCGGCCAGCATCGGCGGGCACCCGCCCGACCCCCAGGCCAGGGAGCAAATCGTGCTGATCACCCACGACACCCGGTGCGCGCTCGACACCGTGGTGGATCTGGTGAACTCCGCGCCGGAGGACGACACGACACCGGAGGGACTGCCGGACGTCGCGGCCCTCCAGGAGTTCGTGCGTCAGCACCAGGTCAGCGAGGTCGGGGTGCTCACCGAATGGGACCTGGCCGCCGTGCGCAAGATCCGCGGCCGGTTCTCCGCGGTCTTCGCCTCCCCGGACGCCCACGCCGCCGCCGGGCTGATCAACGAGCTGATCGCGGCCGCCGGCACCACGCCCCGGCTCACCAACCACGACGGCTACGACTGGCATGTGCACTACTTCGCGCCGGGCGCCTCCGTGGCCGACCACCTGGCCGCCGACTGCGGGATGGCGCTGGCGTTCTTCGTGGTCGCCGGGGAGCAGGAGCGGCTGCGCCGCTGTGAGGCGCCCGACTGCCGGCACGCCTTCGTCGACCTGTCCCGCAACCGCTCGCGCCGCTACTGCGACAGCCGCACCTGCGGCAACCGCCTGCATGTCGCCGCGTACCGGGCGCGCCGCAAGGAGGCGGCGGGCTGACGGGCGAGGCGTCCTGTCCGATGCCGTGCCGACGCGGTCCCGACGGGTGACGCCGGGTACCGCGGGTACGGCTCACAGCCACAGCAGGTCGTGCAGGGCAGCCGTGAGCAGCAGACACCCGATCACCGCCAGGAAGATCATCAGCGGTGGCTGGGATAGGGCGAAGAGGCATCCACGCGGCTCGTCCTGCTGCGGCGCGGCATCGCTCTGTGTCGTGTCCAGCATCTCGCCGCGATGATGACGCATCGGGAGGCCCCGAAGCGATCAACACTCACGGAAAGCGTGCGAGTGAGCCGATTCCGCGATCTCCGGTTCGGGTTGTGATCATTTCCGGGCGCTCCGGGACCCCCTGTGACGCTTCCGCCGGTCACAGGGGGTGCGGCGGGGTCAGATGCCGTGCTTCTTGAGGATGGCCTCGATGTCGCTGAAGTCCTCGTCGCCCCGGGAGGCGGGGGCGGGACGGGCCGCCGGCCGCGCTCCCTGGCCGAGGGAGGGCGCGGAGGCGCCGGGGGCCACCGCCTCGGGCTGCGCTGCCGCCCGGGCGGCCTTGCGCTCCTTGCGGGTGCCGCCGCGCCGGCGCTCCACGGTGCGGGTGGTCGCGAACAGCAGCCACGCCAGCCCCAGCACTCCGAAGCCCGCCCACGCGGTCGGGCTGAACGCGGTGTCGGCCAGCCAGTCGACGACACCGGTCATCACCAGGCCGACGGGCACGAGCGAGTAGGCGGCGATACGGGCCGCCGCGAGGAAGCGTTTGCGGTAGGCCGTGACCACCGCGATGCCCAGGCCGGCCGCGGACACGGCTGAGCAGACGGTCTCGGCAATCATCCGGTCCTCCAGGCTGGGTACGGTCGCGTGGCACTTCGTCCCTTCCATCCTGCACCTGTGAGGGCCCGACGGGCCATGCTCCGGGCCGGACATCAGGGACTTCTCCGGGTCGGCGGTCCTCCGGAGGTCCCGGTGACCGGCGCCGCGGGCGCGCGCCCGGTCCGTCCGAGGTCCGATGCGGTGGTCCGGGGACCCGGCTGGGAGACTGTCGCCATGAGCGACTCCTCCCCCGCCCGCCCCGCCGTCCCCGTCCTCGACGTCTGGTGCGAGCTGCAGTGCCCGGACTGCCGCGGCGCCCTCGACGACCTCCGCGCCCTGCGGGCCCGCTACGGCGACCGCCTCGAGGTGCGGCTGCGGCACTTCCCGCTGGAGAAGCACAAGCACTCCTTCGCCGCCGCGCAGGCCGCCGAGGAGGCGCTAGAGCAGGGGCGGGGCTGGCCGTACGTGGAGGCCGTGCTGGGCAGGGTGGAGGAGCTGGACCGCGGCGGGGAGTCCTTCCTGGTCGAGGTCGCCCGGGAACTCGGTCTGGACGCCGAGGAGTTCGACACCGCGCTGATCGACGGACGGCACATCCTGATCGTCGACGCCGACCAGGCCGAGGGCAAGGCGATCGGGGTGACCGGCACCCCGACCTACGTCATCGGCGGTGAGCGCCTCGACGGCGGCAAGAGCCAGGAGGGGCTGCGCGAGCGCGTCGAGGAGATCGCGGACCGGCTGCTGGCCGAGGGCTGATCCCGGCGGGCGCCACCGGCCGTCCTGCCGTCACAGGAGCGGCTTGTAGAGCGTGTACTGCGTCGTGCCGTAGCCGAGCGAGTCGTAGAGCCGCTCGGCCGGGGTGTTGCCGGCGAACACGTTGAGGCCGATGACCCGCTTCCCCGCGGCGGCCGCCTGGGCCTCGGCGAGCAGCATGAGCGAACGTCCGTGTCCGCGGCCGCGGTGGGCGGCGTCGGCCTCGACGTCGAAGACGTAGGCCCCCTCGCCGCGCAGCGCCAGCCACAGGGTGCCCACGCGGGCTCCCCGGTGTTCGAGGACGCTGAACAGCATCCCCCCGGTGGCGCGGCCGTCGGGCAGCAGCACGGCGTCGTCGGAGGCCGCCTTGGCGCGTGCCTCGGCCTCCGGCACGCCGCGGCTGGTCCAGTCCCGTGCGTACTCCTCCTGCCCCTTGGCCCTCCAGGGCCCGAACTCGGCCTCGGTCATGGGGCGGGCCGCGCTGCCCTCCGGAAGCGCGGGCGGGACGGCCCCGAGGGTCTTCTCCATGTTCCGGTTGCGCAGGACGTAGCCGAGCGCCGTGGCGAGGCCGAGGGCTGAGCCGGGGGCGGCGGGGACGGCCGCCTCGATGCGGCGGCAGCCCCAGCCTCGCGCCACCTCCTCGGCGGCGAGCGCGGCCACCGTGCCCCGGCCGCGCCGGCGGTCGGGTTCCTCGATGCGCAGGCTCATGATGCGGGCCACGGCGTCGCCGAAGGCGGGATGCGTGCCGAGGTGTATCTCTCCGACGGGACGGCTGTTCACGCACACCAGGTAGCGGCGTGAGCGGGTCCCGTCGGAGTTCTGCTGAAGCGGCTCGGCCGGCCGCAGGGTCGTGGTCATCGAGGGTGTTCTACCCGTTGCCGCGCTTCCGGTCAGCCGAATTCCGGGTCCGTCACGGATCGAGGTCGGCCCCGGAGCGCTCGTCGAAGATCCGCATCGCCTTGGCGGTCACCGGGCCGGGGGCTCCGGGGAGTTCGCGGTCGTCGACCCGGTGCACGGCCTGGACGTCGCGCAGCGTGGAGGTGAGGAAGACCTCCTCGGCCCGCTCCAGCACGTCCAGCGGCAGATCGGTCTCCTTGGCGCCGGTCCACTCGACGACTAGGGCGCGGGTGATGCCGGCGAGGCAGCCGGAGGCGACCGGCGGGGTGTGGAGTTCGCCGTCGAGGACGACGAAGACGTTCGACCCGGTGCCCTCGCAGAGCTGTCCGACGGTGTTGCCGAACAGCGCCTCGGAGGCGCCCCGCTCACGGGCTCGGGCGAGGGCGACGACGTTCTCGGCGTACGAGGTGGTCTTCAGGCCGGTGAGCGCGCCCTTCTCGTTGCGCGCCCAGGGGACGGTGACGACGGCGGTGGAGTCGGGGCGGCGGGTGGTCTCGCCGAGGGCGGCCACGAGGGTCGGGCCGTGCTCGCCGCGGTCGGAGCCGAGCGGGCCGTGGCCGCCGGTGTAGGTGAGGCGCAGCCGGCCGAGCGGCACCGGGTTGGCCTCGAGGACCGCGGCGCAGGCGCGGCGGACCTCGTCGAGGTCGGGGTCGGGCAGCCCGAGGCCCCGGGCGGACCGGGTCAGCCGGTCGAGATGGCGGGTCAGCGCGAACGGCCGGCCGTCCACCGCCTTCACCGTCTCGAAGATGCCGTCGCCCACGGTCAGTCCGTGGTCGAAGACGGAGACGCGGGCGGACTCGGCGTCCTGCAGTCCGCCGTCGAGCCAGATCTTCACCTCTAGGTCCCTTCACTCACGTCGTACGTTCCCGACGCTACCGCGAGCAGCCGGGAGGCCTTCAGCTCGGTCTCCCGCCACTCCCCCTCGGGGTCGGAGCCCCAGGTGATCCCGGCGCCGGTGCCGAACCGCAGGACGGCGCCGCCCCCGGTCCGGTCGATCCAGAAGGTGCGGATGCCCACGGCCAGCACACCGGTGCCGCGGTCGGCGTCGACCCAGCCGAGACCGCCGCAGTACGGGCCGCGGGGCGCCGTCTCCAGCGCGTCGATGATCCGCAGGGCGCTCGACTTGGGCGCCCCGGTGACGGAGCCGGGCGGGAAGGCGGCGCCGAGCAGCCCGGGCCAGCCGGCGCCGTCCCGCAGCTCGCCCCGCACGGTCGACACGAGGTGGACCAGACCCGGGTGCTTCTCGACGGCGCACAGGTCGGGCACGGTCACCGTGCCGGTGGCGCAGACCCGTCCGATGTCGTTGCGGACCAGGTCGACGATCATGACGTTCTCCGCGTAGTCCTTCTCCAGCAGATCGGCCTCGGTGCGCCCGGTGCCCTTGATCGGCCCGGACTCCACGACCCGGCCGTCCCGGCGCAGGAAGAGCTCGGGGGACGCGGTGGCGATCTCCACCCCGTGCCCCGGCAGGCGAATCGTTCCGGCATAGGGCGCGGGATTGCCCCGGGCGAGCAGGGCGGTGAGGGCGTCCACGTCGGCGTCGGACGGCACGGGCGCGGACAGGACGCGGCAGAGGTTCGCCTGGTAGACCTCGCCGGCGGCTATGTGGCCGCGGATCCGGCGGACCGCCGCCGTGTACGCGCCGCGGTCGAGCGAGGACGTCCAGTCGCCGGCCCCCGGACCCCGCCAGGCCCCCGGCGCCGGGGCTGGCACCGCCTGCTCCCGGACGTCCCGGAAGCGGGCGCAGGTCAGCCGGCCCTCGTAGTCGGCGGCGACGGCCCAGAACCCCGTGGAGTCCAGGGCCGCGGGGTCGTCGGTGACGTCGAGGAGTCCGGTGGCGAGACGGTCGCCGAAGCGGGCGAGAGGCGGGAGGTCGGGCACGCCACGAGTCTATGGCGGGCGTGCTTCCGGCACCGTGGTCACGTCCCTGAGCAGGCGCAGCGCAGCACGCTGCACAAACGGGTTTTTGTGCTGGCCCCGGAATCCGCTAGAGTTCACTTCGTCGCCGGGACGCGCAAGCCGACCGAAACGACAGGCGGACGTAGCTCAGTTGGTAGAGCGCAACCTTGCCAAGGTTGAGGTCGCGAGTTCGAACCTCGTCGTCCGCTCGCAGGAAGAGGGGGCTTCCCGGCCCCTTGCACTCCTGGTGGAGTGGCCGAGAGGCGAGGCAACGGCCTGCAAAGCCGTCTACACGGGTTCAAATCCCGTCTCCACCTCCAAGGACGATTAGCTCAGCGGGAGAGCGCTTCCCTGACACGGAAGAGGTCACTGGTTCAATCCCAGTATCGTCCACTGGATCTTCGGATCCACCCCGCGCGATTAGCTCAGCGGGAGAGCGCTTCCCTGACACGGAAGAGGTCACTGGTTCAATCCCAGTATCGCGCACGCAGTGTCCATGATCCGCTCCACCGAGTGGCCGTGGTTCCCGAGGACGATTAGCTCAGCGGGAGAGCGCTTCCCTGACACGGAAGAGGTCACTGGTTCAATCCCAGTATCGTCCACACCACCCGAAGCCCCCGGTCCTGCGACCGGGGGCTTCGTCGTGTCTTCGTCAGCTGGAGAAGAGCATGCGGCCGAAGCTCTTCTGGCGGTGGTGCCCGTGGTGGCCGTGCGGGGCGCCCCAGGCGGGGGCCGGGGCGGCGGGGTAGGCCTGCGGGGCGGCGGGCGGCGGCGGAGCGGGCTGCGACCACTGGGCCTCCAGCCGGGTCAGCGACTCCAGCTCCCCGTAGTCGAGGAAGATGCCTCGGCACCCGCTGCACTGTTCGATCTGGACACCGTTGCGGTTGTAGGTGTGCATCGGGGCACGGCACTTCGGACACTGCATGATCGGTTCAACTCCTCGCCGGTGGTTCCTGCTTCGCGTATCGCCAGGACAGACTCTGTCCGGCTGCGGGTCGGTTGCACCCTACTTCGCGGAAGTTCGCCTCAACTCGACGGGTCGGCCGCGCAGTCGGAGCCGATGCGGGCGCAGGCGTCGACCAGTGACCGCTCCACCTCGTCGAGCGGCCGGCCCGCGGCGACCGCCTTGGTGACGGCGCGGGCGGCGGTCTGCGCGGTGAGCGCGCGGGCGGGGACGTCCAGTGCGGCCCACGGATCCCCGTCGGCCGGTACGGCCGGCCCGCCGGCCGCGCGGTAGGCGGCCAGGAAACGGAGCCACTCCTCGGACGTGAGCAGTCCGCAGGCGTACCAGGCGGCCGGGCGGGCCAGGTCCCAGGCCGGTACGCCGGTGCCGAGGTCGTCGACGTCGATCAGCAGCCAGGGCCCGTGGGGCGCGGGGTGGCGTACGAGCTGGCCGAGGTGGAGGTCGCCGTGGCAGAGGGTGGTGGTGTCCGGCATGGGTTCCTCACCGCGGGCCCACGGCGGAAGGGTGGCCCACGCCCGCAGTACCGGCTCGGTGCCGGGATGGCCGGGGGCGGTGGCACGGAGGCGCGCTACGGCGAGGGCGGCCTTGGCGGGGCCGCGCATGGGGGGTACGGCGGTGGGGGGCGGTGTGCGGTGCAGCCGGGCGAGGAGGGTGGCCGCGGCCTCCCAGGGCGCGGCGTCCGGGTCCTCGGGGTCCACGGGGGTGCCGTACGGCCAGAGGGTGACGAGCCGTCCCTGCACCGCCACGGGCGTGGGGGCGAGCGGGGGGAGGAGGATGCCGGGGAGGTGGGCGGCGGCGGTGACGCGGGGGGCGAGGTCCGCGGGGGTGATGTCCGGGGCGTGGGCCTTGGCGACGGTGCCCGCGTGGCGGAGGACGGTGGTGTCGTGCCGGTGGGTGAGGGTGGCTGCGGGGCAGGGGCAGGGGCCGGCGGGGGTGCGGCGGGGTGTGCCGGGGTGGGCCGTCGCCGTGACGTGGGCGGTCAGGGCGGGGAGGAGGTCCGGGGTCACGGGGGTGAGGGTATCCGGGCGGGGCCCTGCGGGCGGCGGGGGCCGGGTTTACGCGGTCCGGCGTTGCGAGGGTGCGCCGTGTCGGTGCGGGGCGGGGGTGGGTCTGCGCAGCCCGGCGCCAGCGGGGTGCCGTCGCGCCCACCCGTGCCGCCCCAGCGGCACGACTGCCCGCGGAGTGCGGTGCGACTGCCCGCGGAGTGCGGTGCGACTGCCCGCGGAGTGCGGTGCGGAGGGCCGCGGAGTGCGGTGCGGAGGGCCGCGCGGAGGGCGGACGGCGACTGTCCTCGGCGCGCGGAGGGCGGGGGTGCGGCGCGCGGAGGGCCGGCGGAGTGGCTGCCAGTGGGGGGCGGAGGGCGGGCGGAGTGGCTGCCAGTGGGGCGCGGAGTGCGGGCTGACTGGCCGCGAAGGGCGGCGGGTGGCGCCGGGAGGGCGGGGGTGCTGGCTGTGGTGGGTGGAGTGGCTGCCAGCACCGGGGTTCGCAGAGGGCGGGGGTGCTGGTTGTGGTGGGCGGAGTGACTGCCGGTGCCGGGGGCGGCGGGTGGTCGGCGACGGCGGGAGGGCTGACTGGCCGCGGAGGGCGGGGGTGCTGGTTGTGGTGGGTGGAGTGGCTGCCGGTGGCGGGGGCGGCGGGTGGTCGGCGACGGCGCGGAGGGGACGGGGCGGGGGTGGCCGCCCGCAGTGGCTGGCGCGTCCGCGCCCCGCACCCCTTGCAGCGCGCGTGATCCGCGCCAGTCCGAGGACGGCCACCCCCGGCCCGGCCCCGCACCACCCACCGGCACAAAGCAATGCCGGCGCAGCTCCCCAGCTGCGCCGGCATTCTGCCGTCCGCCGCACCCCCGTCCCCACGGGGTTTCATGGGTGGATGTCCCCGCCCGGACCGCTCTTCCGGGCCTGGGGTCGCTGGTTCAGCGCCCCAGCATCTCTCCCACGGACGACGCCTGTGTGGCCACCGTCTCCCACCCGTCGAAGACGAGGAGGAGCAGGACCGCCAGGGGCAGGGCCATCAGCGTCGCCACCAGCGGATGGCGACGCCCCTCGCCGCTCTCCCGCGTGCGGATCATCGTCCGCGGTGCCGTGTACGCCATGGTCCCTCTCCTGGCCGTTTCTGTTGTGTTGACAGCGGCGGGCGTCTGACCTCGGGGGACGAGTACTGCACCCGCCGCTTGACCTCCAATTTATGGGCCCGGCGCTCCCCCGACGTCATGCCCTCGTACCGAATGCCGGGCCTCCCGGAGGATGAGCCCTCCCCCACGGTGTACTCCTCAGGGTGGAGAAGTCCTACTGCGCCTCAGGGACATCCCCGAAGGGCCGCCCGCTCTGCCCCGCTTTCTCCGAGCCGTCCTCCCGCGGCACCGGCTGTTCCACCAGCGCGAGCACCCTGTTCGCCATGAACCGGGCGGTCCGCACGACGGCCCCGGTTCGGGTGACTTCGCTCACCTCGACCACCCCCCGCCGCACCGCCGTCTCCACCCTGCGCCCCGCCCTGCTCGCCACCACCTCGTACGTGCGCGTCGTGTCCCCGGCGTCCACGACGATCTCCACACGGTCACCCTTCATGCGATCAATCCCCCTTCGCTGTCGGGTGGTTGGGATAGGCTCCCGCGCGAACCCGGCCCGTCCGCGCGCCCCCTGACCACTCTTCAAGTGTCCCACCCAGCACTGACAATCCATCGATCCGCGAGGGCGCGGCCTCTGCGCACGGGCGGCCGTGGAAACGTAAGCTGTGGCACGTCACAGGACCGGGCAGCGGGGATGAACATGGCGATGATGCGCCTGAGGCGCGAGGACCCGCGCGTCGTCGGCTCTTTCAGGCTCCACCGACGGCTCGGCGCGGGCGGTATGGGCGTGGTCTACCTGGGCTCCGACAAGAAGGGGCAGCGGGTCGCGCTGAAGGTCATCCGCCCCGACCTGGCGGAGGACCAGGAGTTCCGCTCGCGGTTCGCCCGCGAGGTCTCCGCGGCCCGGCGCATCCGCGGCGGCTGCACGGCCCGGCTGGTGGCCGCCGACCTCGACGCGGACCGTCCGTGGTTCGCCACGCAGTACGTGCCGGGACCGTCGCTGCACGACAAGGTCGCCGGCGAGGGACCGCTCGGCGCGGCCGAGCTCGCCGCCGTCGGCGCGGCCCTGTCCGAGGGCCTGGTCGCCGTGCACGAGGCCGGTGTCGTGCACCGGGACCTCAAGCCGTCCAACATCCTGCTGTCCCCGAAGGGGCCGCGGATCATCGACTTCGGCATCGCCTGGGCGACCGGCGCCTCCACGCTCACGCACGTCGGCACGGCGGTCGGCTCACCCGGATTCCTCGCCCCCGAGCAGGTGCGCGGCGCGGCCGTCACGCCCGCCACGGACGTGTTCTCGCTGGGCGCCACGCTCGCGTACGCGTCGATGGGCGACTCCCCCTTCGGGCACGGCAGTTCCGAGGTGATGCTGTACCGCGTGGTGCACGAGGAGGCACAGCTGCACGGCGTCCCGGACGCCCTGGCCCCGCTCGTCCGCGCGTGCCTCGCGAAGAATCCCGAGGAGCGGCCCAGCACGCTCCAACTGTCGATGCGGCTCAAGGAGATCGCCGCGCGGGAGGCCCAGGGCCTGACCGACGTCCGCCCGCCGGCCCCGCGCGGCGCCGAGACGGAGCAGCCCACCGGGCGTCTCGCGGACACCTACCCGGACGGCGCGCAGCGGCGCAGGCAGGGGGACCCGGGAGGCAACGGCACTCCCCCACCGCGCGGCGGACGCGGCACCGCGCCCAAGGCCAACGGCCCCACCCCCCGCCGCGGCAACCGGAGCGTCCCCGCGTCGCGCGGCGGCTCCCGCAACAGCGGGTCCCGCAACAACGCCTCCCGCCGCGGCGGCCCCCGCGACACCTCCTCGCGTTCCGGCACGCCGTCCCGCCCCGGCACACCACGCCCCACACCGGCCTCACGGAACTCCACGCGCTCCGGCACAGGCGCCCGCCGCACGGGTCCCCGCACCACCGGGACCGGTCTGCGCCCCGCCAACCCAAGACTGCTCAGGCAGCGCCTCTTCGTGTTCGTCGTGGTGACGCTCCTGGTGGCGATCGGCATCGCCCTGGTCCAGGCCTGCCAGGGCCCGTCGTAACTCCTCGGCCGTCAGTGCCCCCTCTCCCTCCCCTTCTTCTCCCCCCACTCCCGGCTACGGGCGCATCCGCCGGCGTGCGCGTCCCGCCACCCAGCGGAACATCAGCAGGGCGAGGACCCAGCACGCGGCGACGCGGCCCAGTGGATCCGCCGCCTCCGGGATCCCGGCCGGAAGGGGCGCGGCGAGCAGCACGGTGACTCCCGCGACCCCGGTCATCGGACCGACGGCGTACCACAGCATCGCCAGGATCGGGCCGGCGTCGGCGAGCAGCGGACCGCCGTACAGCACCCATACGGGCACGGGCGACCGGTACGCGCTCAGCAGCCCCGCGGCGACCAGCACCGGCGCGGCGGCAGGCACCACCAGCAGTGCGGTGGCGCCGGCCGACAGCGCGGCCGGCACGGACCCCAGGCATCCCGCGGCCACCAGCACGAGGAGGGGCACGAGCGCGTGCTCGAGCGCGAGGCGCTCGTAGGGCCGCGGAGACCAGGCCGTGCGCCGTACGTCGTCGGCGTCCAGCCTGGCCGGCTCCAGCAGCTGTGACCCCGCGAAGTAGCCGAGCAGCGCGGCCGCCGCGGCGGCGAGGTACGTCGTCCCACCCGTCCCGCCCCCGGCCGCAGCACCCGCGGCCGCACCGGCCGGCACGAGCAGCAGGACCATCAGTCCGAGCCGTCTGGGCGCCATGACCAGGCCCACCGCGTCACGCCAGGCGACCAGCAGACCGGGAGAACGCGGCGGGGACAGCCGGGCGGCCCACCGTTCGAGGCGGCCACGGCCCCGGACCTCCAGGCCGCCGGTCATGGACAGCCGGACCGATCGCAGGTCCACGGCGAGGATGCCGGCCAGCACCCCGCCCGACGCCCTGGCCCGCGACCGCAGCACCGCGAGGGGCACCTCGCCGACCGCTTTCCCGGCGTGCACCAGGGCGGCCGCGGTGGCCGCCCCCAGCAGGCCGAGGGCCAGCGGCCACAGCGGGGCGGTCCCGCCCGCGGCGGCCAGGACGGGCTGCGCCGCCCAGCCCCACGGTCCGGACCACAGCTCCACCGTCTCCAGCGCCTTCGACCGGTGCCCCCGCGCCGCGGCCGCCACCTGCACGGCGCAGAGCAGAACGGCGAGCAGCAGCACCGGGGTGGCCCGGTGGAGCCGGTCGGCGGCCTTCCGGGACCGTTCCACCACTGTGGCCCCGGCCACGGCCAGCAGGGCGACGCAGACAGCGGGGCCCAGGAAGGCGGGGGCCAGCAGGCCGATCCGGCCGAGGCCGGCCGCCGCGACGAGCAGCGCGCCCACGAAGCCAAGCAGCAGTGCGGCGAGCGCCCAGATCCCCGCGGACAGGGCGAACCAGGGCAGCAGCACCGGACGGCGCCGGACGGGCAGCGCGAGCAGCCAGTCGACGTCCGGCCGCGGCAGGATCACCGGCCCCCGCCACAACGCGTCGCGGACCGTGAGGAAGAATCCCGCGAGGGCCGCGAGGACCAGACCGGACGGCAGCGTCCGGGCGATGGCTCCGGCACTGTCCGCCAGCGGACTGCGATGGCCGATCTCATGGAAGAGACCGATGGCGAACAGGCCGTACCAGCCGAGCAGCAGGACCAGCGCGACGTACGACACATAGGCGAACCGGCGGACCCGGCCGGCGCCGCGGCGGGCCCGCAGCCAGCGCGTCGTCTCCGCCGTCCGGTCCACGACGTCGCCTCGCCCCGCCTCCGCGGCTTCGCCGGCCTCCGTCCCCAGAGCGGTACCGCTCACTCGCCCGGCTCCTTCAGGACCTCGTCCGGGCTGCCGTCCGCGACCACGGCACCGTCCTCCAGAACGATCACACGCTGGGCGACCCGCGCCAGCTCGGGCTGGTGCGTGGCGAACAGCACCGCCACGCCCGTGCCGCCCTCGGCCCGCAGCACGTCCGCGAGACGCCCGCGCGCGCGGGGATCGAGCCGTTGCTCGGGTTCGTCGAGGACCAGCAGGTCACGGGGGCGCAGCAGAGCCGCCGCGAGCAGCATCGCCTGGAGCTGCCCGGAGGACAGCGCACTGGGCAGTGAGTCCGCGTGACCGTTCAGCCGCTGCTCGCTCAGGAGCGCGTCGATCCGTTCCGCGGGCACCCGGTGGGCCACGGCGACCAGTTCGAGGTGCTGGCGCACCGTCAGGTCGGGGTAGCAGCCGAGGGCGTCACCGACGACCGCCACCCGGGCGCGTACCCGCACGTCGTCCTCCGTCATCGGCTCGCCGTCGAAGTGGACCTCGCCGGTGGTGGGCCGGTCCCGGCCGCAGGCGATGCGCAGCAGGGTCGACTTCCCCGAGCCGTTGGGTCCCAGCAGCGCCACGCACTCGCCCGCAGCGACTTCGAGGTCGATGGCTCTCAGCGCCTCACGCTCGCCGAAGGTGCGGCTCACACCCGTTACTGTCAGCAGGGCTGCTCGCACCCTCTCGACTCCTTCCGCAGACGTCTGCTGCCGTTACATGACCCGAATCTACGGGAACTGTCGCGCCCGGATTGCCCACGAGTACGGTTCACGGCCACCCGCTCGGGCTCATTCCGCGTCTTCCGGGACGCGGCGGGCGGGCAGCGGCACGCCGGGAGCGGCGGGTCCGGCCGAGGAGGGACGCTTCTCACCGAGTCCCGTCCGCAGGAGCCGGTTCAGCGCCGGGCCCGCCATCGCGGTCGTGACCAGGGCCATGACCACCATCATCGAGTAGAGGCTGCCGTCGAGGATTCCCGTCTCCACGCCGACCGTCAGCACGATCAGCTCGGTGAGCCCTCGCGTGTTCATCAGGGTGGCCAGCACCGCCGAGTCGTGGTTGCCCAGCCCGTGCAGCCGGGCCGCCGCGAAGGCGCTCGCGGACTTTCCGACGACGGCGACGGTCAGGACGAGGGCAAGTTCCCCGAAGCCGCCCAGGTCCAGCGCGGACAGATCGACCTTGAGTCCGGCGAGCAGGAAGTAGGCGGGCAGCAGCAGGATCAGTGTGACCTGCCGGGTCTCCTGTGTGGCCGTTGTGCGCAGGTGGTCGCCGGTGCCCCGCGGGAGGACCGCGCCGAACAGGAACGCCCCGAAGAGGAAGTGCAGGCCCAGCCATTCGGTGGCGACGGAGGAGAGCAGCAGGCCGGTGAGCACGACGGTGAGTGCCGGTCCGCGGTCCTGGAACCTCCCGCGCTCCTCCAGGTGCCGCAGCGCGGGGCGTACCGCCCACAGCATGACCGCGACGTAGGCGGGCAGCAGTACCAGGCGCCACGGCTCCTGTCCGTCCCGTCCGACGACCGCCATCACCGCGGCGAGCATCGACCAGGCGAGTACGTCCCCGACGGCGGCGGCGCACAGTGCGATCCCGCCCAGCCGCGTCCGGTTCAGGCCGCGGTCCGCGAGGATGCGCGCCAGGACCGGGAAGGCCGTCACGGACATGGCCACGCCCATGAAGAGGATGAACCCCAGCCGCTGCTCGGGCGCGTGTCGCTCGGCAAGGTGGAGGGCCACCAGCGTGCCCGCCGCGAACGGCACCGCCACGGAAGTCGTGGCAAGCGTGGTGACGACGCGCTGACCGCCGCGCAGCAGGTCGCGGTTGAGATCGATGCCGACGCCGAGCATGAACAGTGCGACACCCACATTGGCCAGAGCGGCGAGCAGGGGCCGCACGTCCGCGGGGAACACCGCGTCGGTGACCTCCTGTCCGAAAAGGGTGGGCCCCAGCAGGATGCCCGCGGTGATCTCGCCGAGGACCGGCGGCTGGCCGAGGCGTTGGAACAGATGTCCCGCGGCACGGGCGCAGACGATGATCAGCGCCAGGTCGAGCAGCAGGAACTGCACCTGGTGGGCGCTCACGGGCGTCTTCCCGTCAGGCGGGCGCGGAAGTCCGGCGCCCATCGGCCCGTGGCCACCTGCGCCGCGGTGCCCGTCACGGACACCTCTCCGGAGCGGGCGGTCTCCACCTCCAGGCTGCCGCCGGGCATCTCGACGGTCACCTTCTCCCCCGTCAGACCCAGGAGCTGGGCGGCGCGGGCAGCGGCGCACGCGCCGCTGCCGGAGGCCAGGGTGTACCCGGCCCCGCGTTCCCAGATCTCCGCGCGCACGGTGGCGTGGTCCCGCACCTGCACGAACTCCACGTTGACGCGCCCGGGGAAGGCGGGGTGGCCGGCTATCCGCGGCCCGAGGGCATGGGCCAGCTCCGGTGTGACGTTCTCCCGTACGACGACACAGTGGGGATTCCCGTCGGACAGACAGGTGATCTCGATGTTCTCCCCGTCCACCCGGAGGGTCTCCCGCAGCATGGGCCGGTCGTGGCCGGTGGCGCCGACGTCCCGGCTGGACGACGACATGGGGCCCAGGGCGAGCCGGATCAGGCCGGAGGCCCGGTCGAGAACCCGGACGGCGGTCAGGCCCGCGTCCGTGCGAATGGTGAAGTCGTCCGCACCGGCATAGCCGTGGTCCATCAGGTAGCGTGCGAACACGCGGATGCCGTTGCCGCTCCTCGCGCAGGGCGTGCCGTCGGAGTTGAAGATCCGCAGCCCGAACACGCCACCGCCGCCGTCGGGCGTCAGGGGCGGCCCGTCGTCCGGACCGAGGTCCGCCAGCGGGCCGAACAGCAGGCCGTCCGCGCCGACCCCGCGCCGGCGGTCGGTGACCATCCGCACCGTGTCGGCGGTCGGGCTCGCCCACGCGGCACTGGGGTCGATGACGAGGTAGTCGTTGCCGAGCGCCTCGTACTTCGTGAAGTCCTGGTCCATGCAGACACGTCTCTCGTCGGTGTTCACGCCGCACACGGGCTCGCCCGGTCCGCCGGGCTCGGCCGGACCGGGTGAGCATTCTGTGTGTGTGGACTTTCTTCCTGTGCGCCTCGGTCAGTTGGGGACGAGGTGGAACATCACGCTGTCGGCCGGGACGGAGATGGGGTGTTCCCCCTCGCACCGCCAGCCGGCCTCCTCGAACACCGGACGCCATTCCTCCAGCGTGGGCAGGTAGTCGCCCATGACGGCGTGGGCCAGCTCGAAGGCCATGCTGAACACCGGCATGTCCGTGTCCGGGTACGAGGTGGTACGGGTCGCGTCGGCGAGCAGGAAGTGCTTGAGGTCGGGGAACACCTCGCGGATGCGGCGCAACGAGGCGACGGCCTCCGCCCTCGGCCAGAAGTCGTGGCCCATCATGAAGCAGGTGAGCAGGTCGACTCCGGCGAACTCGGGGCGGGGCTCGAGCGCCGTGGCGTCGCCCTGGACGAGGCTGATCCTGTCCGACAGGCCCGCTTCCGCCACCGCCGCAGTGGCCACCTCGATGGCACCCGCGGCGAAGTCGATGCCCAGGGCCATGACTTCGGGCCCGGTACGGGCGAGGCGGATCAGCCGTTCGCCGCTGCCACACCCGAGGTCGGCGACGGAGGTGAAGTCCAGTCCGCTGACGACCGGCCAGAAGACCGGGTCCCACCACTCGGCGTTGATCTCGCGGCAGGCCACGCTGATGGCGGCCGCGTCACGGCGGTAGAAGGAGCCCACCCGGTTCTTCTCCCGGACCAGTGCCGGGAGGGTGCTGAACAGCTCACCGCAGCCCCGGGTCATCCAGTGGAAGAGCGACTTGCACCGGTCCGCCTCCTCGAAGTTGGGGCCGCGCCGGATCTGCGCCCCGTCACGCGAGACGATGTCCGCCGCCGCGAGCGCCCGGAACAGCTCGTGCGTCGAGCGGGTGTCCAGGCCCTCACGGGCGGCGAACTCGTCCGCGTCCAGCCGCTCCGACACGCGCAGCGCGTCGAAGGCGCCCATCTCCCACGCCGCGCTGATCGCGGACGCCGTGATGGCGTGGTTGAACACCTCGGTGACCGTCGTCGGCGCCGCCTGCGCCATCACCGTCCCGCTCATGCCGCGCTCCCTTCCAGGGCCTCGACCAGGCTCGTGGGTCGCATGTCCGTCCACTCCCTCTCGATGAAGTCCACGCAGGTCTGCCGGTCGCTCTCCGGGTGGACCACCTTCCAGCCGCCGGGAATCTCGGCGAAGGCCGGCCAGAGCGAGTACTGCGCCTCGTCGTTGATCAGCACCAGGAAGGAGCCGTCCGGGTCGTCGAAGGGATTACTCACTGTTCGAGCTCCATTCTTTTCTCGATCTCGTGGGAAACGAGCAGGGGTGGGCGAGCTCAGAAGAGCGGAGCCGCGGCGGGAGCGCGCAATGTGCCCAGATACGGGTGCCACAGGTGGTCCGGGTTCTCCTCCACACGCCGGACGATCTCCCGCATCCGGGTCAGGGCCTTGGGTTCCTCTTCGCCGTAGACGTCACCCTGGAGCATCTTCAGCACGTCCAGCCGGTAACGCGGGTCCTGGACGAACGCGGTGAACAGGATGTTCAACCGGTAGTAGATGGAGATGAATTCGTACCAGCTGCTTACGCCGCGGCGCAACACCCGCTCGTAGTCGCCGAAGCTCTTCTTGCTGAAATCGTCGCGCTCGACGGCGGAAACGATGTCCTTCGCCAGCAGCCGGGCGCTGTTCATCGCCACGCTGACGCCACTGGAGAAGATCGGGTCGACGAACCGGGCGGCGTCACCGATGAGCGCCCACCGGTCACCGACGACTTCCTTCATTCCGTAGCTGTAGTCGCCCTCGGTCTTGAATTCGCGGACGCGTTCGGCCTTCTCCAGTGCCGCCCGGAGTTCAGGCCGCGTACCCAGGCAGTCCCAGAAGAATTCCTCGCGTTCCTTTCCGGAGGACTTCACCTTTGCCTTCTGGGTCACCACGCCGACGCTGGTGGTGGTCTCGGAGATGGGGATCTGCCAGACCCAGGTGTCGCTCACCGGCAGGAAGTGGATGAAGATGAAGTCCTCCTGGTCCGGGTCGTCGGCGAGCGCCTTGCGGTCGAGCCCGTCGAACCAGGCGTGGATTGCGTACTGGTTGAAGACCGGATCCGGGACCTTCAGCTTCTTCTTGCGGCCCAGCATGGTCTGCCGGCCGCTGGCGTCCACGACCATGCGCACCCTCAGCCGCTCGGTACCCTCGTCGCCGACGGCCGTGAGCACCACGCCGTCGTCGGTGAACTCCACGTCCTGCACGCGGGTCCGCTCACGGACGCGGGCGCCCAGTTCGGCCGCGTGCTGAAGCAGGATCTGGTCGTACTTCCCGCGGTCGACGTGGTAGGTGTAGGCCTGGTCCACGCCGGGCTGGTCGCGCTCCTGGAATTCGACGCTGGCGAGCCTGAATCCCTGGGTCATGCCGGTGAATCCCATTTCGGGCACCGTCTCCTTGGCCGCGGACGTCCAAGCCGCTCCGTACTTCTTCGGGAACCCCGCGGCATCCACCTTCGCCAGTGCCCCGATCTCCTGGAGCACCGGGGTCGTCGCGGTCACCAGCGACTCCCCGACGTGGGGCCGGGGGAATTCCGCGCTCTCCAGGACGATCGCGGATATACCTGCCTTGGCGAGATACGAGGCCATGGTGGAACCGGCCGGGCCACCACCGATGATGCCGATGTCGTAGTCGAAGTCGCTCATTTTTCTCCCTCACTCGTCGGATTCATTTCCCGCAGGGCCTGCGCGATCACACCGGCGATCTCCGCAAGCGGCTCGGGCTGCATCATGTCCTGATGACCGCAGGCGATTTCATGGTTTTCGACGCGGCCGTCCAGGACCTCGTACCAGACATCGAATTCGGGCACCCGGGGGTCCCGGTCACGGGTGGCGGTGAAGAAGAGCATGTCGCCCCGGTATTTCCCGGGACTGTAGTTCACGCGCAGTTCGATGTTGTTGTAGAAGACTTCGATGATGCCGCGTATGCGGCGCTCGTCGATTCCCTGGAGCACGCCGTCGGACCGGCCCAGGATGTCGATGACCTCCGTCTGCCGCAGCGGGCGGCCGTTCAGGCCCTCCACGTCGTAGTCGATGGAGTGCAACAGCGCCCGCAGAACGGCCTGTTCGGCGACCTCACGGGCGGGCGGCGCCTCACCGCCGTCCCCGAGGGCGAACGCGTCGAGCAGGGCGAGCAGGGACACCTCCTGCCCCTGGTGCTGGAGTTGCACCGCCGCCTCGTACGCCGCGACGCCGCCGAAGGACCAGCCCGTGAGGTGGTAGGGCCCGTACGGCTGGATGGTGCGGATCTGGTCGACGTAGTCTTCGACCATCTCCTCCAGGGTGGCGGGCAGCGGCTCGTCGGGGTCGGCCATGCCGCGTGCCTGGATCGAGTACACCGGCTGGTCGGCGGGGAGATGGGGCAGCAGCCGTGTGTAGATCCAGCCCATGCCGCCGCCCGGGTGGAGGCAGAACAGCGGCGGCCGGGTGCCGTGACTCCTGACCGGGAGCACCACCTCGAGCCCGCTGCGCGTGACCCGTCCGTCGAGCGCGGCCGCGAGGTCCTGGGCCGTCGGCGCCTCGAAGACGGTGCGTACGGCCAGTTCGACGCCGAGTTCGTCGCGGATCCGGCCGACCAGGCGTGCCGCGAGCAGCGAGTGCCCGCCCAGCTCGAAGAAGTTGTCGTCCGCGGCGACACCCGTGGTGCCCAGGGCCTCGGCGAACAGCCGGCACAGCACCGCCTCCTCGGGGGTGGCCGGCAGCCGTCCGCGCCCGGTGGCGTCGAGTTCCGCGGGCGGCAGCGCCTTGCGGTCGAGCTTCCCGTTCGGGTGCAGCGGCAGCGCGTCCAGGCTGACGAACGCCGCCGGGACCATGTAGTCCGGCAGGGTCCCGGCGAGGTGGTCGCGGAGAACCTGGTCCTGCCCGGTCGCCGTGGCCGTCGTGGGTACCACGTAGGCGACCAGCACCTTCCCGGCGGGCCCGGAGTGCTTCTCCTGGGTGGTGACCACGGCCTGGGACACCAGCGGGTGACGCTTGAGCGCCGCCTCGACCTCGCCGGGCTCGATGCGGAACCCGCGGATCTTCACCTGGTCGTCGGTCCTGCCGATGAACTCCAGGTTCCCGTCCGCCCGCAGACGGGCGCGGTCACCGGTGCGGTACATCCGGGCGCCGGACGGCCCGAACGGGTCCGCGACGAACCGTTCCGCGGTCGTGCCCGGGCGGCCGAGATAGCCTCTGGCGAGCTGCGGCCCGGCGATGCAGAGCTCTCCCGGCACGCCCGGGGGCACCGGCTGAAGCGCGTCGTCCAGCACGTACACGCGTACGCGTGGGATGGGGCGGCCGATCGGCGCGGCAGCGGGCCATGCTTCCGTGCCGGCCGGCAGCGTGAAGGCCGTCGCCCCGTGCGTCTCGGACGGGCCGTAGTGGTTGTGCAGCCGTACTCCGGGCCGTTCCGCGAAGAACTGCCGGATGCCGGCGGAAAGCACGAGCGCCTCACCGGCCTGGGACACGTCCGTCAGCGCGGGCAGCGCGACCTTGTGGCGCACGGCGGCCTCGCACATCGCGTCGATCACCAGCCAGGGCGCGAAGAACTCCTGCACCGACCGGCGTTCCAGCCAGCGGACCACCTGCGCGGGATCCCTGCGGGTTTCCTCGTCCGGCAGCACGAGGGTCTTCCCGTGCAGCAGCGCGGAGAAGATCTCCTGCATGGAGACGTCGAAGTGCAGTGGGGCGAACTGGGCGGTCCTGATGCCCTCACCGCCCGGGAAGTCGGCGTGATGCCACGCGACCAGGTTGGTCAGCGCCCCGCAGGTCATCACGACGCCCTTGGGCGTTCCCGTGGAGCCGGAGGTGTAGACCGCGTAGGCCGTGCTCTCCGGCACCAGGGGTGCGCCCCGTTCGGCGGGGGTGAGGTCGCTCTGCGGCTGGGCGGCGATCTGTGCCATGTCGTCCGGCCGGTCCTGCACCACCAGGGCGGGCGCCGTCCGCCCCTCGCCGGGTGCCGAGGGCAGCAGGTGCGCCATCGCCTCGGTGGTGATCAGCACGGACGGACGGGCGTCCTGGACGATGAGCGCGATGCGCTCCTTCGGATGGGCGGGGTCGACGGGCAGACAAGCGGCGCCCGTCTTGAAGACCGCCATCAGGGCGACCAGCGCGTCGCAGGACCGCTCCATGACCAACGCGATGAACGACTCCGGGGTGGCTCCGCGACGGATCAGCAGCCGGGCCAGCCGGTTGGCACGGTCGTTCAGCTCCCGGTACGTGAGCTGCCCCCCGTCCGACAGGACGGCGAGGGCGTCCGGGGTCACGGAGGCCTGCCTCTCGAACCGGACCGGCAGCGGCGTCTCGTCGAGGACGGACACACCGTCCGTGCCCGCCGTGGCGCCGCCCAGGGCGAGGTCCCGCTCCTCGGGGGACAACAGCCCGACGGAACCGATCCGGATGCCGGGATCCGAGGTCACCGCCCGGACGAGGCGCTCCAGCCATCGGGCCACCTGCTCGACCAGGTCGTGGTCGAAGAGGTCGGCGCTGTACTCGTAGCCCACGGCGATCTCACCGGGCGACCCGTCCTCGGCGAGGCTTTCGCGAACGCTCACGGCCAGGTCGAACCGTGCGACGTCGGACGTGATGGGCAGGGCCGCACCGGTACCGCCGCCCAGGAGCAGTTCGGCCCGGGGAACGTTCTCCAGCGTCAGCAGGACCTGGAAGAGGGGGTGACGGGCCAGGGACCGCTCGGGGTTGAGTTCCTCCACCAGCCGTTCGAACGGCAGGTCCTGGTGGGCGTAGGCCGCCAGGTCCGTCTCCCGCACCCGCTCCAGCAACTCCCGGAACGTCGGATCGCCCGAGGTGTCCGTCCGCAGCACCAGGGTGTTCACGAAGAACCCGACCAGATCGTCCAGCGCCGGATCCGTCCGCCCCGCCACCGGAGCACCCAACGGAATGTCCGACCCCGCACCCAGCCGCGTCAGCAACGCCGCCAGCGCCGCCTGCACCACCATGAACACCGACACACCACTACTGCGAGCCAGCTCCACCACCCCGGCATGCAACTCCGCGTCCCACCGCGCCACCACCCGGCCACCCCGGTGGGAGGCCTTGGCGGGGCGAGGACGGGACAGAGGGAGGGAGAGTTCCGCGGGAAGGTCCTCAAGGGCCTTGCGCCAGTACTCGAGCTGCCGGGCGGCCGCCGGCGCGACACCGTCGGCCCCCTCGCCCAGGAAGGCGCGCTGCCAGAGGGCGTAGTCGGCGTACTGGACCGGCAGCTCCGTACCCCATACGGGTGCCGCACCGGCCACCCGCGCCGTGTACGCGTGCGACAGGTCCCGCGCCAGCGGACCCATCGACCAGCCGTCGGAGGCGATGTGATGCACCACCAGCAACAGCACGCACGACCCGTCACCGACCGTGAACAGATGCGCCCGCAGCGGGATCTCGGACGCCAGGTCGAATCCCTGGGACGCCGCGCCGGCCAGCGACCGCTCCAGCTCCTCCTCCGCCACGTCACGCTCGACGAGCGGCACCTGCGCCAGGTCGGCCGGCAGCACCCGTTGCCAGGGCACACCGCTCGACTGCGGGAAGACGGTTCGCAGTGACTCGTGCCGGGCCACCACGTCGGCGAGCGCGGCGCGCATGGCGTCCGGGTCGAGTCGCTCGTTCAGGCGCACGGCGAACGGCACGTTGTACAGACCCGTGGCCGGCTCCAGCCGGTCGATGAACCACAGCCGCTGCTGCGCGTACGACAGCGGCACCCGCTCCCCACGCTCCGCCACCGCACGCAACGGCTCGCGCACCGCGTTGTTCTCACCGGTCAGGAGTACGGACAGGTGCTGGGCGAGCCGTTCGACGGTCGGTGCCTCGAACACGGCGCGGACACCGAGGTCGGTACCGAACAGCGCACCGACCCGTGCGGCGAGTCGGGTCGCCGTCAGCGAATGACCGCCCAGGGTGAAGAAGTCGTCGTCGACACCGACCCGCTCCAGGCCCAGGACCTCCGCGAACAGACCGGCGAGGATCTCCTCCTGCGCGGTACGCGGCCCGCGCCCCGACACCTGGGACGCGTAGTCCGGCACCGGCAGGGCGGGACGGTCCAGCTTGCCGTTCACGTTCAACGGCAGCTCGTCCAGCACCACCACCGCCGCCGGAACCATGTAGTCGGGCAGCACCCGCGCCGCATGCTCCTGGAGCTCCTGCTCCAGCCCGTCACCGTGCCGGCCGGCCGGCACGACGTAGGCGACCAGGCGCCGGTCCCCTGGCCGGTCCTCCCGCACCACCACCGCGACCCGGGCCACGGCCTCGTGCCCCGCCAGCACCCCCTCCACCTCACCCGGCTCGATCCGGAAACCCCGAATCTTCACCTGCCCATCCACCCGGCCCAAGAACTCGATCTGCCCGTCCGTACTCCACCGGCCACGGTCCCCCGTCCGGTACATCCGCTCACCAGCGGCACCGAACGGATCCGCCACGAACCGGCCCGCCGTCAGACCCGGACGGTCCAGATACCCACGCGCCAGACCGGAACCCGCGACATAGATCTCCCCGGCCACACCCGGCGGCGCCAGCCGCAGCGCGGCGTCGAGGACGTAGACGCGGGTGTCGTCCATGGGCCGGCCGATGGGGATCGACCGGTCGAGCCGCTCCGGAGCCGTCCGCACCGGGTGGTACATGGCGAAGGTTGTCGTCTCCGTCGGCCCGTAGACGTGCACCACCAGCGTCCCGGGCGAGGTGTCCAGCACCCGGCGGAACGCCGCCGGGGACACCTGCTCGCCGCCCGTCCACACCTCACGTACGTCGCGGAACGTCTCGGGACGCAGATCGGCGAGCAGGTTGAAGAGCGCGGTCGTGAGGAAGACGCTCGTGATGCGGTGGTCCACGATCAGTCGGCTCAGCACCTCGATGTCCGGATCCCCGGCCGGGGCGACGACGACCTGGTTGCCGGACAGCAGAGGGATCCACAGCTCGTATGTCGAACCGTCGAAGGAGTGGGCGGAGTGCAGCAGGACGCGCTGCTGGCTGCCCTCGTTCCTCCAGCAGCGGTCCGCGGCCAACGCGCAGACGGCCCTGTGGGTCGTGATCACTCCCTTGGGCGTGCCGGACGACCCGGAGGTGTACATCACGTACGCCGGCCGGTCGGGGGCGAGGGTGATGTCCGGGGCGCTCGCCGCGGTGGCGGCGGGTGCACCGTCCTCGCCGAGGACCAGCACGCCGACGCCCGCATCCGTGCACACCTTGACGAATTCCGCGTGCCGGGTGGCCGCGTCGGCGATGAGGACCAAGGCCCCCGCCTGCTCCGTCATCATCCGCAGGCGGGCCACGGGATGGCGGCCGTCGAGCGGGAGGTAGTACGCGCCGGCCTTGAGCACGGCCAGGATGGCGACCACCAGGTGCGCAGACCTGTCCATGAAGAGTGCCACCGGTGTGTCCGGCCGCACGCCCAGGCCGATCAGGCGGTGCGCGAGTGCGTTGGCGCGTACGTCCAACTCCCGGTAGGTGAGTTCCTGCGTCCCCTCGACCACCGCGACGGCGTCAGGTGTCTTCGCGGCCTGCTCGGCGAAGGCGGCGACCAGCGTCTCGTCGCCGGCGGCCGCTCCGGTGCCGTTCCACTCCTCCAGCATCCGGCGGCGTTCGGTTCCGGTGACCAGGTCGATGCGGCCGAGGGCGCGCTCCGGATCGGCGACCACCGCGCGCAGGAGCAGGCCGAGGCGCTGGACGTACTGCTCGGCGGTCTCGTCGTCGAAGAGGTCGGCGCTGTACTCGAGCAGCCCGGTCAGGCCTGCGCTGTGGCCGTCCGCCGTGTGCTGTTCGCGGAGATTGAACGCCAGGTCGAACTTGGCCTTCGCCAGCCGCACCGCGATCGGTTCCGCGTCGGCTCCGGCGAGGCGGAGGCTGTCCGGGGTGTCGTTCTGGAGGGTGAGGGCGATCTGGAAGAGGGGGTGGCGGGCCAGGGAGCGCTCGGGGTTGAGTTCCTCCACCAGCCGTTCGAACGGCAGGTCCTGGTGGGCGTAGGCGGCCAGGTCCGTCTCCCGCACCCGCTCCAGCAGCTCACGGAACGTGGGATTGCCGGACGTGTCGGTCCGCAGCACCAGGGTGTTCACGAAGAACCCGACCAGATCGTCCAGCGCCGGATCCGTCCGCCCCGCCACCGGAGCACCCAGCGGGACGTCCGTGCCCGCACCCAGCCGCGTCAGCAACGCCGCCAGCGCCGCCTGCACCACCATGAACACCGACACACCACTGCCACGGGCCAGCTCCACCACCCCGGCATGCAACTCCGCATCCCAGGTGAAGGCTATGCGTCCACCCTCGTGGGACGCGGTGGCCGGGCGGGGCCGGCTGGTCGGCAGGTCCAGCTCGGCGGGCAGGCCCTGGAGAGCCTCGCGCCAGTAGGCGAGCTGCTCGGCGCCGACGGCGTCGTCATCGAGGAGGGCGCGCTGCCAGAGCGTGTAGTCGGCGTACTGGACCGGCAGCTCCGTACCCCATACCGGTGCCGCACCGGCCACCCGCGCCGTGTACGCGTGCGACAGGTCCCGCGCCAGCGGACCCATCGACCAACCGTCGGCCGCGATGTGATGCACCACCAGCAACAGCACACTCGAGCCGTCGTCGAGGGTGTACAGATGCGCCCGTAGCGGCAGTCCGTCCGCCAGGTCGAAACCCTGGGACGCCGCCTCGACGAGGGACTCCTCCAGGTCATCCGCCGCGACGTCACGCTCGATGAGCGGCACCTGTGCCTGGTCGGCGGGCAGCACCCGCTGCCAGGCGGCGCCGCCCTCCTCGGGGAAGACGGTCCGCAGTGACTCGTGCCGGGCCACCACGTCGGCGAGCGCGGCGCGCATGGCGTCCGGGTCGAGTCGCTCGTTCAGGCGCACGGCGAACGGCACGTTGTACAGGCCCATGGCCGGAGTCAAGCGGTCGATGAACCACAGCCGCTGCTGCGCGTACGACAGCGGCACCCGCTCCCCACGCTCCGCCACCGCTCCCAGGGCTCTCCGGGAGGCCTGACCGCCTCCGGCCAGTCGAGCGGTGACGGACCGGGCGAGCCGTTCGACGGTCGGTGCCTCGAACACGGCGCGGACACCCAGGTCGGTACCGAACAGCGCACCGACCCGCGCGGCGAGTCGGGTCGCCGTCAGCGAGTGACCGCCCAGGGTGAAGAAGTCGTCGTCGACACCGACCCGCTCCAGGCCGAGGACCTCGGCGAACAGACCGGCGAGGATCTCCTCCTGCGCGGTACGCGGCCCGCGCCCCGACACCTGGGACGCGTAGTCCGGCACCGGCAGGGCGGGACGGTCCAGCTTGCCGTTCACGTTCAACGGCAGCGCGTCCAGCACCACCACCGCGGCCGGAACCATGTAATCGGGCAGCACCCGCGCCGCATGCTCCTGGAGCTCCTGCTCCAGCCCGTCACCGTGCCGGCCGCCCGGCACGACATAGGCGACCAGGCGCCGGTCCCCGGGCCGGTCCTCCCGCACCACCACCGCGACCCGGGCCACAGCCTCGTGCCCGGCCAGCACCCCCTCCACCTCACCCGGCTCGATCCGGAACCCCCGGATCTTCACCTGCCCATCCACCCGGCCCAGGAAGTCCAGCTCACCGTCCGCACGCCACCGGCCACGGTCACCCGTCCGATACATGCGCTCACCAGCCGCACCGAACGGATCCGCCACGAACCGCCCGGCCGTCAACCCCGCCCGGCCCAGATACCCACGCGCCAGACCAGGACCCGCGACATAGATCTCCCCCGCGACACCCGGCGGCACCGGCCGCAGCGCGGCATCGAGGACATACACGCGCGCGTTGACCATCGGACGGCCCACCGACGGATGCACCTCACCCGTCATCGGCCCGCCCACCGTGCACGCGGCCGTCACCTCCGTCGCCCCGTACACATGCAGCAGACGCCGGCCCCGCGCCCACCGCCCGATCACCTCCGGCGGACAACTGTCACCCGCCACCGTCATCACCAGCCCCGACGGAAACTCCTCCACCGGCAACGACGGCAACAACGCCGGCGGCAACGTCACATGCGACACCCCGCTGTCCCTCACCAGCCGCGCCAGCTCACCACCCGCCGCGAACCCCTCACCACCAGCAGGAACCAGCACCAGACGCCCACCGGTCAGCAACGCCATACAGACGTCCCACACCGACGCGTCGAACCCCGGCGAAGCGAACTGCAACACCCCACACCCCGGCCCCGCCCCGAACACCCCACCGAACGTGGCCACCAGACTCGCCACACCGGAATGCGAAACCACCACACCCTTCGGCCGCCCCGTCGACCCCGACGTGTAAATCACATACGCCGGAGACCCCAACGACAGAACAGAAAGCCGCTCACCATCAGAGACATCCCGCTCCGACATCCGCGAAAGCGCCGACACCGTCTCGGGCACGTCAAGCGTCAGTGCGTCGACACCTTCGGGCACGACATCCGCGTACTCCGTGGTCGTGACCGCGCACACCGGCCGCGCGTCACCGAACATGAACGCCACCCGCTCACGCGGATACTCCGGATCCACCGGCACATACGCACCACCGGCCTTCAACACCGCCAGCATCCCGACCACGAACTCCACCGACCGCGGCAACACCAGAGCCACCACCGACTCCGGCCCCACCCCACGACCCACCAACAACCGCGCCAGCCGATTCGCCCGCGCATTCAACTCCGCATACGACAACTCCACATCGCCACACACCACGGCAATGGACTCCGGCGCCCGAGCCACCCGCTCCTCGAACAACTCCGGAAACGTCAGCCCCTCCACCACCGCAGCCGAGTCATTCCACCGCTCCAACACCAACGACCGCTCAGCCGCAGTGACGACGTCCAGCCGGCCCACCACAGCCTCCGGATCGGCCGCGAACGTCTCCAGCAGCCCCCGCAACCGGGCGACGAGCCCCTCGACCTCACCCCGCGAGAACACATCCGGCCGGTAATCCACCCGCAACCGCAGCGCACCACCCGACCCCACCACCAGACCCAACGGGTAATGCGTCCCGTCCCGGCCCGCCATTCGGGTCAGCCGCACTCCCGAGGCCGCCGCGACATCGTCGAGACCACCGTGGGGCTGGTTCTCGAAGACGGTGGCGGTGTCGAAGAGGGTGCCCAGCCCGGCCAGGGCCTGGATGTCGGCCAGCCCCAGGTGCTGGTGCGCCAGCAACGCCGACTGCTCCTCCTGCACCCGCCGCACCAACCCCACCAACGACTCCCCCGGCACCACCCGCACACGCACCGGAAGCGTGTTGATGAACAACCCCACCATCGACTCCACACCCGGAATCTCCGCAGGCCGGCCCGACACCGTCGCACCGAACACCACATCCCACCGACCCGTCAGACGACCCAGCAAGACCCCCCACACCGCCTGCACCACCGAGTTCAGCGTCACCCCAGCCCGACGCGCCCCCGCCTCCACCGCAGACGACACCCCACCCGGCAGATCCACCACCACCGACTCCGGCACCACCACCGAACCCGGCACCCGACCCGCCGCCAACAACGTCGGCTCCTCCAACCCCGCCAACGCACCCCGCCACGCAACCTCCGCCGCCCCACGGTCCCGCCCCCGCAACCACCCCAGGAACTCCCGATACGACACCACCGGCCCCAACACCCGCCCCGCATACAACGCGAACAGCTCGCGGACGAGCAACGGGCCGGACCAGCCGTCGATCAGGATGTGGTGAACGGTCCACACCAGACGGTGCCGCTCGGGACCCATGCGCACCAGCAGGAACCGCATCAGCGGCGGCTCACCCAGGTCGAAACGCCGCAGCCGGTCCTCGTCGGCCAGTCGTCCTGCTTCCGCCTCGTGCGTGTGCGCCGGAGCGCCTTCGAGGTCGTGCTCGCGCCAGGGAATCTCGACCGTGGAGGGGATGACCTGGAGGGACTCCTCGAACTCCCCGGCGACGAATCCCGCCCTGAGGTTGGGGTGACGCTGGATCAGCTCCCGGGCGGCGGCGTGCAGACGGTCGGCGTCCAGTCGGCCCTCAAGGTCGAGGACGAGCTGCACGGTGTAGACGTCCACGCCGCCGTCCGCCTCGTAGCGGGCATGAAAGAGGAGGCCTTCCTGGAGAGGCGTGACGGGAAGGATGTCCTCGATCTCGGAGTGCGTCATTTCTTCTTCCTCCACACAGCTTCCAGACGGTCCAGCGCGGACTGGCTCAGCGAGAGCAGGGGCACGTCCGAGGGGGTACGGCCGCCCGCGTCGGGCCGCCGGGCGTGCGTGACGAGAGCGCCCAGGGCGCGGAACCACCCGTGTGCCAGCTCCTCGACCCGCTCCTCGGCCAGCAGGGCGGCGGGCCAGGACCACGTGACCACGAGGCGGGGACCGTCGGGACCCACGTGTGTCACGGCATTGATGTCCAGGACGTGGTGGAGGGCCGCTTCGGTGTCATGGGCGGCCGGGCGACCGCCCTTCTCCGCGCTGGGCCTCCAGACCTGCGGGAGGCCGGCGCCGGCGGTGTTGATGCGGCCCAGGTAGTTGAAGCCGATACGCGGTGTGGGCAACGCGGCGAGCCGCTCCGCGGTGGCGCTGTTCAGATGGCGCAGCAGTCCGTAGCCGATGCCGCGGTCGGGTATCGCCCGGAGTTGCTCCTTGAGTCGCTTGAGAGCGTGCCCGGCGGCGGCGCCACCCGACAGCGCCTCGTCCAGGTCGACGGTCCCCGCGTCGAGCCGCACGGGGAAGAGGCTGGTGAACCAGCCCACCGTGCGCGACAGGTCCACGCCGTCGACGAGTTCCTCGCGGCCGTGGTCCTCGAGGTCCAGCAGCACGGCGGTGCCCGTCCCGGGGCCGTGGCGGCGACGGTGGTCGGCGAGGGCGAGCACCAGACCCGTCAGCAGTACGTCGTTGACGCCGGCCCGGAACATCGCCGGGACGCTGGTCAGCAGCGGCTCGGTCTGCTCCTCGGAGAGGGTGAGTGTCAGGTGCCGCAGGGTGCCCGCGACGTCCCTGCCGGGCTCCGGGGCGAGGTCGGCGAAGAGACCCTGGTCGGGCTGCGTCATCCCGGTCCAGAGGTCGAGTTCGGCGGCCGTACGGTCCGGGTCGGCCGCGAGGTCCGTCAGCAGCCCGGCCCACGTGCGGAAGGACGTGGTCACGGGGGCCAGTCCGGCCTGCCGGCCGTCACGCGCCGCTTCCCAGGCGGACCGCAGGTCGGGCAGCAGGATCCGCCAGGACACCCCGTCGACGACCAGATGGTGCGCGACCAGCAGCAGCCGGCCGGGACCACGGCCCACGCCCGTGTCGAACCACACCGCCTGCAGCATCACCCCCGCCTCCGGATCGAGGCGCAACCGCGCCGCCTCCGCCTCCGTCGCCATCACCTTCCGCAGACCGTCGCCGTCCAGGGCGGCCGCGTCGACGCGCCGGAAGCACCGCCCCGGGTCGACGGCCCCGGGACCCGGGACGGTGAGACGCCACTCACCGTCCGGGTATTCCGGACGTACGAGGCGTGCACGCAGGACGTCGTGGTGGTCGAGGAGGGTGCCCAGGGCCGTACGGATCGGCGACTCGCCCAGGTCTTCGGGCACGTGCAGCAGCGTCGACTGGTTGTAGCCGTCGAACGCGCCGCCCCCGTCGATCAGCCAGTGCATGATCGGCGTGAGCGGTACGTCTCCGACGGGCTCGTCCTGGGAGCGCACCGAGGCGGTCGTGACAGGGGCGGCGACGGCCGACAGCCGTTCCACCGTCTTGTGCAGGAACACGTCCCGCGGCGTGACGGCCAGCCCGGCCTCGCGGGCACGGCTGACGAGCTGGATCGACATGATGCTGTCCCCGCCGAGGGTGAAGAAGTCGTCGTCGACGCCGACGCGTTCCAGGCCCAGGACCTCGGCGAACAGGCCGGCGAGGATCTCCTCCTGCGGTGTGCGGGGCCCGCGCCCGGAGATCAGGGCGGCGTAGTCCGGCACCGGCAGGGCGGGACGGTCCAGCTTGCCGTTCGGGTTCAACGGCAACGCATCCAGCATCACGAACGCCGCCGGCACCAGATAGTCCGGCAGCACCCCCCGCGCGTACTCCCGCAGCACCTCCGCCAGACCGGCTGCGCCCCCGGTCTCGGGCACCACATAGGCGACCAGGCGCCGGTCCCCCGGCCGGTCCTCCCGCACCACCACCGCGACCCGGGCCACGGCCTCATGCCCGGCCAGCACCCCTTCCACCTCACCGGGCTCGATCCGGAACCCCCGGATCTTCACCTGCTCATCCACCCGGCCCAGGAACTCGATCTGCCCGTCCCCACGCCACCGGCCACGATCCCCCGTGCGATACATCCGCTCACCCGCCGCACCGAACGGATCCGCCACAAACCGGCCCGCCGTCAAACCCGGACGCCCCAGATACCCCCGCGCCACACCCACACCGGCCACATACAACTCACCCGCAACACCCGGCGGCACCAGCCGCAACGCAGCATCAAGGATGTACACCCGCGTGTTGAAGAACGGACGCCCGATCGGCGGCAACCCCTCCTCCGGATCCGCCGGCCCACTGGTCACACAGGCCACCGTCACCTCGGTCGGCCCATACCCGTTCAGCAACCGCCGGCCCGGAGCCCACCGCCGCAGCACATCCACCGTGCACGCCTCACCACCGGCAACCACCGTGGCGAAATCCGGGAAATCCACCACCTCCACCGTCCCCAGCACCGACGGCGGAATCACCGCATGAGAAACCCGACCCTCACGCAAAACCCCCGCCAACACCTCACCCACCAACGGCCCCCGATCAGGAACAACCAACGTCCCCAACGCCCCGAAAGCCGCACACATCTCAATCACCACCGGGTCATAACTCGGCGACGAGAACTGCAACACCCGCGAATCCGGACCCGTCCCCCACCGGTCCACCGCCGACGCCACCAAATTCCCCAGACCCGCGTGCGAAACCACCACACCCTTCGGCCGCCCCGTCGACCCCGACGTGTAAATCACATACGCCGGAGACCCCAACGACAGAACAGAAAGCCGCTCACCATCAGAGACATCCCGCTCCGACATCCGCGAAAGCGCCGACACCGTCTCGGGCACGTCAAGCGTCAGTGCGTCGACACCTTCGGGCACGACATCCGCGTACTCCGTGGTCGTGACCGCGCACACCGGCCGCGCGTCACCGAACATGAACGCCACCCGCTCACGCGGATACTCCGGATCCACCGGCACATACGCACCACCGGCCTTCAACACCGCCAGCATCCCGACCACGAACTCCACCGACCGCGGCAACACCAGAGCCACCACCGACTCCGGCCCCACCCCACGACCCACCAACAACCGCGCCAGCCGATTCGCCCGCGCGTTCAACTCCGCATACGACAACTCGATGTCACCGCAGACCACCGCCACCGAATCCGGCGCCCAAGCCACCCGCTCCTCGAACAACTCCGGAAACGTCAGCCCCTCCACCACCGCAGCCGAGTCGTTCCACCGCTCCAACACCAACGACCGCTCAGCCGCAGTGACGATGTCGAGATTCAGCAGAGCCCGATCCGGGTCGGTAACCACCGTGCGGAGAAGGGATTCCAGGCGGTGGAGGAGCAGTTCGGCATCGTCGGGCTCGAAAAGGTCGAGGCTGTATTCGACCAGTCCGACAAGGCCGGCGGGCTCCTGATCCAGGGAGTGCCGCTCCCGGAAATTGAAGGCGAGGTCGAACTTCGCCACGCCGAGTTCCACGGGAAGCACGTCCGCGTCGGTGCCGGTGAGGCTGAGGCCGTCGAGGGTGTCGTTCTGGAGGGTGAGGGCGATCTGGAAGAGGGGGTGGCGGGCCAGGGAGCGCTCGGGGTTGAGCTCGTCCACCAGCCGCTCGAACGGCAGGTCCTGGTGCGCGTAGGCGGCCAGGTCCGTCTCCCGCACCCGCTCCAGCAGCTCCCGGAACGTGGGATTGCCGGACGTGTCGGTCCGCAGCACCAGCGTGTTCACGAAGAACCCGACCAGATCGTCCAGCGCCGGATCCGTCCGCCCCGCCACCGGAGCACCCAGCGGGACGTCCGTGCCCGCACCCAGCCGCGTCAGCAGAGCGGCCAGCGCCGCCTGCACCACCATGAACACCGACACACCACTACTGCGAGCCAGCTCCACCACCCCGGCATGCAACTCCGCGTCCCACCGCGCGACCACCCGGCCACCTCGATGGGAAGGAACCGCGGGACGCGGGCGGCTCACCGGCAGCACCAGCTCCACCGGCAGATCCGCCAGCGCCTGACGCCAGTACGCCAACTGACGCCCGCCCAGACTCTCCGCGTCGGCGTCGTCACCGAGCAGCCCACGCTGCCACAACGCGTAATCCGCGTACTGGACCGGCAGCTCCACACCCCACGCCGGTGCCTCACCGCTCACACGCGCCGCATACGCATGGGACAGGTCCCGCGCCAGCGGCCCCATCGACCAACCGTCGGCCGCGATGTGATGCGC
This sequence comes from Streptomyces fungicidicus, assembly GCF_003665435.1. Classification (NCBI taxonomy): domain Bacteria; kingdom Bacillati; phylum Actinomycetota; class Actinomycetes; order Kitasatosporales; family Streptomycetaceae; genus Streptomyces; species Streptomyces fungicidicus. Next base: position 1,420,832 of record NZ_CP023407.1, read on the forward strand.
CACCAGCAACAGCACACACGACCCGTCACTCACCGCGAAGAGATGCGCCCTCACCGGGACCTCATGGGCAAGGTCGAAGCCCTGGGCAGCTGCACCCGCCAGCTCATCGGTGAGCTTCTGCGCGTCGACGGCCTGCTCGAAGAAGGGCACCTGTGCCTGGTCGGCGGGCAGCACCCGCTGCCAGGCGACGCCGCCCTCCTCGGGGAACACCGTCCGTAGCGACTCGTGCCGCGCGACCACGTCCGCCAGCGCCTGCCGCAAGGCCCCCCGGTCCAACTCACCCATCATCCGCACCGCGAACGGCACGTTGTACAGACCCGAATCCGGCTCCAGACGGTCGATGAACCACAGCCGCTGCTGCGCGTACGACAGCGGCACCCGCTCCCCACGCTCAGCCACCGCACGCAAGGGCTCCCGCGCCACGTCGTTCTCACCGGCCAGGAGGACGGACAGGTGCTGGGCGAGCCGTTCGACGGTCGGTGCCTCGAACACGGCGCGGACACCGAGGTCGGTACCGAACAGCGCACCGACCCGCGCGGCGAGTCGGGTCGCCGTCAGCGAGTGACCGCCCAGGGTGAAGAAGTCGTCGTCGACACCGACCCGCTCCAGGCCGAGGACCTCGGCGAACAGACCGGCGAGGATCTCCTCCTGCGCGGTACGCGGCCCGCGCCCCGACACCTGGGACGCGTAGTCCGGCACCGGCAGGGCGGGACGGTCCAGCTTGCCGTTCACGTTCAGCGGCAGCGCGTCCAGCACCACCACCGCGGCCGGAACCATGTAATCGGGCAGCACCCGCGCCGCATGCTCCTGGAGCTCCTGCTCCAGCCCGTCACCGTGCCGGCCGCCCGGCACGACATAGGCGACCAGGCGCCGGTCCCCGGGCCGGTCCTCCCGCACCACCACCGCGACCCGGGCCACAGCCTCGTGCCCGGCCAGCACCCCCTCCACCTCACCCGGCTCGATCCGGAACCCCCGGATCTTCACCTGCCCATCCACCCGGCCCAGGAAGTCCAGCTCACCGTCCGCACGCCACCGGCCACGGTCACCCGTCCGATACATGCGCTCACCAGCCGCACCGAACGGATCCGCCACGAACCGGCCCGCCGTCAACCCCGCCCGGCCCAGATACCCACGCGCCAGACCAGGACCCGCGACATAGATCTCCCCCGCGACACCCGGCGGCACCGGCCGCAGCGCGGCATCGAGGACATACACGCGCGCGTTGACCATCGGACGGCCCACCGACGGATGCACCTCACCCGTCATCGGCCCGCCCACCGTGCACGCGGCCGTCACCTCCGTCGCCCCGTACACATGCAGCAGACGCCGGCCCCGCGCCCACCGCCCGATCACCTCCGGCGGACAACTGTCACCCGCCACCGTCATCACCAGCCCCGACGGAAACTCCTCCACCGGCAACGACGGCAACAACGCCGGCGGCAACGTCACATGCGACACCCCGCTGTCCCTCACCAGCCGCGCCAGCTCACCACCCGCCGCGAACCCCTCACCACCAGCAGGAACCAGCACCAGACGCCCACCGGTCAGCAACGCCATACAGACGTCCCACACCGACGCGTCGAACCCCGGCGAAGCGAACTGCAACACCCCACACCCCGGCCCCGCCCCGAACACCCCACCGAACGTGGCCACCAGACTCGCCACACCGGAATGCGAAACCACCACACCCTTCGGCCGCCCCGTCGACCCCGACGTGTAAATCACATACGCCGGAGACCCCAACGACAGAACAGAAAGCCGCTCACCATCGGAAACGTCAGAAGGAGAACACCGGTCCCCTGCTGATGCCGTCTCCGGAGAATCCAGCCTCAAGGCATTCACGCCATCCGGCACGACATCCGCGTACTCCGTGGTCGTGACCGCGCACACCGGCCGGGCGTCACCGAACATGAACGCGACCCGCTCACGCGGATACTCCGGATCCACCGGCACATACGCACCACCGGCCTTCAACACCGCCAGCATCCCGACCACGAAATCCACCGACCGCGGCAACACCAGAGCCACCACCGACTCCGGCCCCACCCCACGACCCACCAACACCCGCGCCAGCCGATTCGCCCGCGCATTCAACTCCGCATACGACAACTCGATGTCACCGCAGACCACCGCCACCGACTCCGGCGCCCGAGCCACCCGCTCCTCGAACAACTCCGGAAACGTCAGCCCCTCCACCACCGCAGCCGAGTCGTTCCACCGCTCCAACACCAACGACCGCTCAGCCGCAGTGACGACGTCCAGCCGGCCCACCACAGCCTCCGGATCGGCCGCGAAAGCCTCCAACAACCCCCGCAACCGGGCGACCAGCCCCTCCACCTCGGCCCGCGAGAACACATCCGGCCGGTAATCCACCCGCAACCGCAGCGCACCACCCGACCCCACCACCAGACCCAACGGATAATGCGTCGCATCACGGCCGGAGAAGCCGGTCACGCGTGTGGAGCCCGCGGACATGCGGAAGGCTTCCGGGTCGTGCGGGTAGTTCTCGAAGACGGTGGCGGTGTCGAAGAGGGTGCCCAGCCCGGCCAGGGCCTGGATGTCGGCCAGCCCCAGGTGCTGGTGCGCCAGCAACGCCGACTGCTCCTCCTGCACCCGCCGCACCAACCCCACCAACGACTCCCCCGGCACCACCCGCACACGCACCGGAAGCGTGTTGATGAACAACCCCACCATCGACTCCACACCCGGAATCTCCGCAGGCCGGCCCGACACCGTCGCACCGAACACCACATCCCACCGGCCCGTCAGACGACCCAGCAGAACACCCCACACCGCCTGCACCACCGAGTTCAGCGTCACCCCAGCCCGACGCGCCCCCGCCTCCACCGCAGACGACACCCCACCCGGCAGATCCACCACCACCGACTCCGGCACCACCACCGAACCCGGCACCCGACCCGCCGCCAACAACGTCGGCTCCTCCAACCCCGCCAACGCACCCCGCCACGCAACCTCCGCCGCCCCACGGTCCTGCCCCCGCAACCACCCCAGGAACTCCCGATACGACACCACCGGCCCCAACACCCGCCCCGCATACAACGCGAAGAGGTCACGGATGACGATCGGCATCGACCAGCCGTCCGCGAGGACGTGGTGGAGGGTCCACACCAGACGGTGCCGTTCGGGACCCATGCGCACCAGCAGGAACCGCATCAGCGGCGGCTCACCCAGGTCGAAACGCCGCAGCCGGTCCTCGTCGAGCAGCCGGGCGTACGCCTGCTCGGCGGCCTCCTCTTCCAGGGACGACAGGTCCGTCTCCTGCCAGCTCGGCTCGGCCGCGTTCCCGCCGCCGGGGACGATCTGGACGGGGCGTCCGGAGAGGGTGGTGCGGAAGCCTGCGCGCAGGTTCGGATGCCGCTGAAGCAGGGCCCGTACGGCGGTCCGGAGGGACGGCGCGTCCACGGGGCCTTCGAGCCGGAAGGCGCACTGGACGGTGTAGGGGTCGATTCCGTCCTCCTCGCCCTGGCTCATGTCGGCGTGGAAGAGCAGGCCCTCCTGCAGCGGTGTCACCGGGAGGATGTCCGCCGGGGTGGGGTTCCCGGACTCCAGGGCGTCGATCTCTTCCTGGGTGAGTGGGACCAGCGGGACGTCCGAGGGGGAGAACCCGCCGGCGCCGGGGGTCCGCACGTGGTCGACCAGGGCGTGCAGGGCCCGCGTGTAGGCGTCGGCGAACTGCCGCACCCCGTCCTCCGGCAGCAGGGCTTCCGGCCAGGTGAAGGTGAGCTCCAGCGTCGGGCCCCCGGCGTCCGCGTCGCCGTCGCGCGTCACCGCCGTGAGCGCGAGGGCGTACGGGAAGGGCCTGTCCGGTGCGTCTCCGGCGAGCAGCACCGCGGCGTCGCCCGGCACCGTCCAGTCGGCGTCCCCTCCTCCGGGGGTGCCGAACCGGCCGAGGTAGTTGAACGCGACGCGCGGCCTCGGGAGGGCGGCGAGCAGCGGCGCGGTCTGCGGGTTGAGGTAGCGCAGGGAGCCGTATCCGAGACCATTGTCGCGGCCGGTCCGCGTCCGCAGTGTCTCCTTGACGTGCTTGAGTGCGCGCCCGGCGTCCGGTCCTCCGGACAGCGCGTCGTCCAGGTCGATCGGTCCCGGGGCGAGCCGGACGGGGAAGAGGCTGGTGAACCAGCCCACCGTGCGGGACAGGTCCAGGCCCCCGGCCTCTTCGCGTCCGTGGCCCTCGACCTCGACGAGTACGCCTGAGCCCGGGCCGTCGCCGCTGTCGGCGGTGGGCCACTGCTTGGCCGCGGCCAGCGCGAGGCCGGTGAGCAGGACGTCGTTGATCCGGCCGTGGAAGGCGGCGGGGACCGCCGTCAGCAGGGCGGCGGTCGGCCCCGCGGGGACGGTGACGGTCACGGAGCGGGTCGTCGCCGTCGTGTCCCGGGTGGGGACCGGGGTCAGCGCTGCGGGCAGTGTGTCGGGGCCCTGGAGCACCTCGAGCCAGTTCTCCAGTTCGTCCAGGCGCTGTGCGGAGGACGCTTCCTCGTTGAGGTGCTGGGCCCAGCGGCGGAACGGGGTTCCCACGGGAGGCAGGGTGACCGGCCTGCCGTCGCGGAGCGCTTCCCAGGCGGCCCGCAGGTCGGGCAGCAGGATCCGCCAGGACACCCCGTCGACGACCAGATGGTGCGCCACCAGCAGCAGCCGGCCGGGACCACGGCCCACGCCCGTGTCGAACCACACCGCCTGCAGCATCACCCCCGCCTCCGGATCGAGACGCAGCCGCGCCGCCTCCGCCTCCCGGGCCACGAGGGCGGGCAGGCTGTCCGGGGCGGCGCCGGAGGCGTCCACCCGGTGCAGCAGCGACTCGGCGTCCACGGAGCCGCGGGGTGGGACGTCCAGGGACCAGAGGGCACCGCCGCCGGCCCGCACCAGGCGGGTACGCAGCACGTCATGGTGGTCCAGTGCCGCTTGCAGGACGCGGGCGAGACGCGGGACGTCCGCGTCGGCGGGCGACTGGATCACGGCGGACTGGCTGTATCCGTCGGCGGTCCCGCCGCGTTCCCGGAGCCAGTGGACGATCGGGGTCAGCGGCACGGGACCGGTCGCCTCGGCCTCGGTGTCGCCGGCGGGGCCGCTGTCGGCCGGGCCGGCCACGGCGGCCGCCAGGCGTTCCACCGTCTTGTGCAGGAACACATCACGCGGCGTGACGGCCAGCCCCGCCTCGCGGGCCCGGCTGACGAGCTGGATCGACATGATGCTGTCCCCGCCGAGGACGAAGAAGTCGTCGTCGACACCGACCCGGTCCAGGCCCAGGACCTCGGCGAAGAGCCGACTCAGCTGTTCCTCGCGGGCGTCGCGCGGTGCGGTCGCCGAGGCCAGCGCGGCCATGTCGGGGGCGGGCAGCGCGTCGCGGTCCAGTTTTCCGTTGGGGGTGAGCGGCAGCGCGTCGAGGAGGACGAACGCGGCCGGGACCATGTACTCCGGCAGAACCCCGACGGCGTACTCCCGTAGCGCGGCCACGTACCGCTGTGGGGCGCTGCCCGCCGGTTCGCCGGGGACGACGTAGGCGACGAGCCGCCGGTCGCCCGGGCGGTCCTCGCGCATGAGGACGGCGCTGTGGGCCACGGCGGGGTGTCTGCCGAGCGCGCTGCCTATCTCACCGGGCTCGATACGGAAGCCGCGGATCTTGACCTGGTCGTCGGCTCGACCGACGAACTCCAGTTCGCCGTCGGTCCGCAGGCGGACGACGTCCCCGGTGCGGTACATGCGGGCGCCGGGCGCGCCGAAGGGGTCGGGCACGAAGCGGCCCGCGGTCAGCCCCGGCCGGCCCAGGTAGCCGCGTGCGAGTCCCGCACCGGCGACGTACAGCTCACCGGGGACCCCCGGCGGCAGCAGCCGCAGCCGGTCGTCCAGCACATACGTCCTGAGGTCCGGCAGGGCCTCGCCGATCAGGCTGGAGGTGTGCCGGTCGGCGACGGCACTGTCCAGCACCCGCTGGGTGACATGCACGGTGGTCTCGGTGATCCCGTACATGTTGACCAGGGTCGGAGCGCCGTCCGGGTGGCGCTCGTACCAAGGGCGCAGCCGGCCGAGGTCGAGGGCCTCCCCACCGAAGATCACCAGACGCAGCGCGAGCGCGCCGGAGAGTTCCGGATGTGCGGCGTCCGCCTCGCTGAACCGGTAGAAGCTGGAAGGAGTCTGGTTCAGCACGGTGACGCCTTCACGGACCGCCAGCTCGAGCATGTCATCGGGTGACCGGCTCACCTGGTGGGACACCACGACCAGCCGGCCGCCGTGGAGCAGCGGGCCCCATAGCTCCCAGACGGAGAAGTCGAAGGCGTACGAGTGGAACAGCGTCCACACGTCGGTGTCCGAGAACGCGAAGGACGGTGCGGTGGCGGCGAAGAGGCGCACGACGTTCCGGTGCGGTACGACGACCCCCTTGGGGGCGCCGGTCGAGCCGGACGTGTAGATGACGTACGCCGCATGGCCGGGCGATGCAGGTGCGACGCGGTCGGCGTCGTCCGGGTCGTGGTCCGGGCAGGCGTCGAGCGCGTGCAGCGTGTCGGGCGCGTCGAGCCTCAGCAGCAGTCCGCTGTCGGCCAGTGCGCCGCCGACGGCTGCCTCGGAGGTCGTCAGGACACGGACCGGCTCGGCGTCGCTCAGCATCAGGGCGATGCGGTCCTCCGGGTAGGAGGGGTCGACGGGCAGGTAGGCCGCCCCCGTCTTGAGTACGGCGAGAACCGCGACGACCAGGTCGACGCCGCGGGGAAGGAGCAGGGCGACGAACTGCTCCGGACCCACTCCCTGCTCCATGAGGAGGTGCGCGAGCCGGTTGGCCCGGGCGTTGAGCTCGGCGTACGTCAGAGTGTCGTGGCCGCACACGAGCGCACTGTTCCCGGGGGTACGGGCTGCCTGCTGCTCGAACAGGGCGGTGAGGGTGGCATCGGGGGCCGCGACCTCGTTGCCGGCGAGCATCAGGCGCCGCTCCTCGGGCGACAGGACGTCGACGTCGCCGATGTGTGTCCCGGCATCGGCGGTGACAGTCCGCAGCAGCCGCTCCAGCCGTGCCGCGAACCGTTCGGCGTCCCCCCGGTCGAAGAGGTCCTCGCTGTAGTGGAGGTCGATCCTGCTGTCCTCCAGGTAGATGAGCAGGTCGAACTTGGCCGCGTGGAGGGCGACATCCAACGGATCGACCCGCGCACCCGGGAGTTCGAGCCGGGTGGAGGCGTGGTCCTGGGTGGTGAGGGCGATCTGGAAGAGGGGGTGGCGACCCAGGGAGCGCTCGGGGTTGAGTTCCTCCACCAGCCGCTCGAACGGCAGGTCCTGGTGCGCGTAGGCGGCCAGGTCCGTCTCCCGCACCCGCTCCAGCAGCTCCCGGAACGTCGGATCGCCCGACGTGTCCGTCCGCAGCACCAGCGTGTTCACGAAGAACCCGACCAGATCGTCCAGCGCCGGATCCGTCCGCCCCGCCACCGGAGCACCCAACGGAATGTCCGTCCCCGCACCCAGCCGCGTCAGCAGAGCGGCCAGCGCCGCCTGCACCACCATGAACACCGACACACCACTACTGCGAGCCAGCTCCACCACCCCGGCATGCAACTCCGCGTCCCACCGCGCGACCACCCGGCCACCTCGATGGGAAGGAACCGCCGGACGCGGCCGGCTCACAGGCAGGGCAAGCTCCTCGGGCAGTCCCGCGAGCGTTTCACGCCAGTACGCCAGTTGTCGCCCGCCCAGAGACTCCGCATCGGCGTCGTCACCGAGCAGCGCACGCTGCCACAGCGTGTAATCGGCGTACTGGACCGGCAGCTCCGCACCCCAAAGGGGTGCCTCACCGGCCATCCGCGCCGTGTAGGCGTGAGACAGGTCCCGGGTAAGCGGTCGCATCGACCAGCCGTCGGCCGCGATGTGATGCGCCACCAGCAGCAGCGCACTCGTCCCGTCGTCGACGGTGAACAGGTGCGCCCGCAGGGGAAGTTCGCTCGCCAGGTCGAAGCCCTCGGACGCCGCCCCGGTCAGGGACGCCTCGAGCTCCTCCTCCGCGACATCCCGCTCGACGAGCGGGACCTTCACCCGGTCGGCCGGCCGCACCCGCTGCCACGCGACACCGCGCTCTTCGGGGAACACCGTTCGCAGCGACTCGTGCCGCGCCACCAGATCAGCGAGCGCGGCGCGCAGCGCCTTTCGGTCCAGTTCCCCGGTCAGGCGCACGGCGAGCGGCACGTTGTACAGACCCGAGTCCGGCTCCAGCCGGTCGATGAACCACAGCCGCTGCTGCGCGTACGACAGCGGCACCCGCTCCCCACGCTCCACCACCGCACGCAACGGCTCGCGCACCACCGCGTCCCTACCGCCCGCCATTCGGGAGGTGACGAACCGGGCGAGCAGTTCCACGGTCGGCGCCTCGAACACCGCACGGACACCCGCATCGACCCCGAACAGCGCGCTCATCCGCCCGGCGAGACGGGACGCCGTCAGCGAGTGACCGCCGAGGGTGAAGAAGTCGTCGTCGACGCCGACGCGTTCCAGGCCCAGGACCTCGGCGAACAGGCCCGCGAGGATCTCCTCCTGCGGTGTGCGGGGCCCGCGCCCGGAGACCAGGGCGGCGTAGTCCGGCACCGGCAGGGCGGGACGGTCCAGCTTGCCGTTCGGGTTCAACGGCAACGCATCCAGCATCACGAACGCCGCCGGCACCAGATAGTCCGGCAGCACCCCCCGCGCGTACTCCCGCAACACCCCCGCCAGACCGGCTGCGCCCCCGGTCTCGGGCACCACATAGGCGACCAGACGCCGGTCCCCCGGCCGGTCCTCCCGCACCACCACCGCGACCCGGGCCACGGCCTCATGCCCGGCCAGCACCTCTTCCACCTCACCGGGCTCGATCCGGAACCCCCGGATCTTCACCTGCTCATCCACCCGGCCCAGGAACTCGATCTGCCCGTCCCCACGCCACCGGCCACGATCCCCCGTCCGGTACATCCGCTCACCAGCCGCACCGAACGGATCCGCCACAAACCGGCCCGCCGTCAAACCCGCCCGGCCCAGATACCCCCGCGCCACACCCACACCGGCCACATACAACTCACCCGCAACACCCGGCGGCACCGGCCGCAACGCAGCATCAAGGATGTACACCCGCGTGTTGAAGAACGGACGCCCGATCGGCGGCAACCCCTCCTCCGGATCCGCCGGCCCACTCGTCACACAGGCCACCGTCACCTCGGTCGGCCCATACCCGTTCAGCAACCGCCGGCCCGGAGCCCACCGCCGCAGCACATCCACCGTGCACGCCTCACCACCGGCAACCACCGTGGCGAAATCCGGGAAATCCACCACCTCCACCGTCCCCAGCACCGACGGCGGAATCACCGCATGAGAAACCCGACCCTCACGCAAAACCCCCGCCAACACCTCACCCACCAACGGCCCCCGATCAGGAACAACCAACGTCCCCAACGCCCCGAAAGCCGCACACATCTCAATCACCACCGGGTCATAACTCGGCGACGAGAACTGCAACACCCGCGAATCCGGACCCGTCCCCCACCGGTCCACCGCCGACGCCACCAAATTCCCCAGACCCGCGTGCGAAACCACCACACCCTTCGGCCGCCCCGTCGACCCCGACGTATAAATCACATACGCCGGAGACCCCAACGCAAGCCCACCAACCCGCTCACCATCGGCAACATTCGAGGCAGAGCACCCATCCAGTGCCGCCACAGTCTCCGAAGCGTCCAGGGTCAGAACATCCACGCCATCCGGCACGACATCCGCGTAATCGGTGGTCGTGACCGCGCACACCGGCCGCGCGTCACCGAACATGAACGCCACCCGCTCACACGGATACTCCGGATCCACCGGCACATACGCACCACCGGCCTTCAACACCGCCAGCATCCCGACCACGAACTCCACCGACCGCGGCAACACCAAAGCCACCACCGACTCCGGCCCCACCCCACGACCCACCAACAACCGCGCCAGCCGATTCGCCCGCGCATTCAACTCCCCATACGACAACTCGATGTCACCGCACACCACCGCCACCGACTCCGGCGCCCGAGCCACCCGCTCCTCGAACAACTCCGGAAACGTCAGCCCCTCCACCACCGCAGCCGAGTCGTTCCACCCCTCCAACACCAAAGACCGCTCAGCCTCGGTAACCACATCCAGTCGGCTTACGGGCTGTCCGGGTCCGGCGGCCAGCAGGCGCTGGAGCAGCGCCGCGAAGCGGTCGCGGTGGGCGGTGGTCTCCTGCTGCGTGTAGAGCGCGGGGTTGGTGTCGACGTCGATGCGGACCCCGGAGCCGTCGGAGCGGGCGTACACCGAGAACGCCAGATTCTCGACCGGGCCGTTGGAAACGTTGTGGACCGTCGCCCGGTGACCGTCGAAGCGCAGGTCGTACTCGAAACGCATGATGTTGACGACCGGGCCGTACAGGGCCTGCCGGCCCCTGACGAGGTCGAGGTCGCGGCGGATGTCCTCCACGCGGTAGCGCTGGTGCCGCAGCAGGCCGCGCATGGATCGGGCGACCTGCCCGATGAGTTGCCCCACCGTGGTCCCCGGCCCGAGGGCCACCCGCAGCGGCAGCACGTTGGACACCATGCCGGGGGTGTCGCGTTCGTCGGCGGTGACCCGGGCGGCCACGGGGATGCCGAGCGTGAGGTCGTCAGCTCCGGTGAGCGCCTGGGTGTAGACGGCGGCCGCGGCGACGATCGCGTCGGACCAGCTCAGGCCGGCCCCGGAGACGAGTTCGGTGAACCGGTCGACGTACTCGGGCGGCAGCAAGGTCGTGGCGCGCAGGAAGCCGGAGGAGACGGGCGCGTCGGCACCGGACAGCTGGGCCGGCCGCGGGCAGTCCGCGAGGCGCTCCGTCCAGTACGCGCGGTCGCGGGCGAACCCTTCCGAGGCGCGGTAGTGACGGTCCGCGGCAAGCAGCTCGGCGAGGGTCCCGAAGGGGCTCGGCTGGTCCTCGCCGTCGGTGCGGCCGAGCGCCGTGTAGATCTCGGCGACCCTCCTGGTCAACAGGGCGAAGCCGTATCCGTCGACCAGGACGTGGTGGATCCGCTGGTACCAGAAGTGCCGGTCGGGTGCGAGGCGCAGCAGGGCCTCGCACATGAGGGGATCGCGCGGGTCCCGGCCGGGGGCGTCGTCCGCAGCGGGCGCGTGGGGGCGGTTCAGTTCGGCGTGCATCCAGGCCTGTGCGGCCGCCTCGGGATCCGCTGCGCCGGTGAGGTCGACGAAGGTCACGCCGCACCGGTCGGCGATTTCCCGATCGAGGGTCTGCCGCGGTCCCTCGGCTCCGTCTGTGACCCTGGCGTGCAGGGTGTCGGCCTCGGCCACGGTCCGGCGCACCGCGGTCTCGAAGCGGGTGAGGTCCACGGGGCCGTGGATCTCGACGCACTGGGCTCCGCTGTAGGCGGCGCTCTCCGGAGCGAGCTGCTGGGCGAACCACATACCCGACTGGGCGGCTGACAGGGGGCGGCTGGCGCGCTCAGGCTGCTGCGACATGGTTGTTCCAACTCCGATGAAGATCGCGTTCCGTGAGGTGCGGCGGTGGTCGGGCGGTCAGGGAGAGCGGCAGGCGCCGAGTCGGGGACGACGGGGGCGGGCCGTCACCAGTCGAAGTTGCGCACGTCGTGCATGTCGAGCCCGATCGCGGCCTTGCCGAGGTACTCCAGGCATTCGTCGGGCTTTGCGGGCATCACTCGGCAGTACGCGGCCTCTCGCAGCCGTCGTTCGAGTGGGCGTCCACGGCTGAGCGCTGCGGTGCCGCAGATCCGGACCGCGGCGGAGACGAGATCGGCCAGCAGCTCGCCGACCTTGTACTTGGCCGCGTGCACGGCTTCGGCGGTCTCCACCGTGCCGCGCTGCTCCCCGACGGCCCCGGCCGCGGCGTGTACGAGGGCGCGCACCGCGCGCATCTCCGCGTTCAGCCGGCCGAGTTCGTGGCGTACCACGGGGTCCGTGCTGCGGCGCGGGTCGCGTGCCACGGACTCGATGATCAAGCCGTGGACGGCCGCGGCGAGGCCCAGATAGGCGCCGGTGTAGCCGGAGGTCATCCAGTGGGGTTCCTGGACGAGTTTGAACAGCGACATGCCTTCGACGTTCATCATCAGGCGGGCCCGTCGGACCCGGACGTCGTCGAGCACCATCGACGCGGTGCTGGTGCCGGCCATGGCGTTGCCGGGCCAGACTCCTTCGATGCGGACGCCGGGGTCGTCGCGGGCGACGACGAAGTGGGAGATCTCCCGTTCCGCGTCGTCGTCGGCGTTGCGGGCGGCCACGATGAAGTAGTCGGCGACCCCGGCCAGCGAGACGAAGGACTTGCGCCCGGACAGGACGTACCCGCCGTCGCATCGGCGGTAAGTCGTACTCAGGCGCTGGAGTTTGGCGCCGCTGCCTGCCTCCGAGGTGGCGGAGGCGAACATCCTGCCGTGGTGAACGACCTGGTCGAAGACCCAGGAGCGGAACTCGTGCGCGGCACCGGTCAGGGGACGGTCGCCGCTCTCGCACAGTGAGCCGATCGCGACGTAGTGCATGTTCAGGCCGAGCGCGGTAGGTGTGTCCGCGGCGCCGATCAGTTCGAGGATCAGCGTGTACTCCAGGAAGGACAGACCCTCCCCGCCCGCGCCGCGGGGCACCAGCAGGCGCAGCAGGTCGGCTTCCCGTACGAGCTTGTAGGCCGCCGCGCTGTCGGTCCGGCCCGAGTCGATGTCGGCGGCGAGGTCGGTGACCTGCTCGCCGAGCAGTGCCGCACGCTCTGGTGCCGTCCGGTGTTCCATGCGTTCCCCCTCGGTGTGTCGGCGTCAGTTCTCGACGGGCAGGCCCAGGTCCCGGGCGACCGCGACGCTCAGCAGGTCGTTGGGGCCGGCGTAGGTCAGGGCGGCCATGGGGTCCGCCAGGGATGCCGTGAGGCCGGAATCCTCGACGAACGCGCGCACACCGGCCAGTGCCGTGGCGTGCCGGGTGAGGGCCACGTAGTCCTCGGACACGGAGATCTTGGTGAGTGCCGCCGCCGAGGACAGCCGCCGGACCGACCCGCCCTGGTCCAACCGTGCGGCCATGGCACGCACCATGGTGCGGGAGCGTTCCAGGCGCAGGGCCATGTCGCTGACCCGGGCGGCGACCTGATGGCTGCTGCCCATCGCGCGGCCGAAGTGGTGCCGGGTGCCGGCCCATGCGACGACACGGTCCAGCAGCAGCTGCATGGGGCCGAGGGCGTAGGCGAGCAGCAGGGCCCGCTCCCAGGTCGTTGTGGCGCCGAGCACGGTCAGTCCGGATCCCTCCGCCCCGACCAGGGCGTCGGCGGGTACGGCCGTCCCTGTGAAGGTGAGAGAGCCCATGGGGGCGTCCTTGAGCGCGGTCTTGGTGACGCGCGCGCCTCGGGTGACCGTGTCGTCCGCGAGGTCGACGAGGAAGGCAGACAGCGCGAAGGGGGACCGGCCTTCGCCGGTGCGGGCGAAGACGAGACCCACGTCGGCGACCGGCGCGGCGGTGATGAACGACTTGGTGCCGTGCAGGCGGTAGCTCCCGTCGGGCTGCCGTTCGGCGCGCACCTCGCCGGACAGCGGGTCGCTGCCGCCGCCGGTCTCGGTGGAGGCGTGGCACAGCAGTGCGGTGCCGTCCTCGACGCCGGCCAGCATGGCGTGCTGTGCTTCGGACAGTAAGCGGAACAGCGGGAGTTGGATGCCGCACAGCTGCGATGCGAAGGCGTAGCACAGGCCGGGCTCCGTGCCGGCCAGTCCGATGCCCTCGATCGCGGCGACGGCGTGGCTGACGGGACCGGTGCCCGGGTCCTTGTCACGATCCCGGTGCTGCCGCTCCCGGGGCGTGCGCAGCAGCCCCGAGGAGGCGAGCCGTCGCCAGCGTGCGCGGAAGTCGCCTTCGGGCGCGCCGGTGAGGAGTTCGGCGGCGAGTGATCGGTAGTGGGCGGCTGTGGCGTCCAGCTGCTCTTCCCGGTGAACCGTGTCCATCGGCCAGTCTTCCCGTTCGTCCGTTCCGTCTTCCGTCGTCAGGAAACCTGTGTCCTCAGGGTGGACACGAACTTCCAAAGGTTCTCCGGGGTGCGGAAGTTGGTGGCCACGATCTCCGTCTCGGGGAACTCGAGGTCGAGGGTCTGCTCGATCTCGGAGACGACGCTGAGAACGGCGAGGGAGTCGAGGATGCCGAGGTCGAGGAGGCGGGTGTCGGGTTCGATCGGCACCGACGGCGCGCGTCCGGCGCGGCGGGAACTGGTCGGCGTCACCGCGCGGGTGATGAGCGAGCAGAGGTCTTCTACGGAGTTCATTCGGTTACCTCGGGGTGGGCGGTGACGAGGAGTCTCTTGCGGTCGACTTTTCCGTGCCGGGTCGTCGGGAGGCTGTCGGCCACGACGACCTCGTCGGGGAGCATGAAGCGGGGCAGCCGCTCCGAGAGGGCGGCGACGAGCGTGTCCGCGTCCAGGCCGGCGCTGCCGGTCACATGGGCGATCAGCCTGACGGCGTCGACGGACCCGGTCTGTGCGGCGGCGTCTTCCGGGTCGGTGCGGGCGACGACGCAGGAGGACTCGACACCGGGCAGCTCCGCGAGGGTGCTCTCGATGTCGAGCAGGTCGATGCGGTGACCGGCGCGCTTGATCTGCAGGTCGCGTCGGCCCAGCAGACGGAGCTTGCCGTCGGGCGTGCGCCGGGCCAGGTCGCCGGTCCGGTAGGCACGGCGCGGCCCGTCCGCGAAGCGCAGCTCGGTGGTGGGGTCGTGGACACGGCCGTCCATGAGGTAGCCGCTCATGACGACGGGCCCGGCGACGCAGATCTCGCCCTCGGAGTCGGTGCGCCGGCCGTGTTCGTCGAAGAGATCGACCGTCACGCCGTCGATGGCGGCACCGATCGTCGACGGGTCCGACGCCCGCCAGCCGGACGGGACGCGTTCATAGGTGCAGACGTTGGTCTCCGTCGGACCGTACAGGTTGTAGAAGGAGGTGTGCGGCAGGACCGTGAGGTACTCCTCCAGTACGGCCGGGGGGAACGGCTCACCCGCGTACGCGGCGATGCGCAGCGCTCCCGGGGGTGAGGCGGCGAGGTTCCCCCGGTGCAGCAGCATCTGATACAGCGTCGGCACGGCGTACAGCGCCGTGATCCGTTCGCTGTCGAGCCAGCCGACGACGCTGCGCGGAAAGGCCCGTACCGCTGTGGGCAGCAGGTGGACGGACGCGGCCGCCGCGGCCGTGCTGAAGATGTCGAAGGTGCTGAGGTCGAAGGTGAACGCGGCCTGGGCGCCGATGCGGTCGTCGGGGCCGAGGGCGAACTCGTCCGCGGCCCAGCGGGCGAAGTGCAGCACGTTCTCGTGGCTGAGCAGGACACCCTTGGGCCAGCCGGTGCTGCCCGAGGTGAAGAGCACGTATCCGCCCGACGCCGGTGCGGTGCGGGACTGCTGTTCCGGGGCCGCCGTGGAGGGCGACAGGCAGACCAGGCCGTGGGGAAGTTCCGCGGGCCACCACCCGTCCGGCACGGACTCCCGCGCACCGGTGAGCGTGTCGGGTGCGGCCAGCAGATGGGTCAGTCCGCCGCTGCGCAGGACACGTGCGGTGCGGGCCGGGGGTTCCCCGGCGTCGAGCGGTGCCACCACGGCTCCGGCGCGCAGTGCGCCGTAGATCGCCACGATGGCCTGGTGGCCGCGGTGGAGACGGACACCCACCCGGGTACCGTCCGTCACGCCGTGCTGCCGCAGGGCGTCGGCGGTCTCGGTCACCAGCGCGTCGAGCTGCGCGTAGCCGAGGAGGGTGTCACCGTCCACCACCGCGGTGCGCACCGGGTGGCGACGGGCGGCGTCGGCCAGCAGTCCGTCCAGCCGGCCGGTGCCGCCGCCCCCGGTTCCGGGGGTGTTGCTCATGACCGCCGCTCCTCAGCCCTCGGCCAGGGCACGCTGCTCGAAGTCGTCGCCGTGCCACTTGTCCTCCCAGGGCACCCAGGTGACGATCAGCGTGTCCCGGTGGCCGTAGTCGCCGACCGGCTCGATCTCCGTGACGTTGTGGTACATCTCCCGGTCCGCGAGGAGCGCGCCCTGGCCTGCCGGAACGGTGGCGCGGAAGAAGGGCTCTCCCTCGCCGCCGTGCGGCATGAGGGTCATTTCCGCGCCGGTGATCTGGTGCCGGGAGAACACGGCGATCAGCACGAAGTCACGGCCGTCGGAGTGCGGGCCCTCCGGAACGATCACACCGGAGGTCTCCTGCCGCTTGGCGATGATGCGGAACTGGTGGACGTTGACCTGCCAGTCACGGGCGGTGTCCAGCGGTACGCCCTCGGCGCCGGCGCGGATGTGCGGGGAGAAGTCCGCGAGGATCGGCTCGTAGTGACGCCGGATTCCGCCGGCCACGGGGTTGAACTTGGAGAACGTCACGTAAGGCCGGTGCTCCAGCCTCTCCAGTTCCCAGGACTCTTCCGACCAGTGCATACGGAACTGGGCGAAGCGGCGGTACCGGTTGTCACCCATGTATTCGTCGAACTTGAGGTCGCCGAAACTTTCGCGGACCTCCGGAGTGACTTCCGGGAGATCGATGATGGAGTAACCACGGTCGTTGAGCGGCATGCGCGTACCTCCTCAGGACGTGTGTGCGGCGGAGTCGTGGTGCAGGTGCATCAGCAGAGAGTCGAGGTAACGCTGCGACGAATTCAGTCGAATCAGCGCACCGACGGCGATCTCACGGCCGACGCGGGGGTCCCGGTCGACCGCCGGGGCGATCACGTTCTTGAACCAACCGGAGGCGTGCACCGCGTCAATGCTGATGTGTGCGTCGTGGTAGGCGATGCCCTCGCGCGGAAGTCCGATGTCCGCCCAGCGGTCGACGACCAGCTTGAAGCGCCGCGGCACCAGATACTCGGTGACCCCGAAGAATCCGACGGACTTGTAGTAGTGGCGGCGGGAGATTGCCAGGCAGGAAGCGAGGTTGCCTGATGCCTTGGCTTCCGGGAGGAGATTGCGGCGAATGTAGTCGCCGTTCACATCCAGGGCATCCAGAGCATGGGCGAACATGGCGGTGTGGACTTCGGCCGGCTTTCCATTGCCCATCTCGTCCCAGTAGTTCCCGGCGATCTCCATCTTCTCGTCGGGAGCGGCACCGATCTGCATGAATGCCAGGATGTCGTCGAACTTGGGGTCGAGATTGGTCTCCTGCGCGAGGTAGAAGCGGAAATCACCCTCGGTGGCCCTGGTCGGAACGAAGTCCCGGTAGAAGGGGTGGGCGGCGGCCGGGTGTTCACCGATGATGCGCTTGAGCCAGTGCACGTACTCCTTGCCGCTCCGCGGGTACGCGGAGATCTGCTCCTCGGATATGGAGTCCAGTTCCGCGGCGAGGACGGCGCCTTCCAGGATCGCCGCGATGTCGCGCAGCACCGGCTGGGTCTCGCAGCCCAGCAGCTCCACCGGCGCACCGGAGAAGTCCTGCTGGTAGATGAGGGCCAGTACGTCGTGCAGCTCCTCGAGCGCCGACGGGTCCTCCTCCACGAAGGCGTGGCGGGTCAGCGCCCGGCACGCCTCGCCGATCCTCCGGCGGGCGGTGTAGTCGGCGTTGAGCCGCTCCCAGGCGTCCGGATCCAGTGCCAGGAATTCCTCGACGACAGAGCGGTCGATCTTGAATGACTCAGGAATCATCACGCGTCCAAGATTCTCAGGAGGTTTTTCCTGCAACGGATCCGGTATCACTCGTTCACCAGCGCGTCGGCTTCGATCTCGACGAGTAGCGACGGATCGACGAGTGCGGAGACTTCGACGATCGTCGAGGCGGGACGGATGTGACCGAAGTATTCGCTGTGTACCTGCCCCACCTTCTCCCATTCGCGGATGTCGGTGACGAAAACACGGGTCCGCATCACGTCCTGGAGGGAGGCGCCGGCGTCCTCGAGTGCCGCTTCGATCCGGCGCAGCGCCTCCCGCGTCTGAGCGAGGACGTCGTCTCCGCCGACCGGCCCGTTCGCGGTCATCGCGGTACTTCCCGCGACGGACACGAACGGCCCGACGCGGACGGCTCTGGAATATCCGAAGACTGACTCGAACCGACTGCCGCCCGATACGAGCTTCCGTCCCGAAGAAGTGGTCACCCTGTCCTCCCCAACAAGTGACATTGGCGTCGCAGCGCATGGCGATACTACGTTCAACCGCCACAGAAAAACGGCTCCACGTGCGGGACAGTCGGGCGGCGGCCGTCGGCCTGTCCCGCCGGCGGGACAGGCCGGGCACCGAACGGGACCGCCTCGGATTCACGTTTCACGAGATCCGGGCAAGTGCGCCCCGTCCATGCATACTTGAGCAGCCGCGGCCTCTTGAACGGCCGCCCCGCGCATCCCGGACAATTCTGGATGGTGAAGCTGAGTGAACGCTGGAAGGCCGGAACTGAATGGCACAGTGGGCGCCGTTTCGTCGACGCACTGGCTGGCCTCCGGTACCGCGATGGCGATACTGGAAAAGGGCGGCAACGCCTTCGACGCAGTCACCGCCGCCGGATTTGTCCTCCAGGTCGTCGAACCGCATTACAACGGCCTGGGCGGAGATGTGTCCGTCCTCGCCTACAAGGCGGCCGACAGGCGCACCACGGCCGTGTGCGGGCAGGGCCCGATGCCGCGGACCGCCACTCCGGGCCACTTCCACGCACTGGGCCTGCGTCAGATACCCGGTTCCGGACTGCTGCCCGCCGTGGTTCCCGGCGCCATGAGCGCGTGGATGCGGCTCCTCGGGGAGTATGGCAGCCTTCCGCTGCGCGATGTCCTCGACGCCGCCATCGGATACGCCACCGACGGCTTCCCACTGCTTCCCGACACGGCACGGGCCATCCAGGTCCTTGCCCCACTGTTTCGCACCGAATGGGCCGAATCGGGACGTACCTATCTCCAGGGTGGGGAAGCGCCGCGCGCCGGTGCCCGCTTCCGCAACTCCGCACTGGCCGGCACATACCAGCGCCTGCTGCGGGAGGCCGAGACGGCCTCCTCCGACCGGGAGGCGCAGATCGCCGCGGCCGAGAATGCCTTCTACCAGGGCTTCGTGGCGGAGGCCGTCGACGCCTTCACCTCGGGCGCCCCGGTCCTCGACGCCACCGGACGCAAGCACCACGGGCTGCTGACCGGACAGGACATGGCCACCTGGCGGGCCACCATCGACGCCCCCGCCCTCCTGACCTACGGGAACCTCGCGGTCCACAAGCCGGGCCCCTGGTCACAGGGTCCCGTGTTCCTGCAGCAACTCGCCCTCCTCGACGGCTTCGACCTGCGCGCCATGGGACTGGGGAGCGCCGAGTACATCCACACGGTCGCCGAGTGCGCCAAGCTGGCCTTCGCCGACCGGGAGGCCTGGTACGGCGATCCCGCGCACAGTGACGTGCCGCTGGACACGCTGCTCAGCCCGGCCTACACGGCGGCCCGCCGCGAGCTGGTCGGGAGCGAGGCGGCGATGGACCTGCGGCCCGGGTCACCGGACGGCCGGCAGCCGTGGATCCCGGTGCAGCAGCCGGACGAACTTCCGCCCGCCGACAGCGAGTGGATGGCGCAGATGCACAGTGGCCTGCCGACCATCGTGCAGGCCACCGCCGCGCGTGGCGACACCTGCACCATCGCTGTCGCCGACCGGCACGGCAACCTCGTCGTCGCGGTGCCGAGCGGCGGCTGGCTGAAGAGCTCCCCGGTGGTTCCCGGCCTCGGCTTCTCGCTGGGCACCCGCGGCCAGACCATGTCCCTCGCCGAGGGACATCCCAACTCGCTGGCACCCGGCCGGCGTCCCCGGACCACGCTGAGCCCGACCCTGGTGCTGCGCGACGGTGAGCCGTACCTGGCGTTCGGGACACCCGGCGGCGACCGGCAGGACCAGTGGACGCTCGGCTTCCACCTGGCCGTGACCGAGTTCGGCCTGGACCTGCAATCGGCCGTCGGGACACTCGCCTTCCACACCGACCACTTTCCCTCGTCCTTCACGCCGCACGAGTCCCGGCCGGGGGTGCTCGTCGTCGAGGAGAACTGCGATCCCTCGACCGTCGACGCGCTGCGGCGCCGCGGTCACGAGGTCGAACTCGCCCCGGCGTTCTCGCTGGGCAAGGTCTGCGCGGTCGGCGTGGATCCGGAGCACCGCTTCCTGCGGGCCGCGGCCAGCCCCCGTGGCTCGCTCGCCTACGCGGTCGGCCGCTGAACCGATCATTCTCTCGCCCAGTTTCCCTATGGGGGTCATACGTCATGCCCGAGAACCTCGTGAGCCCAGACACCGGCGTGGGCCCGGCCACAGCGGCGGCGCCCGGGCCGGCCGGCCGGCCCCGCGGACCGGTCCCTCCGGCATGGCACCACCTCGCCGTGCAGA
Source organism: Streptomyces fungicidicus (assembly GCF_003665435.1). Taxonomy (NCBI): domain Bacteria; kingdom Bacillati; phylum Actinomycetota; class Actinomycetes; order Kitasatosporales; family Streptomycetaceae; genus Streptomyces; species Streptomyces fungicidicus. The sequence continues at coordinate 1,441,100 of NZ_CP023407.1, forward strand.
CCGCGGACCTCGACGCCAGCATCTCCTGGTACGAGGACTTCTTCGACGCCAGGACGGCCTGGACTCTGGACACCTTCTCGGAACTCACCCGCCGACGGCTGCCCGGCATCACGCGACTCGCCGAACTGACCGTAGGGGACCTGCGCTTCCACCTGTTCACCCGGGGACCGGAGCACTCCGCCCCGCCACCGGCCGACACGGCGCAGTTCCAGCACGTCTGCCTGGCAGTGCCCTCGCACGAGGCGCTGAAGGACTGGCACGACCGCTGGTCGCACCTGTACTCCTCCGGCCGGTACCGCTTCGCGCGAGCGGAACCGGCCACCGAGATCGTGATCGACCCGGACGGCACCTGCAGCTTCTACGCCCACGACGTCAACGGCGTGGAGTTCGAATTCACCTACCAGCCCGGCGGTGGCGATGAGTCGGCGGGGTGAAGGGCCGGCCCGCGCGGGTGAGCCGCGGTCCACGGGACCGGCGGCCGAACCGGGAGCACGCGCGTACGGGCTCGAACCACTCGTCCTCCCCCCGCGCCCTCTGCCATTTCCGGCCCGCCCGGCCGACGGACCATGGGCGGAGTCCCGGCTGGACACAGCGGCCGAGGACGCGGCGTACACCGACGCACTCGACCTCTCCGACCCGGACCACGCCGAGCGGCTCTTCTGGTTCCGGTGGATCACCGGCCACCAGGCCAGCTTCGCCCTGTGGCAGCTCACCGCCGCCGCCCTCGCGCAGGCGTCCGAGGCTTCCGGGAAGCAGCGCCCGGCCGCCGTGGAGCGGGCACTGTCCTTCGTGAGGGGCTACTCCGCACTGCTGCTCTACACGAGTTCCTGCTCGGCGGGTCTCTACCACCGGGTGATCAGGCCGAGCATGGTCCGTCACCATCCGGCCATGAGCGGAAGCTGGGCCTCGGACTACGGGTGGGTGCGGTCGCTGTACTCCGGCCGGGAGCCGCTGCTCAAGGACGAGTGCGCAGCCGGACTGCGCCGCGAGATCGAGCTCAACACCCTGGTGCACGAGGGCGTCGCCGAGACGCTCGTCCCGTCCGGGGCGTCGCTCTTCCAGACGAGCGTGGCACAGGGGGGACCACGTCTGGAGTCCCGGAACACCCTGGTGACCCTCTACGACCTGTACTTCCTCACCCTGCGGGACCCCCACGCCACCTACGAGTCCGTGGTGGCGCAACTCGAGTGGCGGCTGAAGGCGATCTGCGCCGATATCAGCAACAACACGCTGCGCCCGGCGGTCGACGGTGAGGAGCCGATGACGGCCGCCCGGCTACGGGACCCCGCAGTCGTCGACATCGAATGGTCGGTGCCCACGATCCTGCGGCAGGCGGTACGCGCCTCGCGTGGTTGCCCGGCAGTGCTGTCCGGCACGCGTGCCCCGGGCTCCGAATAGCCGGGGAGCGGGCGGAGGCCGCGGCCGGGCAGTGCCCGGCCGCGGCCTCCGGCGTCGGTTCGCCCGGTCCGGATCAGAGTGCGCGCACCCTCGGCAGCACCTCGCCGGCGACTCGCTCCAGCATCGCCGGGTCGCCGGCGTACACCCCTTCCGCCCTTGGCCAGTGGATCACCAGATGCGTGATGCCCGCCTTGGCGTAGTCCACCGCCATCTCCTCGAAGCTCTCGGGGGAGGCAAGCGGGTCTCCGGCCGCCGGCGTGGCGACGAAGATCCGGTCGATCTCGTCGGGGTCGCGGTCCACGGCCTCGCACGCCGCGCGCAGCCGGTCGGTCTGGTCCCGCACCGCCGCCAGGCATGACGCGGGCGTGACACCTTCCGGGAACGCCGGCGGACCGAGGGTGACCCAGCCCTGCCCGTAACGGGCGACGAGCGCGAGGCCCCGGGGCCCGGTCGCGGCGAGCGCGAAGGGAACCCGCGGCCGCTGTACGCACGAGGCGATCACCCGTGCCTCACTGGTCCGGTAGAACCGTCCCTCGTACGACGTCACGGGCTCCCGCAGCAGACGGTCCGTCAACTCCACGAATTCGGCGAACCGGTCGGCGCGTTCGCCCGGGGTGAGGACGGTGTCGTCGACGACACCGGAGTCCCCCGCCCCAGGGGACCCGGCCCCAATTCCCAGGGTGAACCGGCCACCCGAGATGTCGTCGACCGTCATCGCCTCACTCGCGGTGACGACCGGGTGGCGGAAGTTCGGCGAGGTGACCAGCGTGCCGATACGGATTCGGCTGGTCGCACAGGCCGCAGCGGTCAGCACCGGCACGGTGGCGAACCATTCCCCGGCGCCCAGGCTGCGCCACCACAGGTGGTCGTACATCCAGGCCGAGTCGAATCCGAGGTCTTCCGCCCTGCGCCAGAGTTCACCGCTGTGCCGCCACCGCCGTTCCGGCAGGATCACCACTCCGACGCGCACGCTCAGTCCTCCGCGGCCGGTGCGAGGTCGTAGAAGCACATGCGCGGTCCCGCCACGGCCGGGGTGAGGATGCGCCGGCACTCCAGCCGGGTCTGCTCGAACACCCGCAACCAGCTGTGACGGTCCTGCGGGATGCCCTGGTCGGTCAGGACATGTACCAGGAAGAAGTCGGAGTCGTTCTCCCGGTCGTCGTATCGCGGTTCCGGCTCGCCGACGAGGAGCATCTTCCGGCCGGATACGTCGGCATAGGTGTTCAGGACGTCGACGACCGCCTGCTCACCGTCGCGGAAGTGCTCGTGGAGCATGCCGATCGCGAACAGGGTCTCGGCCTCGTGGCAGGCGTCGGGCCAGGTGTGCGGGGCGAAAGCGTCCGCGACGAAGAAGCTGAGCCGGTCGGCGACGCCGTTGCGGCGAGCCAGTTCCTGGGCGGCCGCCACCGCCTCGGGGGCCAGGTCGATGCCCACACCGCTGAAGCCGGGATCGTTCAGACACGCGTCCACCAGCAGCTGGCCGCCGCCACAGCCGAGGTCCAGGGCACGTGTGGCGCCCCGGCCGCGCATCGCCTCCAGGACGATCGGTGTGTAATACCGCGCGAAGACCGTCGCGCAGTGCTTGCTCAGAGGGCCACCGGCACGTTTCACCTCCACGCCGTAAGTGGCCCGCCCGGTCAGCAGCTCGCCGACCTTCCCAGTAACCGGACCGTAAGCTTCCAGATAGAACCCGAGGCGCGCCATGGGTATTTCCCCGGTAAGCAGTTCTCCCTTCCGGGTCAAGCGGTACTCTTCCTCCCACTGCGAGAGCACTCCCCGCACCTCGAGATAGCGCAGCAGGTTCTCAGCGATCCGCGAGTTCAGCCCCTCGAGCAATCCCGCTTTCACACTGTTGCGGCCGGTTCGTATCCTGTCCAGGATCCCGCATTCGGACACGGCCAGAAGAACCTGACCCAGGTGGATGGAGCCGATGATCTCGGGCATTCCCGACAGCTGGAATTCCTCCCAGGTCACCACGCCCTTCCTGTCGTGCAGTTCGAGCATTTCGACACCGGATCCCATGTAACCCGCACTCTCGTAGTCCGCCACAGCGTTACAACCTCTTCCGATGGTTGACGTCAGCAAGTCAAACCGCTCTGTCGAGAACTGCGCCCATCCATTCCGTCAGGGTGGTGCTGCTCTTGCGGGCCGCCGCCTCCCAGCGGTCCAGACGGTCCTGGGCGATGCGCACGCTCAGCCGCACCTCGGACTCGTCCGGCTCATCAGCACTTTCGCGGCTCGCCCGGACCTGCTTGCGCAGTTCGTTGCGGGACCAGCTCAGCCTGGACGCGAAGTCGAGCCAGTGGTCCTGCTCCTCCTCGGTCAGCGCCGCAACCTCCATATGGTGCTGGAACGTCAGGTCCGCGCAGCGCCGGTCGGGCACGAACCTGCGAGCCACCCATGCGTAGTTGCGTAGCGTCTGGTAGTCGAGCGTGGTCTCCGCCATGGCCCGCTTGTAGCGATCCGGAAACCGCTCCTGACCGAAGACCAGCCAGTCACCGATCCACCACGCCGACGAGTCCGAGAGGCCGGCGATACGCTCCCCGAGTCGCTGCCACGCGGCGATCGTCATGTCCCTCGGGAGTCTCAGCGATGTCCTTTCCACCTCGCCGAGAGCTTCCGGGCCGCCACCGCCCGAGAGCACTCGGGCACCATCTCCCGCCGTCATCGCGTTGTGCATCACAGCCATTTCCAAGGCGAAGTGCCCCTTCTCGTCCCGATGCTTCCGATCTGTGCCACCCTGCCGCATCGCTGCCGGTGGCGGGTTCTCGTCTCGTACAGTGCGGTGAAGCCGATGCGCCCCGACTCGTCTCGGCGCACGCCCGCCGGGCCGCCCTACCGCCCGCTGCCCCGTTCCGCCCGGCTTCCCGGCTTCCCGGCTTCCCGGCAGTGACGAGACCTCCGTTGCGACCTGCGGCGCGAAGAAGGAAGGGCCGGCCGCCATCGCCGCACAGCCATCCCTCGGCAACCCGGTGACAGCGTGTCGCCGACACGGCGGGCCCGGAGTCGGCGCCGCAGGACGAGACACGGACCTCTCGGGTACGGCGTGCACGTCCGTCCCCGACGTCAACCCGGCCGGTGGAGGGGGAAGCGAATCATCGACGCTTCATCCCGTCCGAAGCAGCCAACGACTTCCGGAGGCTCTCAGAGTCCTTCTTGAGTCGGGCGCGCCCACATCAGCGGGAGGCGAAGTCTTCTCGTCCCGGACCGTACCGGCGTCTCCGACGCCGCCCGCATTCCGAGGGCAGGACTTTCCTCGAGAAGCCATTCTCACAACGTCCCCCGATTCTTCTGCTTGCCCACCTCGAGGTGCTCTCTCGGGTGGCGAAACATCGAACGTCCAAGCGCCGGGACTTCATCACATCTCTGCTCCCCTCATGATGCAGGCCGCCCCGGGTCATCACGAGCCTTGTTCACGTTCATGCAGTCCCTGCGACGGAATCTCCTAACGGACCCTAGGGTGATCGCGAGCTTCAGAGTTTGTCGTACGTGCTGGAATCTTTGCCAGTCGTGCATGGCCTCGCGGTGCCCCACAGCAGACAAGGACCCTTGCGTGTCCCCCTGCGACGCCATTGCACAGTGGGAGAGACGACTGCCAAGCTGATGTTGCACCCGGCGTTCGAGGGGGAGTTGTGACGGAACGGGCCGAGAACTTGTCAGGTAGACGTTATGGCCGGGACCTGCGAAACCCTGCCTCATGAACCGGGCCCTGGACACCGCCTTCATACCGCCGCAGGACCGCGAAGAAGTAATCCGGAACGCGGTGTGGGAATCCATGGTGGCGGTCGAGATCGACCATCGCCCCCCGGCGGGGGAAATCTCCGCGCGCGTAAGGCTGGGCGCGGCAGGGCCTCTCAGGATCCTCTCGGCGCAGGCGACCGCGGTCACCGTCCGCCGCACGGATCGGAGAGCCCGGCAGGACGAGGAGCCGGCCGTCTTCCTCGGCTTTCAGATGACGGGCACCAGCCTGGTGGTGCAGAACGGCCGTGAGTGCCTGCTGAGGCCCGGTGACTTCGCCGTCTACGAATCGACGTCGCCCTACACGCTCGTCTTCGACGAGGGAGTCGACCATCACTTCATGCGTCTCCCCCGCACGGCACTCGCACTGCCCGAACGGTCGTTACGGAACATCGCCGCGGTACCACTCGGCCCCGGCAACCCCCTGGCGCGCCTCGCCTTCACCTACTTCACCCAACTGGCCATGAGCGACGGACTGCACGACGGGGTGCACGCGCATGCCGTCGTCGAACCCAGCATCGAACTGCTTCGTGCCGTCGTGGCGTCCCAGCCCGACGACTCCGGCCGGGCGAAAGCACCGCTGGACGAGACACTCGGACTGCGGATCACCCAGTACATCCGGGAGCATCTGGCCGCACCCGATCTGTCGGCGGCACGGATCGCCGCCGCACACGGCATCTCCGTGCGTCATCTCTACGCCGTGCTGTCCCGCTCCGGCATCAGCCTCGGCGACTGGATCCGTACACACCGCCTGGCAGAGTGCAGACGGGAGCTGGCCGAATCGAACGGGCGGGTGCGGACCATCGCGGCGATCGGGCAGAGTTGGGGCTTCGTGAACGCGACCCACTTCAGCAAGGCGTTCAAGCAGACCTACGGGATGTCACCCCGAGCCTGGCGCGACCAGAATCGCCCTACCCCGTCGGCCTGACCGTTTCCCTTCAGGGCCTCGTAGCGTAGAAGGCCACGGCGGAGGCCGCGGCGACGTTGAGGGAGTCCACTCCTCCGGACATCGGGATCCGGACCCACTCGTCGGCCGAGCGCAGGGCGTCGGCCGACAGACCGTCGCCTTCGGTGCCGAGCATGAGCACCAGCTTCTCGTACCAGCGGGCAGCCAGCTCTTCCAGCGTGATCGAATTCTCGTCGAGGCACAGGGCAGCCGTCACGAAGCCGTGCTCGCGGAAGATCCCGGCATCCTGCGGCCAGGAGGTCAGCCGGGTCCAGGGGACGTGGAAGACGGCGCCCATCGACACCTTCACGGCCCGGCGGTAGAGGGGGTCGGCGCAGCGTGGTGTGAGGAGGACGGCGTCGACGCCCAGGGCGGCCGCGTTGCGGAAGGCGGCCCCCAGATTGGCGTGGTCGACCAGGTCCTCGAAGACGGCGACGCGCCGGACCGCGGTCTCTCGCGGAGCCGAGGAGGGCATCGTGCCGACGCCGCGCAGCACGTCGGCCGCCGTGGGCAGCGGTGTGCGCTGCATGGAGGCGAGGGCGCCGCGGTGCACGTGGTAGCCGGTGACCTTTTCGGCGAGCGCGGGCTCGACGACGTACACCGGGGCTTCGGCGCGGTCGATGACGTCCCGCATGACGTCGGCCCACTTCGGCGTCAGCAGCATCGACCGCATGGCGTAGCCGGCCTCTCCGGCGCGCCTGATGACCTTCTCGCCCTCGGCGATGAACAGGCCCTCGGCGGGCTCGCGGCGGCGGCGCAGTTCGACGTCGGTGAGGCCGGTGTAGTCGTGCAGACGCGGGTCGTCGGGGTCCTCGACGGTGATCAGCCCGGCCATGTCACACCGTCCCGCGCGGGCCGACGCCGACGACCTCGCCGATGACGATGACGGCCGGCGGCTTCACGTCCTGGGCGACGACCGTGTCGGCGACCGTGGCGAGGGTGGCGTCGACGCGGCGCTGGGCCGCCGTGGTGCCCTCCTGGACCAGGGCGACCGGGGTGTCCGGGGACTTGCCGTTCGCCACCAGGGTCTCGGCGATGCGGCCGATCTTGTCGACGCCCATGAGGACGACGAGGGTGCCGGTGAGCTTCGCCAGGGACGGCCAGTCGACCAGGGAGCGCTCGTCGTCGGGGGCGACATGGCCGCTGACCACGGTGAACTCGTGGGCGACGCCGCGGTGGGTGACCGGGATGCCGGCCGCGCCGGGGACCGAGATGGAGCTGGAGATGCCGGGGACGACGGTGCAGGGGATACCCGCCTCGGCGAGCGCCTGGAGTTCCTCCATGCCGCGGCCGAAGACGTAGGGGTCGCCGCCCTTGAGGCGCACCACGGACTTGCCCCGCCGGGCGTGCTCGATCAGCGCGTCGTTGATGGCCTCCTGGGCCATGAAGCGGCCATAGGGGATCTTCGCCGCGTCGATCACCTCGACGTGCGGCGGGAGTTCGGCGAGGAGGTCGCGGGGGCCGAGCCGGTCGGCGATGACGACGTCGGCCTCGGCGAGCAGACGACGCCCGCGCACGGTGATCAGGTCCGGGTCGCCGGGGCCGCCGCCGACCAGGGCGACGCCCGGGGTGCGGGTGCGGTGGTGCGGGGCGACGAGGGTGCCGTCGCGCAGGCCCTCGACGACGGCGTCGCGGATGGCGGCGGTGTGGCGGGGGTCGCGGCCGCGGGCCTCCGTGGTGAGGACGGCGACGGTGACGCCCTCGCTGGAGCCCGTGGCCGGGGTCCACGCGGTCGCGGCGTCGGCGTCGTCGGAGCGGACGCACCACACGCGGTGGGCTTCCGCTTCGGCCGAGGCGCGGGTGTTCGCGTCGGTGTCGCTGGTGGCGATGAGGGCGTACCAGGCGGTCGCGAGGTCGCCTTCGGCGTAGCCGCGCCGGTGCCAGGTGATCTCGCCGGCGTCGGCCATGGCCTCCACGGAGGGAGTGGCCTCGGGGGACACGAGGTGGATGTCGGCGCCCGCCGCGATGAGGGCGGGGAGGCGGCGCTGGGCGACCTGGCCGCCGCCGAGGACGACGACCCTGCGGCCGGTGAGGCGGAGGCCTACGGGGTAGGCGGGGTTTTCGGCCATCAGGAGGCTCCTCGGACAAACGGTCGGTCAGCGGGCACGCTGCGCCTTCGGAGCGGGCCTGACGTGGGGATTTTATGCGCGCGTCCGGTGGGGGCGGGACGGGTGGGGTGTTTTCCCCGGCCCGCCCCTCCCCGGACCGGGGGCGCTGCCCCCGGTCCCCGCACAGCGGTGCGGGCTACTTCTCCGTGACTCCCGCCGAATCGAAGGTCGCCACCTCGTGCATCGCGCGTGCCGTGCTCTGCACCAGGGGCAGGGCGAGCAGTGCGCCGGTGCCCTCGCCGAGGCGGAGGTCGAGGTCGACCAGGGGGCGCAGGCCCAGCTTGTTGAGGGCGGCGACGTGGCCGGGCTCCGCGCTGCGGTGGCCCGCGATGCAGGCGGCCAGGACCTCGGGGGCGATGGCCCGGGCCACCAGGGCGGCGGCGCCGGCGCTGACGCCGTCCAGGATCACCGGCGTACGCAGTGAGGCGCCGCCGAGGAGCAGGCCGACCATGGCCGCGTGCTCGAATCCGCCGACCGCTGCGAGCACTCCGATGGGGTCGGCCGGGTCCGGCTGGTGGAATTCGAGGGCGCGGCGCACGACCTCGGTCTTGCGGGCGAGGGTCTCGTCGTTGATGCCGGTGCCCCGGCCGGTGACCTCCGCCGGGTCGGCGCCGGTGAAGACGGAGATGAGGGCGGCGGACGCGGTGGTGTTGGCGATGCCCATCTCGCCGGTGAGCAGCGCCTTGTTGCCGGCCGCGACCAGGTCACGGGCGGTCTCGATGCCGACCTCGATGGCCTGCTTGGCCTCTTCGCGGGTCATCGCGGGGCCGGTGGTCATGTCGGAGGTGCCGGCGCGGACCTTGCGCGGCAGCAGGCCGGGCGTGGCCGGGAGGTCGGAGGAGACGCCCACATCGACGACGCAGACCTCGGCGCCGACCTGGGCGGCGAAGGCGTTGCAGACCGCTCCCCCGCCGAGGAAGTTGGCCACCATCTGGGCGGTGACCTCCTGCGGCCAGGGGGTGACGCCCTGGGCGTGCACACCGTGGTCGCCGGCGAAGATCGCCACGGCGGCGGGCTCCGGGATGGGCGGCGGGCACTGCCGGGACAGGCCGGAGAGCTGGGCGGAGATGATCTCCAGCATGCCGAGCGCGCCGGCCGGCTTGGTCATGCGCTTCTGGCGCTCCCATGCCTCGCCGAGCGCCTTGGCGTCCAGCGGGCGGATCTGTGCGACGGTTTCGGCGAGCAGGTCGTGGGGGTCCTCTCCGGGCAGGGCACGGCGCCCGTACGTCTCCTCGTGCACGACCCACGACAGCGGGCGGCGCTTGGACCAGCCGGCCTGCATCAGCTCGGGCTCGTCCGGGAACTCGTCGACGTAGCCCACGCACAGGTAGGCGACGACCTCGAGGTGTTCGGGCAGGCCGAGGGCGCGGACCATCTCGCGCTCGTCGAAGAAGCTGACCCAGCCGACGCCGAGGCCCTCGGCGCGGGCGGCGAGCCAGAGGTTCTCCACGGCGAGCGCGGAGGAGTACGGCGCCATCTGGGGCTGGGTGTGACGGCCGAGGGTGTGCCGGCCGCCGCGGGTCGGGTCGGCGGTGACGACGATGTTGACCGGGGTGTCGAGGATGGCCTCGATCTTCAGTTCCTTGAACTGCTTGGCCCGGCCCTTGGGGAGCGACTTCGCGTACGCCTCGCGCTGACGCATCGCCAGTTCATGCATGGCGCGGCGGGTGTCGGCGGAGCGGATGACGACGAAGTCCCAGGGCTGCGAGTGGCCGACGGAGGGCGCGGTGTGGGCGGCCTCCAGGACGCGGAGCAGCACCTCGTGCGGGATGGGGTCGCCGCGGAAGCCCTTGCGGATGTCGCGGCGTTCGCGCATGACCTTCAGCACGGCCTCGCGCTCGGCGTCGTCGTAGCCGGGGGCGGCCGTGCCGGCGGGCGGAGCGGCGGTCTCCTCGTCGACTCCGGCGCCCTGGGTGTCCAGGTCGTCCGGGTTCTGCGCCGGTTCGGCGTCCGCCTCGCGGGGCTCCTCGGCGGGGACGGTCACGCCCTGCGGCGGGGTCGGCGCGAGGTGCGGGGCGGTGGGCACGGTCCCGTCCACGGGGACGAACTCCCCGAGGGGCAGGCCGGGTTCGGAGTCCGGGCCGACGGTGGCGGGGAGGGGGGCGGGGGGCTGCGGCACGCCCTGGACCGGGGCGCCGTCCGCGGGGGCCGGTGCGGCGGCGGAGTCGGCCGACTCCGCCGTGACGACGGCGGGGAGCGCGTCGGCGAGGGCTTCATCGGCCGCTGTCGCGGAAGCCGCCGCGACGGCTTCGGCCGGTTCCGGGACGGGCGGGGCCGCCTCCGGCTCGACGGCCTGCTCCGGCTCCGGAGCGACCGCGACGGGTGCGGCGTCGTCGGGGACGGCGCCGGACGGCTCCGGCAGTACACCGTCGCCGACCACGGCAGCGGACGGCTCCGGCAGTACCGCGTCGACGACCACGGCGGCGGACGGCTCGGGGGGTACGGCGTCGCCGACCACGGCGGCGGACGGCTCGGGGGGTACGGCGGCCTCCGGGGACGGCATCGGCTCGGCGGCCGGAACCGGCGCGGTGTCGGCCTCCGGGGCGGCGGCCTCCGGAGACGGCGCGGCTTCGGGAACGGCGACGGGTGCGATGTCCTCCGGGGCGGCGGCTTCGGGAGCCGGCACATGCTCCGGGGCGACGGCCTCGGCAGCCGGCGGCTCGACGGCCGGAGCCGCTTCGGCGACCGGCGCGACGGGGGCCTCGGCGACCTCGGCGGACGGGGCCTCGACGGCGTCCACCGCCTCGGTGACCTGGGGCACGGTCGCTTCGGCGGCCGGCGGCTCGACGGCCTGAGCCGCCTCGGCCCCTTCCTGTTCTTGCCCAACGACGGCGGTCTCCGCGTCCGGCGCCTCGGGAGCGCCCGGAACGGCGGCCGGTGCCGGAACGGCCTGCGGTTCCCCGGCCACGGGCACATCCTCCGGAGCGGCAGCCTCCGCAGGGGTGACCGGGACGGCCCCGGCCGCCGGGGCCGGCTCCGGTACGACGTCCGGCTCGGGGGCCACGGCGACGGCCTGCGGCGGCGCCTCAGCCCCGGCGCCCGGCTCCCGCGCGAGCTGCGGAGCGGGGACCTCGGCCGGCGGCACCGCGCCGGGAGCGGGCACCTCGGCGGCCTCCGGACGCGGCGCCTCCGCGACCGCGACGGCTTCGCTGCCCTGCACGGCCCCCGCCTCCGTGGCGACACGGGCGACGACCGCCTGGGCCACGTCCACCGGCTGAGGCGCCGGCAGGGACGCGGGCACCGGAACAACCGTTTCCGCAGTCGGCGCCCCCGCGCCCACCTGGGCCTGCGCCACCCAGGGTGCGGCTCCCTGCGGTGCCGTCGCCTCGCGGGCGCGCGGGATGTCGAGGTACTCCGGGCCCAGGGTCGGCGGCCCCGCGTGGCGGGCCGGCAGGTCGGCGGGCCCCCGGTCGGCGAGCGAGCGGACCGGGCCGGCGGAGACGTTGGGGATGGGCGGTCCCAGGTGCAGCGGGCGGCGAGGCGCCGCCTGGGCCGGCTGCGGGGCTTCGGGGAGCCGGACGCCGCTGAGGTCGACCGAGCCGCTGTCGCGGCCGGCCGTCTCGTGCGGGCCCGGCTCGTGCACGGTCTCGACGACCGGTTCGGGCGCGGGCGGGGCGATCTCGTTGCCCCAGGCGCTCTGGGCGCCGGGCAGCAACAGGTCTTCGTCCTCGGCGGGACTGTCGGAGAGGTAGGTGTACGCCTCGGGCGCGATGACGCCCGGCTGCTCCACCATGCCTGCGTTCTCCGGCAGTCCCTCGCCCGGGACCTGGCCGGTGTCGGTCATGCGTACCCCTCGCCCATCGGTTAGTGCTCCTACGACCAGCTCACCCGGAACGGCGCACCGACCGCCCCACACTGAAGAACGAGCGTGCGTCCCCAGCGGCACGAACGGCCCGTCCGAAAAAGGCGACAAAGCCCTTCACCGTCATTGTCGCGGCCGTACGGCCGTCGCGTCAGCTTGATCGGCGACGGTTCCACTGTGGACTGCGCCACGTTGCGCGTCCTCCGGTTCCCTGCCGTACCACGACCCACCCCAAAACGGGCACGCTTTCCGGACATTGGCCGACGAAGCGCCGGGTGTCCGGGTGCGGTACAACGATCGGCCAGCCTACCCCGCGCGGTCGGACAATCCGATCACGGGGACGGCAATCGGATCAGTTGCCGCGAGCGGGCAGCACCCCGCTGAGCAGGAACGCGACGCTCCGCTCCTTCTCCGTCCAGGCCCTGGTGTCGAGTTCGACGGACTGCAGCAGCGCGCACTCGACCTGGTAGCCGTGTTCCGTGAGATTCCGGCCGATGAGTTCGGCCGTGTCCCGGGTGGCGGCGTGCGTGACGATGCGCTGCGGACGGCGGTCGGCGACCGCGGAGACGACGGCCGCTCCCCCGCCGCCGACCCGGACGACATCCGGCTCGGGGAGGTTCTCCAGGACGTGCGGGGCGGTGCCGTGCACGATCTGCAGCTGGACGCCGTACCGGCGGGCGGTGGCGTCGGTGCGGGCGCAGGCGCCCGGATCGCTGTCGACGGCGATGACGGCGGCGCCCGCGCGGGCGGCGTCGGTGGCGAAGGCGCCGCTCCGGCACCCGATGTCCCAGACGAGGTCGCCGAGCCGCGGGCCCAGCCGGGCGAGTTGGGAGGTGCGCAGGGGTTCCCGCTCGCCCTCGCCGAGTTCGCCGCCGTACTCCCCGGCGGGCAGCGACCAGCCGCGGGGGCCGCCCGCGGGGTCCCGGCCGGCCAGCCAGCCGCCGGACTCACCGGCGCCGGCCCGGCCGCCGACGACGATGACGACGTTGGGGTCGCGCCAGGTGTGGTCGGCGGCCTTCTCCGAGGTGACGACGCTGACCTGCTCGCGTGCGGTGCCCAGTTCCTCGCAGATGACGAAGGTGCGGTGGACGCCCTCCAGGAGCAGCCCCAGTTCGGCGGGGCCGGCGCCGGGCGAGGTGAGGACCGCCACCTTGGTGTGGGCCCGGCATACGTTCACCGCGCGTCGCAGGGTGCGCGGGTGTGCGACGACCACGTGGGCGTCGTCCCAGGGCATTCCGGCGCGGGCGAAGGCCGCGGCGACGGAGGAGACGCCGGGGACGACCTCGACCTCGAGTCCGAACTCGGGTGCGCGCAGGGTCCGTACGACGCCGAAGAAGCCGGGGTCGCCGTCGGCGAGGACGACGGCCGTGCCGCGGTGGGCGGCGATGCGGCGGGCGGCGAGCGCGACGGATCCGAGCCGAATGCGCTCGGCTCCGCGGGGCACCTCGGGGAGTGCCAGGTGATGGGCCGCGCCGGCCACCAGTGTGGCGGCGCCCAGGGCGGAGCGGGCCGCGTCGGTCAGCGGCGAACCGTCCCAGCCGATCACCGTGACCCGGTCGGCCATCGTCGTCAGTCTCCTGGGGTCTGCGCAGGTCGTCGTCGGCTGTCCCGCGACGGGGCGGGTCCCGTGAGACTACCTGGTGCAGCCACGGACCGCGCCGCCGGTACCGCGTCCGGAGCTCAGTTCCAGTCCGGGTACGCGCTGAAGCCGCCGGTGTCGGCGAGTGGTCCGTCCGCGCCCTCGATGTCCTCGGGCAGCAGGCTCCACACGATGAAGTCGGTGCGCACGTCGCTCCAGCCGTCCTCGGTGCGGACATGGGCTATGCACGCGTTGCGCAGCACGCCCTCGCTGATGCAGCCGATCTTCTGGGCGACCTGCTGGGAGGCGGCGTTGTCGGCGGCCGTGCGCAGTTCGACCCGCTCGAACTTCTGGTCGCCGAAGAGCCACTGGGCGGTGGCGAGCGCGGCTTCGGAGGCGTAGCCCTCGCCGCGTGCCCAGGGGGCGACGATGTACGAGAGCTCGGTGGCGCGTACGTGCCAGTTCGTCCTGGTGAGCTGGATGAGGCCGACCAGGCGCTGGGTGAGGAACTCGGTGACGGCGAGGTCGAGTCCGCGGCCGGCCGCGCGCTCGGCGGGGGCGTGATCGGTGATCCAGGTGCGGGCGGCCTGTTCGGAGAAGGGCTGGGGGACGTCGGTCCAGGCGCCGACCTGCTCGTCGTTCATCATCTCTGCGAGGGCGGGGACGTCGTCCGTGTCGAGGGGGCGCAGCACCAACCGCTCCGTGCTGATGGAGATGTTGGGGAAGGTGCTCGTCATGCGCCGCTCCGTAACCTGAGAGACCGTCGGGTGCTGCTGAACTGCCCAGCATGCAGCATGGAAGCACGGCGCCGCACCACGGGGTCTCACCCCGTGGTGCGGCGGGCGCGGCGGATCAGAAGGACGCGAGGACGGAACCGGCGTACTTGTCCTCGATGAACTTCTTCACCTCGGGCGAGGTGAGGAGCTCGGCGAGCTTCTTCACGCGCGGGTCGTCCTCCTGGCCCTCCTTGACGGCGAGGAGGTTGTTGTTCGGGTTGCCCTCCGCCTTCTCCAGGACGAGGGCGTCGTCGGCGGGCTTGAGGTCGGCCTCGATCGCGTAGTTGCCGTTGACGACCGCCGCGTCGACGTCCTCGAGGGAGCGGGGCGTCTGGGCCGCCTCCAGCTCCTTGAACTTGAGGTTCTTCGGGTTCTTCGTGATGTCCTGGGGGGTCGCCGCGGTGCCGACGCCGTCCTTGAGGGTGAGCAGGCCGTTGGCGGCGAGCAGTTGCAGCGAGCGGCCCTCGTTGACGGTGTCGTTGGGGATGGCGATGGTGGCGCCGTTCTTCAGCGCGTCGGCCTTGTCGACCTTGTTCGAGTAGAGGCCGAGCGGCTCCAGGTGCACGTCGACGACGGACACGATGTGCGTGCCGTTCTTCTTGTTGAAGTCGTCGAGGTACGGCTGGGTCTGGAAGAAGTTGGCGCCGACCGAGCCGTCCTCGGTGGCCGTGTTCGGGGTGACGTAGTCGGTGAACTCCTTGACCTCGAGGTCGAGGCCGGCCTTCTCGGCGAGGTTGTCCTTGACGAAGGTCAGGATCTCGGCGTGCGGCACGGGGCTCGCGGCGACGATCAGCGGGCCGGAGGTGTCGGAGGCGGAGTCCTTGTCGGCGCCGCAGGCGGTGAGCCCGAGGGTGAGGGCTCCGGCGGCGAGGACAGCGGTGGTGATCTTGGCGGTGTTACGCACGAAAAGTGCCTTTCCTTGGGTGGTGCGGCCCCGTGTCGGGTATTACGGGGAGTCTTCGGGGGCGGTGCGGGGGCGGGCGGCGGTCACGCGACCTTGCCGACGTCGGCCCCGGCGGGCTCCTTGGCCCTGAGGAGCCGGAGCCTGGGCGAGGGGCCGGAGCGGCCGCCGCGGCGGTGCAGGGAGCGGGCCGCGAAGTCGCCGGCGAACTGGATGACGGAGATGACCACGGCGAGGATCGCGACGGTGATCCACATCAGTTCGCTGTCGAAGCGCTGGTAGCCGTAGCGGACGGCGAAGTCGCCGAGGCCGCCGCCGCCCACGGCGCCGGCCATGGCCGAGTATCCGATGAGGGCGATGACCGTGGTGGTGGTGCTGGCGATCAGCGAGGGCAGCGCCTCGGGGACGAGGACCTTGCGGACGATCGTCCAGGTGTTGCCCCCCATGGACTGCACGGCCTCGACGAGCCCGTGGTCCACCTCGCGGACGGCCGTCTCCACGAGCCGGGCGAAGAAGGGGATGCCGCTGATGGCGAGCGGCACGATCGCGGCCTCGCTGCCGATGGACGTGCCGGTGACCCAGCGGGTGAAGCTGGTCAGGGCGACCATGAGGATGATGAACGGCATCGAGCGGCCGATGTTGACGATCTGCCCGATGACCTTGCTCACCAGAGTGTTCTGCAGCAGTCCGCCCCTGTCGGTGAGGACGAGCAGGACGCCGAGCGGAAGACCGCCGGCGACGGCGATCAGGGTGGACCAGCCGACCATGATCAGCGTCTCGATACACGCCTGTTCGAGCAGCGGCTGCATCTGGGTCCAGGTCACTTGGCCCCCTCCTTCACCAGCGCGGGCTGTTCCCGGTTCACGACGTCGATCTGGAGGCCCTGTTCGCGCAGGAAGCCGATGGGCACGACGTTGTCCTCGTAGCGGCCGGGCAGTTCGATGCGCATCCGGCCGACCTGGAGGCCGCCGACGGTGTCGATGGCCGCGCCGAGGATCGATATGTCGATGTTGTAGGTGCGCGAGAGCTGGGAGATGACCGGCTGGGTCGCGCTCTCGCCGTGGAACGTGATGTCTAGGACGGTGCGTTCGTCGCCGGTGGCCTCGCCGCCCACCGGGAAGAGCGCGGAGGCCAGTTCGGAGCCGGGGGTGGCGAGGAGCTCGCTGACCGTGCCGGACTCGACGATGCGGCCGTCGTCCATGAGGGCGGCCGAGTCGCAGATCTGCTTCACGACGTCCATCTCGTGCGTGATGAGCAGGACGGTGAGGCCGAGCTGCCGGTTCAGGTCGCGCAGCAGCTGCAGGATCGAGCGGGTGGTCTCCGGGTCGAGGGCGCTGGTGGCCTCGTCGGAGAGCAGCACCTTGGGGTCGCCGGCCAGGGCGCGGGCGATGCCGACGCGCTGCTTCTGGCCGCCGGAGAGCTGGGCGGGGTAGGCCTTCGCCTTGTCGGCGAGGCCGACCAGGTCGAGGAGCTCCAGCGCCTTGCGGGAACGTTCCTTCCCCGAGGTGCCCAGGATTTCCAGCGGCAGTTCGACGTTGTCCTGCACGGTGCGCGAGGAGAGCAGGTTGAAGTGCTGGAAGACCATGCCGATGCGGCTGCGCGCCTGCCGCAGCTCCCGGCCGGCCCGGGGGCCGCGGCCGGCGAGCGCGGTGAGGTCCTGTCCGGCCACGGTCACGGTGCCCGAGGTGGGCCGTTCCAGCAGGTTGACGCAGCGGATGAGGGAGGACTTGCCGGCGCCGGACTGGCCGATGACGCCGTAGACCTCGCCCTCGCGGACGTGCAGGTCGACGCCGTCCAGGGCGGTGACCTCCCGGCCGCGGGAGCGGTAGACCTTCGTGAGGCCCGAGGTGGTGATCACGTGGGTTTCCGTCACTGTCGAGGGCACGGCGCGTCGTGGGCGCCGGGCCCGGGGCAATCAGGGTCGAAAGCAGCAGCAGGGCGCACTGATCCCGCGGGTGCGGCAGAGAAGTCCGTGGAGAACGTGCGCGGGGGCGTGACTCAGTCGCACAGGGGGACGGACATGAGCCGGCTCTCGCTTCGGGGCGCGAGGCTCAGGTGGTGCGGGGGCCCTCTAGAAGGCCCACATTCGGCACTGGCGCATACAACGAGCACCGGGCGTCGTGGTCGCCTCGGTCGCAGGGATGCGGTCGCTCGTCGTGGTCATGCGGTCAGTAAAGCAGACGTTTGCTCCTGACCGGACACGGCTGTCCGCATTATGGACAGCCGTGGACACCCGTGAGCCCACGTCAGGGGCGTGCGGAGATCTCCACCCCGCCGTCCGTGACCTGTACGGACAGGGCCGAGAGGTCCTCGACGACGAGGTCGGCGGTCAGCTCGTGGGCCCGGTGGGTTGTGGCCAAGGCCACGGTGGCCATCCCGGCGGCGCGGCCGGCCTGGAGCCCGGCCGGGGCGTCCTCGAAGACGACGCAGTGCGCGGGGTCGACGCCCAGGGTGCGGGCGGCGAGGAGGTAGGGCTCGGGGTCGGGCTTGCCGCGGGTGATGTCGTCTGCGGCGACGAGGGTCTTGGGCAGGATGCCGACGGCCTCGAGGCGGGCCTCGGCCAGGCGCCGGGTGGCGGAGGTGACCACGGCCCAGCGCTCGGCGGGCAGCGCAGCGAGGAGGTCCCGGGTCCCGGGCAGCAGGTGGACACCGCCCTGGGGCACGTCCTCCACCTCCAGGTCCTCGATCCGCGCCACGGCCTCCGGCACGACATGGGCGGGCAGCAGGTCGGCGGCTATCTCCGCGGCCGGCCGCCCGTGCAGCTCGACCCGCCCGAACCGCTCGGCCGTGATCCCGTACTCGGCGGCCCAGCGCGTCCAGCAGCGGTTCACCGAGGCGAGGGAGGAGACGAGGGTTCCGTCGTTGTCGAACAGCAGGGCCTGTGCATGGATGGTCATGCCATCGACCTTACGGTCCTGCCGTACCCCGCCGGATTCCCCGGGTCCGGCACCGGCCGCGGCGGACTCCGGAACCGGTGCTCGCGGGGGCGCGGACACCGGGGGTTTTCCGGCGTAATAGGGTCGCTGGCATGCTTGATGTCCTGACCGTGGTGACCGGTGTCGCCGCGCTGCTGCTCGGCGCCTGGTGCGGTTGGGCCGCCTACCGTGACCAGCCCACGAAGGACTGGCACTTCATCGGGATGGCCGTGGTCACGCTGCTGGCGCTGGTCCAGCTGGCCGTCGGGATCGTGCGGCTGGCCGGGGGCGGGACGCCGGAGCAGGGTACGACGGTCTTCGTGGCGTATCTGCTCGGCGCGTTCGCGTGCGTTCCCGCGGCGGGCTTCCTCTCGCTGGGCGAGCGCACCCGCTGGGGATCGGTGACGGTCGCCGCGAGCGGTGTGGTGCTGGCCGTGCTGGAGGTGCGCCTCCATGACATCTGGGGAGGCTGAGATGACCGCGACGCGGGAGAAGCCGGCCGGGACGCGGCTGATCGGCGGGCCCGGACTGCTGCTGGTGTGGCTGTACGGGGTGATGGTCGTCGGCGCGGTGTCGCGCTCGGCGTACCAGATCGCCACCGAGTTCGACCGGGCGCCGCTCGCGTACACGCTGTCGGCGCTGGCCGGGCTGGTCTACGGCTTCATCACCTACACCCTGGTGCGCGGCGGGGAGACGGCTCGCAGGGCGGCGCTGGTGTGCTGCGCCGCCGAGCTCGTGGGCGTGCTGACCGTGGGCACCTGGACTCTGGTGGAGCCGTCCGCGTTCCCCGACGCGACCGTGTGGTCGGACTACGGGATGGGATACCTCTTCATCCCGGTGCTGCTGCCCCTCACCGCCGTGTACTGGCTGCGCAGGGCGCGTCCCGGGCGGCCGGCGTCCTGATTCACGCGGTCGTCGCGTACGCCTGCGACCGCTTCTCCAGCACGATCATCGGTACGCCGTCGGCGCCCTGGGACGTGCCCACGCGCTGGTAGCCGACCTTGCTGTAGAGGCGCAGGTTGCTCTCGCTGCGGTGCCCGGCGTGCAGCCGGAACGTCCTGGCGCCCCGTTCGCCGGCGAGGGCGGACTCCGCGGCCCGGAGCAGACGCGCCCCGATGCCGTGTCCCTGGAGGCGGGGGTGGACGCAGAGCTTGCCGATCGCGGCGGCGCCGTCCTCGGTGATCCTGCCGTGCACCGAGCCGACGATCTCGTCGCCGAGGCGGGCGACGAACACGCAGTCGGCGGCGACCTCCTCGCGGACCGACTCGAGGGTCTGGACGAGCGGGTCGATGCGGTAGTTGCCGTAGAGGGCCGCCTCGCTCTGGAAGCACAGGTACTGCAACCTGAAGATCTGCTCGGCGTCCTGCTCGGCCGCCGCAGAGATGGTCACGCTCATGCCCATGTGCGCATGCCTCCCGCTCACCTGATCACCTGTCGTCCCTCACTCCTATCCCCGTCCTCAGCGCCCCGCAATCTCCGGTGTGAGCAAACGCCGCAGACATCCCAGGCATCTGGAGCGTTCCGGGCCGAGACTGCCCTGTGAGATAGCCAACTCCCCCGCGATTTCCCGGTATGTCGGATCGCGAGGGGACAGCAGCGCCTCGATCAGCCGGGGGCAGCGGCCGGGCAGTCGCAGTGCGGCGTCGCGCAGCGCGCGGCGGCGGGCGGCGGCGAGCACCAGGCGTTCGGGATCGTGCCGGCCGGTGTCGGCGGGGTCGCCGGTCAACGCCGTTTCCCGGCGGGCCCTGCGGCGGGTGCGGCGGGCCTCCGTGCGGACGGCCCGGCGCAGCCAGTCCGGCGGGTCGGGCGGCGGGCCGTCGGTGCCGAGGCGTTCCAGGAGGCGCAGCCAGACCGCCTGTTCCAGGTCGCCGGGCTCGGCCCCGCAGCCGGGCGCCTCGGCGGAGGCCTCCGCGGTGAGCAGCGGGCGCAGCGAGACGAGCAGTTCGTACGCCGTGACCGGTACAGGTGTCATACGCGCAACGACTCGGCCGCCCCGGGCACGGTTGCCGGGGCGGCCGCGGTTCACCCCTGGCGGGGCCGGACGTCTCAGCCGTTGACGAAGTCCTCGCGGGCCAGCAGCCCGGTGTCCGGGTTGTCGGTGAAGACGCCGTCGATGCCGGTGGCGAAGTAGGCGCGGTAGGCGCCGAAGACGTCGCCGTAGGCGTCGGGGTCGGTGCCCTTGCGGAAGTCGGCGGGCAGGAAGGGGTTCTCGTTGCGCATGGTGTAGGGGTGCAGGATCAGGCCCGCGCGGTGGGCGTCCCGCACCAGGCTGCTGGGCGCGGTGAGCCGGCCGCTCGCGTCGCGCGGGATGACCAGGTCGAGGGTGGGGCCGATGCCCTGGGCGTAGGAGGCGATCTCCTTGAGGCCCTCTGGGGTGACGAGGTCGGCGACGGTGCGCGGGTCGCCGGACTCGACGAAGTCCCAGGGGCGGCTGTTCGCGCCGGACAGCAGCACCACGAGCGGGTTGCCGACGAGCCCGCGCAGCCGCTGGACGCTGGTCGGCTCGAACGACTGGAGGATCACCGGCGCGTTCCGGCCGTCCTTGCCGTGCTTGCGCAGCAGCTTGGCCACCCGTTCCTCCAGGCCGAGGCCCAGACCGCGGAAGTAGGTGGGGTGCTTGGTCTCGGGGTAGATCCAGACCTGCTTGCCGCGCTTGCGGGTCTGCTCGTCCTGCCAGCGCAGCACCTCCTCGAAGGTGGGGATCTCCCAGCGGCCGTCGTACAGGGTGTTGTGCGGGCGGTTGGCGGGGATGCGCTCGACCGCGCGGAGCCGCTTCAGCTCGGCGAGGGTGAAGTCCTCGGTGAACCAGCCGGTGACGGCGGCGCCGTCCAGCGTCTTGGTGGTGCGGCGGCCGGCGAACTCGGGGTGGTCGGCGACGTCCGTGGTGCCGCCGATCTCCGGCTCGTGCCGGCAGACGATGTGGCCGTCCCTGGTGGGCACCAGGTCGCCCGCCTCGACGATGTCCGCGCCCATGTCGAGGGCGAGCTGATAGGCGCCGAGGGTGTGCTCGGGCCGGTAGCCGCTGGCTCCGCGGTGGCCGACGATCGTGGGGACGGGCAGACCCTTCAGCCCCCGGCCCGCGCCGTGCCGCGCGTCGGCGGCCCGCGCCGTGCCGGCCGGTCCCAGGACCGCTCCGCCCGCGCCCAGCACCGCCGCGCCGAGGAGGGCCCGCCGTCCGGTTCCGCCCGCGTGTCCGTTCGACTCCCGCTGTGCCATGTGGGCCCTCCTGATGTCGGCTGATGTCGGCTCGTTCGGTGCGGGCCGATCGTAGGTGGGCCCATGTGACGGGCGGGAGACCCCGGACCGAACACACGGATGATGTTGGATGGCGTAAGGCGGCCGCCGACGCGTCGTACGTCTGTCGTATTTCACCCGGTACCTGAGGGCCCGTCGGATCCGTCCGCCCGGAATGGGGCACCCGGGCGGTGCGCGGGATCCCGCCGGGCGGCCGAGGGGAAACGTGTGTCAATAGTGCGTAGGACCTCGGTGAACCGCACGTGCCCGATGTGCGCAACCCACGGGATCGCGAGTAATGTCCTCACCTGCACAGACTCATACGGCATTCACCGACGTACGTTTCCCACGGAGGGCCCGTTGTCCCGCTTCGCGCTCATCAAGGCCACGCTCGGTCCGATCATGCGCCTGATGTTCCGCCCACAGGTGGAGGGCGCGGAGAACATCCCGGGCGACGGTCCGGTGATCCTGGCCGGCAACCATCTGACGTTCATCGACTCGATGATCCTCCCGCTGGTCTGCGACCGTCAGGTCTTCTTCATCGGCAAGGACGAGTACGTCACCGGCAAGGGCGTCAAGGGCCGGCTGATGGCGTGGTTCTTCACCGGCGTCGGCATGATCCCGGTCGACCGCGACGGCGGCCGGGGCGGTGTGGCGGCGCTGATGACCGGACGCCGGGTGCTGGAGGAGGGCAGGGTCTTCGGCATCTACCCGGAGGGCACCCGCTCCCCCGACGGCCGGCTGTACCGGGGCCGTACCGGCATCGCCCGGCTCACCCTGATGACCGGCGCGCCGGTCGTGCCGTTCGCCATGATCGGCACGGACAAGCTGCAGCCGGGCGGTGCGGGGCTGCCCCGACCGGGCAAGGTCACGGTGCGCTTCGGCGAGGCGATGGAGTTCTCCCGGTACGAGGGCATGGACCGCGACCGCTATGTGCTGCGCGCGGTCACCGACTCGGTGATGACCGAGGTGATGCGGCTGTCCGGGCAGGAGTACGTGGACATGTACGCCAGCAAGGCGAAGGCCGCGTAGCGCCGGACGCCGGCCCGGCGCGCGGCCCGTCTCGCCTTCTGGCGCGGGCGGGCCGTCGGCCGGTTGCGCGGTTCCCCGCGTCGCTAGACGGTCTCGTCGAGGCGTTGGCCGCGGAGCATGAACCAGGACGCCGCCGCCGCGGCCAGCAGGACCGTCGCGCCCGTGCCCGCCGCCAGGGTGAGGCCGTCGACGAAGGACTGGCGGGCCGCGTCCAGCATCGGCCCGGCGACACCGGCGGGCAGGTGCGACGCCGCCTCCACCGCGCCGCCCAGGGACTCGTGGGCCGCCGCCGGTGTGCCCGCCGGACCGGTGAATCCGCGGTAGACACCCGTCACGACGGAACCGAGCACGGCGATGCCGAGGGCCGCGCCGAGTTCGTACGCCGTCTCCGAGACGGCGGAGGCGGCGCCCGCCTGTTCCTTGGGCACGCTGGAGAGGATCACGTCGGCGGTCACCGTGAAGGAGAAGCCGGCGCCCAGACCGACCATCAGCAGCGCCGCCCCGAGCAGGGGGTATCCGGTGGACCGCTCGATCACCGTCAGCGCGGCGAGCGCCAGTCCGATGGCTGCGAGCCCGCCGGCGACCACCGAGCGCACCGAGTAGCGCCGGGCGACCCGGCCGGCGACCAGTCCGGCCGCCACCGCGCCGATCGCGGCGGGCAGTTCGGCCAGTCCCGCCTCGAACGGGCGCCTGCCCTGGACGAGTTGCAGATACTGCGAGAGGAAGAACACCAGGCCGGACAGGCCGAGGATGGTCAGCAGGTCGGCGAGCACCGCTCCGCTGAACCCGCGGTGTCGGAACAGCCGCATGTCCAGCAGCGGGACGGGGAGCGTCAGCTGACGGCGCACGAACCCGTACAGGGCGCCCGCGCCCAGCAGGCCGGACACCAGGACGGGCACGCCGAGGCCGTGCGACGCCGCGTCCTTCACCGCGTACACGACGCCGATCATGCCGGCCAGGGACAGGACGACGCTGGTCAGGTCCCAGGGGCCGGGGTGCGGGGTGCGGGACTCGGGGAGCAGCCTGATGCCGACGACGACCAGTACGGCCATCACGGGCAGGTTGATCAGGAAGACCGAGCCCCACCAGAAGTGTTCGAGGAGGAAGCCGCCGAGGACCGGCCCGATCGCGGTGCCGGCGGAGGCGGTGGCGCCCCAGATGCCGATGGCGAGGCTGCGTTCGCGCGGGTCGTGGAAGAGGTTGCGGATCAGGGCGAGGGTGGCCGGCATCAGGGTGGCGCCCGCGACGCCGAGCAGCGCCCGCGCGAAAATCATCAGCTCGGGCGTGTGCGCGTAGGCGTTGAGCACGGATATCGCGCCGAACGCGGTGGCGCCGTGGAGCAGGAGCCGCTTGCGTCCGACGCGGTCGCCGAGGCTGCCCATGGAGACGAGCAGGCCGGCGATCACGAAGGAGTAGACGTCACCGATCCACAGCAGCTGGGTGCCGGTGGGAGCGAGGTCCTCGCTGATGTACGGGGTGGCCAGGCCGAGCACGGTCGCGTCGACGGCCACCAGCAGCACGGCGAGCACGAGCACGGAGAGGGCGAGCCAGCGGCCCGGGCGCCTGATGTCCTCGGTGGCGGTCTCCGGCCGCAGGGCGCTGGTCATGCTTCCTTCCTTCGCGCCGGGGCGTCCGGGCGTCGTACGCCGCCGAGCAGCAGCTCGACGATCATGTGGGTGAAGTCCTTGGGGGCGACACGGCCCTCGGCCACCGCCCAGGCGCCGGAGGCGAGCAGCCCGTAGAGCGCCTCGGTGAGCCAGGCCGGGGTGAGGTCGATACGGAACTCGCCGCTCGCCTGGCCGCGCCGGAACAGGGCGGCGATGCGCTCGTCGATCGCGGCCCAGTCGCCGTTCTGCTCCTCGCCCTCGAACAGCTGGTTCTCGGTGTAGAGGAAGGCGAGCAGGGGGGCGTGCGGTTCCACCTCGGCGACCAGACGGCGCACGGCGTCGGCGGCGGGCCCCTCGTCCGGCCGGGCCGCCTCCAGGGCCGCCTCGCACTCGGCGATGCCGAGCGCCTCCAGCGCCCGGACCAGCGCGTCCCGTCCGGCGAACTGCCGGTGCAGGGTGGCGCGGCTGATTCCGGCGGCCCGGGCGACCTCGTCCATGGTCGCGGTGGATTTGCGGGTCAGCAGGGCGGCGGCACTGCGCAGCACCTGGTCACGTTCGACAGCCATGAGACGACGATAGCGCATGTGAGACATTCATGTCTCATTCAAGGTGCGCATGTCTCATGGCGGACGGTGTGCGGGCGGAACGGCCGCTCAGTGCCAGGGCAGCTGCCCGCGCCGCTCCCAGTAGGCCCCCGGCTCCTCGGCGAGCGCGGCGAGGCGGGACGCCTGCTCGTCGGTGAGGTCGACGACGGCGGCGTGCAGGTTGGAGGCGAGCTGGGCGGTGGTCGCCGCTCCGGAGAGGACCACACCGGCCCACGGCTCCCGCAGCACCACCGCGAGGGCGACGGCGTCACAGCCCAGACCGGTCTCCTCGGCGACGGCCCGCAGCGCCTCCGGGGCGTGCGGGGCGGCGAGCCGGCCGTTGGCCATGCCCTCCTTGACGATCACCGTGAGTCCGGCGTCACGGGCCTCGGCGAGCGCGGGCCCCGCGGAGGTCTCCAGGGCGTTGTACGTCGACTGGACGGTGCGGAAGAGGGGCTCGCCGTCGACGGTGACGGCGAGGGCGGCGCGGATGGCGTCCGCCTGGGCCGGGCCGCTGGTGGAGAAGCCGACGGTGAGGCCCTGGCCGGCCGCCTCGGCGAGCCGGGCGTGCAGCTCCTTGTCGGTGAGGGCGGGGCTGTCCGGGGTCACCGAGTGGATCTGGTAGAGGTCGAGCCGTTCCCCGAGCAGCGCATCCGACTCGGCGCGCTGACGCTCGTACGCGGCGAGGGAGTGGTCCTTGATCTCGTGCCGCTCGGCGTCGGTGGTCCAGTCGGCGGTGTAGGTGTAGCCCCACTTGCTGCCGACGACGACGTCCTCGACGTCGGTCCGGTTCTTCAGCCAGTCGGCGAGGAACTCCTCCGAGCGGCCGTAGGAGCGGGCGGCGTCGAAGTAGCGCACGCCCTGGGCGTAGGCGGCGTCGAGGAGTTCGTGTGTGCGGGTGCGCAGCGTCTCGACGCTGCGGTCCTCGCCGAGGTCGTCGTTCCGGCCCAGGTTGATGTAGCCGGGGCGGCCGATGGCGGCGAGGCCGAGGCCGATGTGGCAGGTGGGGGTTGTCGCTGTTGCCAGTCGGGCGAAGGGCATCGCGGGCTCCGTTCGGTCGGGTCCGGTCCGGTTCCCGACCAACGTAACCCGCGATGACCTTGGTTTCGCCCGGGCGCTCGGCTGCCCGCGCCCCCGGACGGCTGCCCCCGGCGGTGTCCGGTCAGCTCCGCCGCTTCGCGTTCGCCCAGGCGTGCTGTGCCGCCAGGTCCGCCTTCACCTCGGCGAGCTGGACCGCGACCGCGCTCGGGGCCGTGCCGCCCCGGGCGTCACGGGAGGCGAGGGCGCCGGGGACGTTCAGGACCGTGCGGACCTCCGGAGTGAGGTGGGCGGAGATCTTCGCGAACTGCTCGTCGGTCAGCTCGTCCAGTTCCTTGCCCTCGGACTCGGCGACCTTGACGCACTCGCCGGCCACCTCGTGCGCCACACGGAACGGCACGCCCTGCTTGACCAGCCACTCGGCGATGTCGGTGGCGAGCGAGAAGCCGGCCGGGGCCAGCTCCTCCATGCGCTCGCGGTGCACCGTGAGGGTGGCCATCATGCCGGTGAAGGCCGGGAGCAGGATCTCCAGCTGGTCGATGGAGTCGAATACCGGCTCCTTGTCCTCCTGGAGGTCGCGGTTGTACGCGAGCGGGAGGGCCTTGAGGGTGGCCATCAGGCCGGTCAGGTTGCCGATGAGACGTCCCGACTTGCCGCGCGCCAGCTCGGCGATGTCGGGGTTCTTCTTCTGCGGCATGATCGACGAGCCGGTGGAGAAGGCGTCGTGCAGGGTCACGAAGGAGAACTCCTTCGTGTTCCAGATGATGACCTCCTCCGCGATCCGGGAGACGTTCACGCCGATCATCGCCGTGATGAAGGCGAACTCGGCGACGAAGTCCCTCGACGCGGTGCCGTCGATGGAGTTGGCCGCGCTGCCGTGCTCGAAGCCGAGGTCCTCGGCGACGGCCTCCGGGTCCAGCCCGAGGGAGGAACCGGCGAGCGCGCCCGAGCCGTAGGGCGACACGGCCGTGCGCTCGTCCCACTGGCGCAGCCGCTCGGCGTCCCGGGACAGCGCCTGGACGTGGGCGAGGACGTGATGGGCGAAGAGCACCGGCTGGGCGTGCTGCAGGTGGGTGCGGCCGGGCATGGCCACGTCCGGGTGGGCCTCGGCGAGGCCGGTGAGCGCGTCCTGGAGGTCGGCGATCAGACCGCCGACGGTGCGGGCGTGGTCCCGCAGGTACATCCGGAAGAGGGTCGCCACCTGGTCGTTGCGGGACCGGCCGGCGCGCAGCTTGCCGCCGAGGTCGGGGCCGAGGCGTTCCAGCAGGCCGCGCTCCAGGGCGGTGTGCACGTCCTCGTCGGCGATGGTGCCGGTGAAGGAGCCGTCGGCGACGTCCGCCTCGAGCCGGTCGAGTCCGGCGAGCATCCGGGTGAGCTCGTCCGCGGTGAGCAGCCCGGCCGTGTGCAGCACACGGGCGTGGGCGCGCGAGCCGGCGATGTCGTAGGGCGCGAGCCGCCAGTCGAAGTGGACGGACGCGGACAGCTTCGCCAGGGCCTCGGCGGGACCGTCGGCGAAACGGCCGCCCCAGAGCCGTACGTCACCGCTGTTGCTGCTCACTACCTGCGCTCCTCAAGGATGGTGATGAAAAGCGCCCCCGAAGGGGCGCGGGGAACCGCGCGATCGGCCACAGCGGGCCCGCAGTTCCCCTCCCACAGCCATATCCTGGCCGTCAGGCCAAGTCCCGCTTCGCGGCGATCTTCGACGACAGACTGTAGATGTAGATGAACCCCTTCGCGGCGGCCTGGTCGAACGTGTCGCCCGTGTCGTACGTGGCCAGGTTGAAGTCGTACAGCGACGACTCGGAGCGCCGGCCGGTGACGACCGCGCGGCCGCCGTGCAGGGTCATCCGGATGTCGCCGTTGACGTGCTGGCTGGCCTCGGTGATGAAGCCGTCCAGGGCGCGCTTGAGCGGCGAGAACCACTGGCCGTCGTAGACCAGTTCGCCCCAGCGCTGCTCGACCTGCCGCTTGTAGCGGGCGAGCTCGCGCTCGACGGTGACGTTCTCCAGCTCCTGGTGGGCCGTGATCAGGGCGATGGCGCCGGGCGCCTCGTACACCTCGCGGGACTTGATGCCGACGAGACGGTCCTCGACCATGTCGATCCGGCCGATGCCCTGGGCGCCGGCGCGCTCGTTGAGCTGCTGGATGGCCTGGAGCACGGTGACCGGCTTGCCGTCGACGGCGACGGGGACGCCCTCCTTGAAGGTGATGGTCACCTCGTCGGGCTCCCGCGGCAGGGCCGGGTTCTGCGTGTACTCGTAGACGTCCTCGATCGGGGCGTTCCAGATGTCCTCGAGGAAGCCCGTCTCGACGGCGCGCCCGAAGACGTTCTGGTCGATGGAGTACGGGGACTTCTTGGTGGTCGCGATCGGCAGGCCCTTGGCCTCGCAGAAGGCGATGGCCTTGTCGCGGGTCATGGCGTAGTCGCGGACCGGGGCGATGCACTTCAGGTCGGGGGCGAGGGCGACGATGCCGGCCTCGAAGCGGACACGGTCGTTGCCCTTGCCGGTGCAGCCGTGGGCGACGGTGGTGGCGCCGTGCTTCTGCGCGGCGGCGACGAGGTGCTTGACGATCGTCGGCCTGGACAGGGCGGAGACCAGCGGGTAGCGGTCCATGTAGAGGGCGTTGGCCTTGATCGCCGGGAGGCAGTACTCCTCGGCGAACTCGTCCTTGGCGTCGGCGACCTCGGCCTCGACGGCACCGCAGGCGAGGGCGCGCTTGCGGATGACGTCCAGGTCCTCGCCGCCCTGGCCGACGTCGACCGCAACGGCGATGACCTCGGCGCCCGTCTCCTCGGCGATCCAGCCGATGGCGACGGAGGTGTCCAGACCGCCCGAATAGGCGAGTACGACGCGCTCGGTCACGGGTTTCTCCTCACAGTGCATTCGCTGACATGCATGAGTATGCAGGACTCCGCATGAATCGTCAATCTGCCCGGGAATCGGGGCGTGGGCTGAACGCCCGAAACCGCTTTCGCGTACTGGTGTCCGGACGCAGGCGCCGCGTCGGACCGAACGAGACCGCACCGACCGACCGTGACACCCCCGACCCGAGTGAGGCATCCGCATGTCCAGGGCCCTTCCGAAGTACAACAAGCGCCGCGTCGGCTTCATCGGCGGCGCCGCCGCGGTGGCGCTGACCGGCGCGGTGATCGCCGGCACCGCCCTCGCCGGCGAGTCGTCCGGAGACGGCGGCGCCGCGAACGCCCGGACGCTGGCGGGGCCGGGCACGGTCTCCTGCCCGGACGTGGCCCCGGAGCTGCCCGCGATCCCCGCCTCCGCGCAGGCGGAGGTCGAACGCACCCTCGCCGACCTCGACAAGCAGATCGCCGAAGCCGACAAGCGACTCGTCGACACCGTCGGACAGGGCGGACCCAACTTCGTCCAGAACGCCATCCTCGGCCCCCTCGAGGACAAGCGCTTCGCCGCCATCAACCGCATCGCCACCGCCATCGGCCGCACCGCCGAACGCCCCTCCGGGCTGGACTCCCTGGCCGCCTGCACACTCACCAAGTGAGGTGACAGGCGCTGTGGCCGCCCCGTTTCAAGCGCCGGCCGGGGCGGCCACGGTATTCCTCCGCACCGGTGGCCACTTATTGCTTAGACAAACGAAAGACTTGCCCGCATAATCGGTGGCCATGGGAAAGACGTATGAGCGCATAGACGGCCGCCTCCGCACCTTCATCGAGGAACAGCCGGTCTTCTTCACCGCCACCGCCCCGCTGTCCGCCGACGGCACGGTCAACCTCTCGCCCAAGGGCCTCAAGGGGTCCTTCGCGGTCCTCGACGAGCTCACCGTGGCCTACCTCGACTTCGCCGGCTCCAACGCCGAGACCATCGCCCATCTGCGGGAGAACGGCCGGATCACCCTCATGTGGTGCGCCTTCCAGGGGCCCCCGAACATCGTGCGGGTGCACGGCCGCGGCGAGCCCGTCTTCCGGGACGACCCCCGCTTCGGGGAGCTGCTGACGCACTTCCCCGACATCGACGCCTCCTCCCACGGCCTGCGCGCCGTCGTCGTCGTGACGGCCGAACTCGTCCGGGACACCTGCGGATACGCGGTGCCCTTCATGGCGTACGAGTCGGAACGGGACCTGCACGCGCGGCGGTTCGCGCGGGAGGACGACGCCTCCCTCGACGCGTACTTCACCAGCAAGGAGTACATCGCGACCAGCATGGACGGACTGCCCGGGCTGCCGTTGCCGCTGCCCCCGTCCACGGTCTGAGCCATGCGCCGAGGTGTCGCCCGGCCGGCCTCGCCGCTGCCGGACCGGATGACGGACACCGGGGGGACCGAGTCCCGCGCCACCGACTGCCGGGCCACCGAGGCCGAGCACCTGATCGGCTTCCGCGCGCAGTACGTCACTGAACCGGTCTCCCCTCTGAACACTCCGGCGTGACGGCACGTATCTGTGGGCCAAGGGCCAAGTCCCACGGAGGAACCGTGACCACCACGCTCGCCGGCGGCCGTGCCGCCCGCCGCCAGACGATGCGCCGCATCCGTCCGCGCCGCTCCCCCGCCGTGCCGCTGCTGCTCGCCGTGGGCGCGGGCGCGGTGGCCGTGCTGTGGCTGTGGTGGACCAGCACACCGTCCATCGCGGACACCACCGGGAAGATCATTGCCGCCGGCCGGATCACCGGTCTGCTCGCCGGCTACCTGATGGCCCTGGTGGTGCTGCAGATGGCGCGGGTGCCGGCGCTGGAACGCCGGGTCGGTTCGGACCGGGTCGCCCGCTGGCACGCGATGAGCGGGCGCTACACCGTCACCCTGGTCGTCGCGCACGTGTTCCTCATCATGTGGGGCTACGCCCGGCAGGCGGGCCGGAGCCTCGGCGGCATCGTGCAGCAGACGATCACCTCCGTCAGCACGCTGCCGGACATGGGCAAGGCAGCCGTCGGCACCGGCCTGCTGTTCGTGATCGCCTTCCTCTCCGTCGGCCCGGTCCGGCGCCGGCTGCCGTACGACGCCTGGTACCACGTGCACCTGCTGACGTACGCGGCGGTGTTCCTGACGTTCTGGCACCAGATCACCACCGGAAACGAGTTCGCCGTCGAACCGGCCGCGAAGACCTTCTGGTACGGGCTCTACGGCGTGGTGACCGCCCTGGTCCTGTGGTACCGGGTGATCACCCCGGTCCGGCTGAACATGCGGCACCGGATGCGGGTCGAGGCGGTCGTCGAGGAGACGCCGGGCATCGTGTCCGTGCTGATCGGCGGGCGCAGGCTGCACCGGATGGGCGCGGAGGCCGGGCAGTTCTTCCGCTGGCGGTTCAAGGCGCCGGGCATGCGGTTCAGCTCCCACCCGTACTCGCTGTCGGCGGCGCCCCGCCCGGACATGCTGCGGATCACGGTGAAGGCGATCGGCGACCACACCTCACGGCTGCGCGAGCTGCGGCCCGGGACGAAGGTGTGGGCCGAGGGCCCCTACGGGGCGCTGACCGCGCAGCGGCGCAGCCGCGGGAAGGTGCTGCTGGTGGCGGGCGGGGTGGGGATCACCCCGATGCGGGCGCTGTTCGAGACGCTGCCCGGCGCCGCCGGTGACATCACGCTGCTGTACCGGGCCAACAGCACTCAGGACCTGGCGCTGTGGAGCGAGTTGGCGAAGATCGCCGAGGAGCGGGGCGCCCGGCTGATGTACGCGGTGAACAGCCCCGACGGGGAGCGGCCCGACATCTCGGCGGAGAGCCTGCGACGGAAGATCCCGGACGTCGACCGCCACGACGTGTTCATGTGCGGGCCGCCCGGGTTCGCGCAGTCGGTGTACGACGCACTGCGCGACGCCGGTGTCCCCGCGCGCCGTATCCACCACGAGTCGTTCGAGATGTGAGCGACGGGCCGTCCACCCGGGTCACCCACACCCGTCAGGAGCTTGAGAAGCGATGAGGAAGAGTCACCCCGTCCGGCGTGCCGTGCTCGCGACCGCCGCCACCGTGTCCGGCATCGTGCTGCTGCTGTCGCTCAAACCGGCGTCCGATCCGGGCTCGGCCGCCGCGGCCGGCGGTGCGGCGCCGCCCGTGGCGGCGCAGTCGCCGCAGGGCGGCGCCGAGCCCATCGGGAACGGCACCGTCACCGGTGACGCGGCGCAGACCCAGTACGGCGCCGTGCAGGTACGGCTGACCGTGAGCGGCGGCAAGATCACCAAGGCGGAGGCGGTCCAGGCGCCCAAGGGCGGGCAGAGCGACCGGATCACCTCCAACGCAGTGCCCC
Source organism: Streptomyces fungicidicus (assembly GCF_003665435.1). Taxonomy (NCBI): domain Bacteria; kingdom Bacillati; phylum Actinomycetota; class Actinomycetes; order Kitasatosporales; family Streptomycetaceae; genus Streptomyces; species Streptomyces fungicidicus. Next base: position 1,472,964 of record NZ_CP023407.1, read on the forward strand.
GGCTCAACCAGGCCGCCGTCGCGGCCCAGGGCGCGGAGATCGACGCGGTGTCGGGGGCGACCTACACCAGCGGCGGGTACAAGAAGTCGCTGCAGTCGGCGCTGGACAAGGCGCGGGCGGCCGGCGCCGGGCAAGGAGCCGGCACCGGTTCGGGGCAGGGTGCCGGGGGCGGCGGCAGCGCGCAGGCGCGGACCGTCACCGGTGACGCGGCGCAGACCCAGTACGGGCCGGTGCAGGTGCGGATCACCGTGAGCGGCGGGAAGATCACCGAGGCCGGGACGGTCCAGGCGCCCAAGGGCGGGCAGAGCGACCGGATCACCGCCAATGCCGTGCCGAAGCTCAACCAGGCGGCGGTGGCCGCCGGGGACGCGGAGATCGACGCGGTGTCGGGGGCCACGTACACCAGCGCGGGCTACAAACAGTCGCTCCAGTCGGCGCTGGACAAGGCCGGTGGCTGACACGGTGGCCGAGCCGGCCGGGGCTCCCGCCGCGGTGCGTCATGTGGAGGAGACGATGGGGACCGTCTTCTCCCTCGACGTCCGCGGCGGGGAATCCGCCGCGGTGCGCGCGGCGCTGGAGGAGACGGTCGCCGGGCTGCACCGGGTCGACGAGGTGTTCAGCACGTATCGCGACGACAGCCAGATCTCCCGGCTGGCTCGGGGCGAGCTGGACGTCGGGGAGTGCGATGCCGAGGTCGCCGAGGTGCTGGAGCTGGCGGCCGAGGCGGAGCGGGTGAGCGAGGGGTGGTTCAGCCCGCGGTACCGGGGGCGTCTCGACCCGACCGGCATCGTCAAGGGCTGGGCCACCGAACGGGCCGCGCGGCGGCTGGCGGCGGCGGGGGCGACGGGAGTGAGCGTCAACGGCGGCGGGGACGTGCAGCTGCTGGGTGCGCCGGGGGCGGGGCGGCCCTGGCGGGTGGGGGTGTCGGATCCGCTGCGGCCGGGCGGTCTGGCGGCCGTCGTCTCGGCGGCGGGGGCGGACGAACTGGCCGTGGCGACGTCCGGGACCGCGGAGCGGGGGGACCACATCGTCGACCCCCGGACGGGGCTGTCGGCGGTGACCGACCTGGTCGCGGTGACGGTGGTCGCGCCCCGGCTGACGTGGGCGGACTGCTGGGCCACGGCGGCGTTCGCGATGGGGTCCCGGCAGGCGCTCGGCTGGCTGGAGTCCCTGCCGGACGTCGAGGCGCTGCTGATCACCGCGGGTGACGAGGTGCGGTGCACCGGAGGACTGGCGGCACGCCTGGGCTGAGCGGCGCCGCGGCCGGAGTACCGGCGTGCCCCTCGCCCCCGTGCGCTGCCCGCAAGCGGTGGGGCGGCTCCCTCAGGGGCGGGGGGAACTGCGCGACCGGCCCCCGCCGGCCCGCAGTCGCCGTACGGCCCCGCCCCGCCCCCCGCGGAGCGGTCAGTGGCCGTTCTGGGCCAGCCGGAGCATGTGGTCGGCCAGGGCCTGACCCCCCGCCGGCTCCCGGCTGATCAGCATCAACGTGTCGTCGCCGGCGATCGTGCCGAGGACGTCGTGCAGCTCCGCCTGGTCGATCGCCGAGGCCAGGAACTGCGCCGCGCCCGGCGGGGTGCGCAGGACGACCAGGTTCGCGGAGGCCTCCGCGGAGATCAGCAGCTCCTGCGAGAGCCGCCGCATCCGCTCCTCCTTGGCCGACCCTCCCAGCGGCGCCCGGGGGGTGCGGAAACCCCCCTCGCTCGGCACCGCGTAGATCAGGTCGCCGTCGGTGTTGCGGATCTTCACCGCGTTCAGCTCGTCCAGGTCGCGGGAGAGCGTCGCCTGGGTGACGCTCAGCCCGTCGTCGGAGAGCAGCTTCGCCAGCTGGCTCTGCGACCGCACCGGCTGCCGGTTGAGGATGTCCACGATCCGGCGGTGGCGTGCGGTGCGCGTCTGCGGCACGGCGGGCCCGGCCTGCTGGCCCTGGTCCTGCTCCTGGCTCATCGTCGTCTCATTCTCCGGATCGTCCTTCCCCGCCCGCGCTGCCGGCCTCGTCCAGGATGCCGGGCAGCGCCCCGAGGAAGGCGTCCACCGCGTCGTCCCCGAGGGTCAGCGGCGGCATGAGCCGTACGACGTTCGGGGCGGGCGCGTTCACGAGGAACCCGGCGTCCTGAGCCGCCTGTTGCACCTGGGGCGCGAGCGGCTCGGTGAGCACGATACCCAGGAGGAGGCCCGCGCCCCGGACATGGTCGGTCAGGGCGTGCCCGGACGCCTCGATTCCGTCGCGCAGCCGCTCGCTCTGCCGCTTGACGTTCTCCAGCAGTCCGTCGTTCGCGATGGTGTCGAGCACGGCGAGTCCGGCGGCGCAGGCGACCGGGTTGCCGCCGAAGGTCGTGCCGTGCTGACCGGGCCCCAGCAGGTCGGCGGCGCGTCCGAAGGCGACGGTGGCGCCGAGCGGCAGTCCGCCGCCGAGCCCCTTGGCCAGCGTGACCACGTCGGGCAGGACGCCCTCGTGGGCCTGGTACTCGAACCAGTTGCCGGTCCGTCCGACCCCGGTCTGCACCTCGTCGAGGACGAGCAGCGCGCCCGTGGCCGCCGTGATGGCGCGGGCCGCCTTGAGGTAGCCGGGCGGGGGCACGACCACCCCGTTCTCGCCCTGGATCGGCTCGATGACGACCAGCGCGGTGTCCCCGGTGACGGCGGAGGCCAGCGCCTGCGCGTCGCCGTACGGGACGTGGGTGACGTCCCCGGGCAGCGGCTCGAAGGGCGCGCGCTTGGCGGGCTGGCCGGTGAGGGCGAGGGCGCCCATGGTGCGGCCGTGGAAGCCGCCCTCGGTGGCGACCATGTGGGTGCGCCCGGTCAGCCGGCCGATCTTGAACGCGGCCTCGTTCGCCTCGGCGCCCGAGTTGCAGAAGTAGACCTTGCCGTCCCGTCCGAAGAGCTGGATCAGCCGTTCGGCGAGCGCGACCGGCGGTCCGGCGACGAACAGGTTGGAGACGTGGCCGAGGGAGGCGATCTGCCGGCTCACGGCCTCGACGACCGCCGGGTGGGCGTGACCGAGCGCGTTGACGGCGATGCCGCCCACGAAGTCGGCGTACTCCCTGCCGTCGGCGTCCCAGACCCGCGCGCCCTCGCCGCGCACCAGCGGCAGCCGCGGCGTGCCGTAGTTGTTCATGAGCGCGCCCTGCCACCGCCGGGTCAGCTCTTCGTTGCTCATGACTCCCCCTGTTCGTCGGGCACGACCATCGTCCCGATGCCCTCGTCCGTGAAGATCTCCAGCAGGATCGAGTGCTGGACCCGGCCGTCGATGACGCGGGCGGTGGTCACGCCGTTGCGCACGGCGTGCAGACAGCCCTCCATCTTCGGCACCATGCCCGAGGACAGCTCCGGCAGGAGTTTCTCGAGCTGGGAGGCGGTGAGGCGGCTGATCACCTCGTCGCTGTCCGGCCAGTCCTCGTAGAGGCCCTCGACGTCCGTGAGGACCATGAGGGTTTCGGCGCCCAGTGCCGCAGCGAGTGCCGCAGCCGCCGTATCAGCATTGACGTTGTAGACATGGTGGTCGTCCTGGCTGCGGGCGATCGACGAGACGACCGGGATGCGGCCGTCGGCGAGCAGTGCCTCGATCGCGCCCGTGTCGATCTCGGTGATCTCGCCCACCCGCCCGATGTCGACGAGCTCGCCGTCGACCCGGGGCCGGTGCTTGGTGGCGGTGAGGGTGTGCGCGTCCTCGCCGGTGAGGCCGACGGCGAGCGGTCCGTGCCGGTTGAGCAGCCCGACCAGCTCCCGCTGCACCTGTCCGGCGAGCACCATGCGTACGACGTCCATGGCGTCCTCGGTGGTGACGCGCAGGCCGGCCTTGAACTCGCTGACGATGCCGTGCGTCTGGAGCGCCCGGCTGATCTGCGGGCCGCCGCCGTGCACGACGACCGGCTTCAGGCCGGCGTGCCGCAGGAACACGACGTCCTGGGCGAAGGCGGCCTTCAGGTCCTCGTCCACCATGGCGTTGCCGCCGAACTTGATGACGACGGTTTTTCCGTGGTGCCGGGTGAGCCAGGGCAGCGCCTCGATGAGGATCTGCGCCTTGGGCAGCGCGGTGTGCTTACGGGTGCCGGTCATGAGGAGTACGCGCTGTTCTCGTGGACGTAGTCGGCGGTGAGGTCGTTGGTCCAGATGGTGGCGGTGGCGTCGCCGGCGGCGAGGTCGGCGACGATGTGGACCTCGCGGTAGCGCATGTCGACCTTGTCGCGGTCCTCGCCGACGCCGCCGTTCTTGCACACCCAGACGCCGTTGATGGCGACGTTCAGCTCGTCGGGCTCGAAGGCGGCGCTCGTGGTGCCGATCGCGGAGAGCACCCGGCCCCAGTTGGGGTCCTCGCCGTGGATGGCGCACTTGAGGAGGTTGTTGCGGGCGATGGAGCGGCCCACCTCGACGGCGTCCTCCTCGGTCGCGGCGCCCACCACCTCGACCCTGATGTCCTTGCTGGCGCCCTCGGCGTCGCGGATGAGCTGCTGGCCGAGGTCGTCGCAGACGGCCCGTACGGCCTCGGCGAACTCCTCGTACCCGGGGGTGACGCCGGAGGCGCCGGAGGCGAGCAGCAGCACGGTGTCGTTGGTGGACATGCAGCCGTCGGAGTCGACGCGGTCGAAGGTGACCCGGGTGGCGTCCCGCAGGGCCCGGTCGAGCGCGTCGGAGCCGAGGTCGGCGTCGGTGGTGAGGACGACGAGCATGGTGGCGAGGCCGGGGGCGAGCATGCCGGCGCCCTTGGCCATGCCGCCGACGGTCCAGCCGTCCCCGGTCACGACGGACGTCTTGTGGACGGTGTCGGTGGTCTTGATGGCGATGGCGGCCTTCTCGCCCCCGTGCTCGGACAGCTGCGCGGCGGCGGTGCCGACGCCGGGGAGCAGCTTGTCCATGGGGAGCAGCACGCCGATGAGTCCCGTCGAGCAGACGGCGACCTCGCCCGCGCCGGTGCCGAGCACCTCGGCGGCCTTCTCGGCGGTGGCGTGGGTGTCCTGGAAGCCCTTCGGTCCCGTACAGGCGTTGGCGCCACCGGAGTTGAGGACGACGGCGGACAGCTGCCCGCTCTTCAGCACCTGCTCGGACCAGAGCACGGGTGCCGCCTTGACGCGGTTGGAGGTGAAGACGCCGGCCGCGGCGCGGCGGGGGCCGTTGTTGACCACGAGGGCCAGGTCGGGGTTGCCGTTCTCCTTGATCCCGGCGGCGATGCCGGCCGCCGTGAATCCCTTTGCTGCCGTCACACTCACGGCGCAACTCCGATCGTCGTCAGCCCCGTGGTCTCGTCGAGACCCAGGGCGATGTTCATGCTCTGGACGGCACCGCCCGCGGTGCCCTTGGTCAGGTTGTCGATGACGCTGATCACGATGATCCGGCCCGCGGCGGCGTCGTACGCGACCTGCACCTGAACGGCGTTCGAACCGAGGACGGCCGCGGTCGTGGGCCACTGCCCCTCGGGGAGCAGGTGGACGAAGGGCTCGTCGGCGAATGCCTTCTCGTACGCGGCGCGCAGTGACGCGGCGGTGACGCCGGTCCTCGCCTTCGCGGTGCAGGTGGCGAGGATGCCGCGGGGCATCGGCGCCAGCGTCGGGGTGAAGGAGACGGAGACCCGCCCGCCCGCCGCCGCGCTGAGGTTCTGGATCATCTCGGGGGTGTGCCGGTGGCCGCCGCCGACGCCGTAGGGCGACATGGAGCCCATGACCTCGGAGCCCAGCAGGTGCGGCTTGGCCGCCTTGCCGGCGCCGGAGGTGCCGGACGCGGCGACGATCACCGCCTCGGGCTCGGCGAGGCCGGCGGCGTACGCCGGGAAGAGGGCCAGGGAGACGGCGGTGGGGTAGCAACCGGGCACCGCGACGCGCCTGGACCCCTCCAGCGCGGCGCGGGCGCCCGGCAGTTCGGGCATGCCGTACGGCCAGGTGCCGGCGTGCGGGGATCCGTAGAACGCCTCCCAGTCGGCGGCGTCCTCCAGCCGGAAGTCGGCGCCCATGTCGATCACGAGCACCTCCTCGCCGAGCTGCTCGGCGACGGCGGCGGACTGCCCGTGCGGCAGGGCGAGGAAGACGACGTCGTGCCCGGCGAGCACGTCGGCCGTGGTCGGCTCCAGGACCCGCTCGGCGAGCGGCAGCAGATGCGGCTGGAGGCTCCCGAGCCGCTGTCCGGCGTTGGTGTTCCCGGTCAGCGCGCCGATCTCGACACCGGGGTGCGCCAGCAGCAGACGCAGCAGCTCCCCACCCGCATATCCACTGGCTCCGGCCACAGCCACTCGTACGCTCACGGAAACCTCCTCCTCAGAGGCATGACTATACGGACATGCGCACGTTTATGCAACGGGAAGGCCGGCCGCCAGGGTGCCCCTCAGGCGCCGTCCGCCCATGCGCGGCGCAGGAAGGCCGAGGCGTCGGTCAGCTCGGGGACGGCGACGCCGTGGCCCAGGCCCGGATAGAGGCGCTCTTCGAGGTGTGCGCCGGACGCCTCGCGGAGCCAGGCGCCGGTCCGGGCGACGAGGTCGGCGGGGATCACCTGGTCCGCGGCGTCGCGGCCCCAGAAGACCGGCACGCCGGTCAGGCGGCCCCGCTCCTCGGGCAGCCCCGCGTCCCACGGCAGGGTGCCGGACAGCAGGACGGCGGCGGCGAACCGCTCCGGACGGGCGAGCAGCAGGCCGCCGGCCATGGCCATGCCGCCGGAGAAGCCGAGGAGCGAGACCGACGCATGCCCGGCGGCCTCGGTGTCGAGCCAGCCGAAGAGCCAGTCGGCGGTGGCGGCGATGGAGTCGGGCAGGGGCCGCCCGATCCCCCGGTTGGCGAACCACGCGTATCCGCCGCCCTCGGCGAGCGGGGCGCGCACGAAGGCCACCGAAGCCTCGGCCGGCAGCCGCGGCGCCAGCTGGGCGAACGACGCCTCGTCGGCTCCCCGTCCGTGCAGGGCGACGACCAGCGGCGTGCCGGGCCTGCGGTCGGGCGCGACGGACCAGCTGACCGTGGGGGCGGCGGTGTGGGGCATGGCGGCGACTCCTCGAGCGGGGCGGGTTCACGGATGGCGGGCGCGGTCGAGCCTACCCGGACTGCTTGAAAGTTGAAGCAAGAGCCCGAGTGGTTTAGCTTGAAGGTTCAAGATTGCCGGGACGGGGTGCCGCTCGGTGCCGAGCGGCGCGTCCCCACCGTCTTCGCCGTCCCCTTCCGAGGAGTCCCCCCATGACCGGTCCCACCACCCTGTCCCGCCCTGCCGCCGCCGCTTCCGGCCAGGGCGGACCCGCCGTTCCCGCCCGTGCCTACGACATCGGACTGCTGCTCCTGCGTCTCGTGCTCGGTCTGACGATGGCCGCGCACGGCGCCCAGAAGCTGTTCGGCTGGTTCGGCGGGGGCGGTGTCGAGGGCACCGGGATGTTCTTCGCGTCCCTCGGCTACCCCTCGCCCGAGGCGTTCGCGGTCGTGGCCGGGCTCACCGAGACCCTCGGCGGGCTCGGCCTCGCGCTCGGTCTGTTCACCCCGCTGGCCGCCGCGGCCGTGGCCGGCACCATGGTCAACGCGATCGCCGTGAAGTGGGGCGGCGGCTTCTTCGCCCCGGAGGGCGTGGAGTACGAGCTGCTGCTCACCCTGGCCGCGGTGGCGCTCGCCCTGACCGGCCCCGGGCGGATCGCCGTGGACCGGCTGCTGCCCTGGCTGCGTACGCACCGCCTCGCGTACGGCGTCGCCGCGGTCGCGCTGGGCGCCGCGGTGGCCGGTGTCACCCTGCTGCTGCGCCACTGACACGCCGGGCGGCTTCCCGGCCGGTGCCGGGTGCGGGCCGCGTCCACCGGACGACGGCCCGCACCCGGGCCGTCACCGCCGCGCGATGCGCAGGAACGTCACCGAGTGCGCCGGGAAGGTGTACGTGAACCTGTCGGACACGCCCCGCAGCGTGGACGTCACCGGGGTGACCGGGGTGTCCGTCTCCGTGTTGACCGCGTCCGCGTCGGCCGCCAGCGTGGTCACGCGGGCGCGCGAGGCGACCTCGGCGCCGCCGAGGTCGACCGCCGTGCGGGCCTCGGCCGGCTGGGCGTTGACGACCTTGACGATCAGGTCGCCGGTGCGGTCGTCCTCGGTGACCACCTGCCGGAACGGCTCGGCCGGCTTGTCGTCGGTGAAGCCGCCCCACTCCTGGCCGTCGAGGTAGAGGGTGACCTGGCGGCCCCGCACCTTGACGTCGATGTCGTAGGCGCGGCCCGTCTCGATGGACCCGGCCTTGGAGACCAGCGTCGACTTCCCGCCGTCCACGGCCTGCTCGACGGCGGACCGGGTGTTGTTCCAGCCGCCGAGGTTCCACCAGTAGTAGTTGCCGGTGTCCTTGACCCCGAAGGCGACGAGGAAGCCCTCCTTGCCGGCCTTCTTGGTGGCCCTCACGTGCAGGTCGTAGTCCTTCCAGGCCGGGTCACCGGCCGTGACCAGGGTGTTCTCGGCGGCCTCGTCGGTCTGTACGTACTCCCCGTCCCGGACGCTCCAGCTGCCGCCCCCGCTGTGGGTCCACCGCGAGGCGTCACCGGAGAAGTCGTCGCTCAGCAGGGACGCGCCGTCGGCCGAGGTCACCCTCACGTCGTCGTACGCCGCGCTCGTCGCCCACGTCGACAGGCCCACGGCTCCCGCGATGGGGCCGCTGACGTCCGGCGTGCCACTCGCCTCGGACGGCACCACACGGTCGCCGGTGTTGGTCATGAACAGCTTCTGGACCTCGTAGTTGGCCGAGCCCCAGGAAGCGCGGTTGTTGAACCAGATCATGTCCGGACGCCACTGGACGTAGTCCTCGTTGGCGAGCAGCGGCGCGTATGAGGCCAGCTCGACCACTTCGGCGTTGCGTTCCAGGCCGGTCATGAAGGCGGCCTCGGCGAGGCCGTTCTTCCAGGCGTTGCCCTGGGAGGCGTACTCGCCCAGGAAGACCTTGGGGCCGTTCCTGTCGTACGAGTCGTAGCGGTCGTTGTTCTGCAGGAACCACTGCGGGCTGTTGTAGTAGTGCTCGTCGACCATGTCGACCTCGCCCTCGCGGTTGAGCTGCCAGGCGGTCTCGAAGGTCGTGCCGGAGTCGTCGGGGCCGGAGTTGGAGACGACCGTGATGTCCGGGTACTTCGCCTCGATGGCGGCCCGGAACCGCTGGAAGCGGGCGAAGAACTCTCGGGGGAGGTTCTCCTCGTTGCCGACCCCGATGTGGGTGAGGCCGAAGGGCTTGGGGTGGCCCATCCGGGCGCGCACCTTGCCCCAGGTGGAGCCGGCCGGTCCGTTGGCGAACTCGATCAGGTCCAGGGTGTCCTGGATGTGCCGCTTGAGCAGTGCCTCGTCGTCGGTGGCCCGGTTCTGCCCGCAGCCGGTGACCAGCGCGGGGACGACGGGCAGCGGCATCGCGCCGACGTCCTCGGCGAAGCGGAAGTACTCGTAGTAGCCGAGGCCGTAACTCTGGTTGTAACCCCAGAAGTTGGCGTTGGTGGCGCGTTCCTCGACCGGGCCCACCGTGTCCTTCCACTGGTAGGAGCGCTTGCGCTGCCAGCCGGAGGCCTCGCTGTAGTCCTGCATGGAGCCGGTGTTGACCAGGCAGCCGCCGGGGAAGCGGACGAAGCCGGGCTTCAGGGCGGCGATCTTCTCGGCGAGGTCCTTGCGGAGGCCGTTCGGCTGGTTCTTGTAGGTGTCGCGCGGGAACAGCGACACCATGTCGAGGGCCGCCGGCCCGGAGGAGGCGACGGCGAGCCGGCCGCGGTTGCTGGTGCGGGAGGCGGTGAAGGAGGCCCGGTACGCGGCCCAGTCGCCCTTGACGGCCACCCGGCGGACGGTCGCGAGCTCACCGGCGGCGTCCTTGAGCGTGACGGTGAGGGTGGTGGCGCTCTCCGCGCGGGCCCACACCGAGAAGTCGTACCGCTTGCCCTGCTCCACCCGGACGCCGGTGTTGTAGCCGGCGTTGGTGACCGACGAACCGGCGCCCAGGGACAGGTAGTTGCGATTGCGTTCGTTGAGCCGGCCTGAGTCGTTCAGCACCTCGGCCGTGCCGCCCACCGTCCAGGAGGTCAGCGGCGTGTAGGAGCCGTTGTCGGCGGTGGAGTACTCGAAGGACCGGTTCTGCACGAGTTCGGCGTAGAGACCGCCGTCGGCGGCCCGGTTGATGTCCTCGAAGAAGACGCCGTACATCGTGTCCTCGATCGCCGCGCCCCTGGCGTCCGGGTCGACGGTGATCGTGTAGTCGTTGGTGTCCTCGGCGTGCGCGGGGGCCGGGACGAGGGCGGCGGCCGTCAGGAGCGCGGTGGCGGTGAGACCGAGTCTGAGGCGGGCGCGGTGGTGCGCGGTGCGTGACATGGATACTCAGCGGCTCTCTCTAGGAGTGGGGTGACTCTAGGAGTGTTCGACATATCGGCCAATGGTCAGCACTTCGAACGGCAAGATAGGGAGGAGGCAGGGGCACGTCAATGGAGCGTGCGACACCGACGACCACGCGGGAACGAGGCGGGATGGGCGGGTTCTGGCCGGTACCCGACGTACTGGACTACCTGAGCGGCCGGTGGCGGGCGGAGCGGACCGTGCGCGACCTGGCGGGCGGCGACCGGGGGCGCTTCGAGGGGACGGTCGTTTTCGGCCCGCTGGAGGGCGGCGGTCTGCTGCAGCGGGAGTCCGGCGACTTCACCTGGCGGGGCGTCACCCGGCCGGCCGAGCGGACCCTGCGCTTCCTGCCCGGCCCGGGCGGGACCGCGGACGTACGGTTCGCGGACGGCCGCCCGTTCCACGCCCTCGACCTCACCACCGGCCGGTACGTCGCGGACCACCCCTGCTCCGCCGACCTCTACCGGGGCGAGTTCACCGCCCGCGACGCGGACCACTGGCGGACCCTCTGGCGGGTCCGCGGCCCCACGAAGGACCTGGAGCTCACCACGGACTACGCACGCGCGGACTGAGCGAACACGCCTTCGAGGCGCAGCTTCCAGCGGCCCGCCCGGCCGGCCACACCGACCGTCGACAACGGCCGCACGTCGATGTTCCAGTACGCGGCGGGGGGCGCCTTGAGCACATACAGCAGGGCCGCGCGGATCACGGACGGCTCGGCCACGGCCACGACCCGGCAGTTCTCCTCGGCCGGCCGGGTGTCCAGCCAGCCGCCGACCCGGCCGATGAAGTCGAGCAGCGACTCGCCGCCGTGCGCAGTGGACCTCGGGTCGGCGAGCCAGGCGTCCACCGCCTGCGGCTCCCGCGCCATCGCCTCGCCCAGGGTCAGCCCCCGCCAGCGGCCCATGTCGCATTCCCGCAGGGCCAGTTGCACCAGCGGGGCGTACCCGAGGCCCTCCCCGGTGGCGCGGCTGCGCGGGGCCGGGGAGCAGTAGCGCAGATCGGCCGCGGCGAGCGGCAGCAGCTCGTGCGCGGCCCGCTGCACCTCGCTCCAGCCGGCCTGGTCCAGCGGCCGGACGTCCTCGAAACGTTCGGCGAGCACCGAGGAGCTCCCCGCGGCGGCGACGAACGTGACCCGAAGTGCCATGCCGCGATCGTGAGTCGCCGGGGTGCCCGGGTCAAGGGGTGTCACCGAGACGTCACTTACGGTGCATCCGGTCTTACCGGCTGGTAAGGACGCGCCGGACAAGTGCCCCGGAAACACCGCCCGGGACGGGTCACTCGGAGACGAGCACCATCCACTGGTCGGGCCGCTCCAGCGGTCCGAAGCCGAGCTTGGCGTAGACGCCGTGGGCGTCGTGCGTGGCCAGCATGATCCGCTTCAGCCCGCAGGGCCGCAGCTCGTCCCGTACGGCCGCCACCAGCGCCGTGCCGACGCCCTTGCCGCGTACCGACGGGTCGACGTACACGTCGCACAGCCAGGCGAAGGTCGCCCGGTCGGTGATGACCCGGGCGTACGCCACCTGCTCCCCCGAGAGCGTGTCGTACACGCCGAAGTTGAGCGACCCCTCGATCGCGAGGTCCTGCTTCTCGCGGGAGCGGCCCATCGCCCAGTAGGCGTCGGTGGACAGCCACCGGTGCACGCGCCCGGCGTCGATGCGGGCGGGGTCGGTGGAGATCTCGTAGCCCTCGGGCAGGCGCGGGGTGTCGGTCATGGCCGGATGCTCCCAGGTCGGGCGGGGCGGCGTCGAACCCTTTGTCCCCGGTGTCACAGCACCTCGTCGCAGGCGGTGCGCAGGCGGCGCACCCCCTCGGCGATCTCGTCGGCGCCCGCCACCGCCGCGAAGCTCAGCCGGAGGTGGCCGGCCGGGGGCTCGGCGCTGAAGTAGGGGCGGCCGGGGGTGACGGCGACGCCCGCCCGCAGCGCGGCGGCGGTCAGGGCGGGCTCGGGCGCGCCGGCGGGCAGCCGCGGCCAGAGGTGGTAGCCGCCGGACGGGACGTACGGCAGGTGGAGTTCGGGCAGGTGCAGGCGGAGCGCGGCGGTCATCGCGTCCCGGCGGGACCGCAGCGCGGCCGAGATCGCGCGCAGATGGCGTGGCCAGGCGGGCGAGCCGACGAGTTCCAGGGTGGCCTCCTGCAGCGGCCGGGGGACGAAGAAGGTGTCGACGATCTGGATGGCCCGCAGCCGTTCGAGCACCGGGCCGTGCGCGGCGAGCGCGCTCACCCGGAAGCTGGGCGAGGTCGCCTTGGTCAGCGAGCAGACGTGCACCACCACCCCGTCGGGGTCGTCGGCGGCGAGCGGGCGGGGCAGCGGGCCCGCGTCCTCGTGCACCAGCCGCCGCACGAAGTCGTCCTCGATCACGAACGCGCCGGCCTCGCGGGCGATGCGCAGCACCTCCCCGCGCCGCTCGGGGGCGAGCACGGCGCCGGTGGGGTTCTGGAACAGCGGCTGGCAGACGAAGACCCGGGCGCCGGTCGCCCGGAACGCGTCGGCGAGCAGCGCGGGCCGTACGCCGTCCGCGTCGACCGGGACGGGCACCGGGCGCAGTCCGGCCGCCCGGGCGATGGCCAGCATGCCGGGGTAGGTGGGCGACTCGACGAGGACGGGGGCGCCCGGCGGGGCGAGCGCGCGCAGGGCGGTGGTCAGCGCGGACTGTCCGCCCGAGGTGACCAGCACGCCCGCCGCCGTGACCGGCCCGCCGATGCTGCGGGCGAACCACTCGCGCAGCTCCGGCAGCCCCTCCATGGGCGGCCGTCCCCAGGCGCCGGGTCTGCGCCCGGCCCGGGAGAGCGCCGCCGCCATCGCCCGCTCCGGCTGCAGGGTGGGGTGCAGATAGCCGCCGTTGAACTCGATCACCCCGGGCGGCGGCGCGGCCAGCGAGACAAGCACCCCGGAGGCGTCCACCGAGCGCGGCACCAGGTCGGCGGCGCCGTCCGCGCTGAGAGTGACCTCCTGCCACGAGGTGTCCCCGGCGGGAGCGGCCGTGGTCCGCGGCCGGGCACGGAAGGCGCCGGCGCCGGGCCGGGTGACCACCAGCCCCTCGGCGGCCAGCCGCGCCAGCGCGCGGGAGACGGTCACCGGGCTCACCCGGAACCGCTCCACCAGGACTCTGCTGGACGGCAGCTTTCCACCGGGAGAGTAGCGGTCGAGCTCCCGTCGCAGCTGTTCCGCCAGTTCACCGACACTGCTACGCTCATGCATGAGAGCACAGAGTAGCGCTACTGCCGCGCCGCCGATAGCGGTCACCGGCCCCCGGGACCACCGCGGTCTCGGCACCCTGCAGGCCGCCCTCGGCGTGGTCGCCTTCTCCCTGACCTTCCCCGCCACCGCCTGGGGTCTCGAAGGCTTCGGGCCCTGGTCGCTGGTGGCCGTGCGCAGTGTGCTCGCGGCGTTCATCGCGGGCGGCTGTCTGCTGGCCCTCCGTGTGCCCCCGCCGGCCCGGCGGCACTGGCCGGGGCTCGCGGTGGTCGGCGCGGGGGTGGTCCTCGGCTTCCCGATGCTGACCACCCTGGCGCTGCAGACCTCGACCACCGCGCACGCGGCCGTCGTGGTGGGCCTGCTGCCGCTGACCACGGCGCTGCTGTCGGCCCTGCGGGTGGGCTCCCGGCCCTCACGCGTCTTCTGGCTGGCGGCACTCGCCGGGGCCGCCGCGGTGCTGGGGTTCACCGTGCAGCAGAGCGGGGGCGCGCTGACCACGGCCGACCTGTACCTCTTCGGTGCGCTCCTGGTGTGCGCGGCCGGCTACACCGAGGGCGGCAGGCTGGCCCGGGTGATGCCGGGGTGGCAGGTGATCGGCTGGGCGCTGGTCATGTGCCTGCCGCTCACGCTGCCGGTCGCCGCGGTCGCGCTGAGCGCCGAACCGGTGCGGCTGACCGCGCACAGCGTCGCCGGCCTGCTGTGGGTGGCGGCGGGTTCGCAGTTCCTCGGGCTGATCGTCTGGTACCGGGGCATGGCGGCCATCGGCATCCCGAAGGCCAGCCAGTTGCAGCTGGCCCAGCCGCTGCTCACACTGGTGTGGTCGGTGCTGCTGCTGAACGAACGGCTGACGGTGGCCGCCCCGCTGACGGCCGCGGCGGTGCTCGTGTGCATCGCCGTCACCCAGCGGGCACGCGGCTGAGAGGAGGCCCCGATGCGCGCAACCAAGGGTGACCAGCTTGTCCAGCACGGCAGGGTGGTCGGCCAGCACGACAAGGTCGGAGAGATCGTCGAAGTGATGGGCGAGAAGGGGAACCCGCCCTACCGCGTCCGCTTCGAGGACGGACACGAGGGCGTGTGCTCCCCCGGCCCCGACACCGAGATCCGCCACACGACCCCACACCCGCAGCACTAGGGCCTGTCGCGAGAACGCGGTGCCACCGCGGGCCGGCGGTAGTGGTCCGCGGTCACCCTCGCCATCGCTCCGGCCGGATCCGCCGTCACCTCGCGGGCGGCGAAGAAGACGTGCCCGCGGCCTCCGGGGTCTCTCGCCGCCAGGGTGAGGTGGCGGGACAGCTCGGCCGGGTCCCGCCAGGCCGCGGGCTGCGCGGGATCGCCCGCCTTGTACAGGGCCTCCCCCGCGTACAGCTGTGTCCCGGAGCCCCGGACGACCTCCGCCCACCAGGGGAGCAGCTTCGCGTAGTCGGCGGCGGCGAAACCGATGTTCCAGTAGAGCTGGGGGCAGATGTAGTCGATCCAGTTCTCCCTGGCCCATCGGCGGGTGTCCGCGTACAGGTCGTCGTAGGTCTGCACGCCCGCGGACGTGTCCGAGCCCCGGGCGTCCACGTCGGCGTTGCGCCACACTCCGAAGGGGCTGATGCCGAAGCGGGTGCCGGGCCGGATCTCCCTGATCCCGGCGGCCGTCTCGCGCACCAGCCGGTCGACGTTGTCCCGTCGCCAGGCCGCCCGGTCCGGGAAGCCGCCGCCGTGGGTGTCGTGGGCGAGGTCGTCGTCGAAGGTCTGCCCGGCCACCGGATACGGATAGAAGTAGTCGTCGAAGTGGACCGCGTCCACGGGGTAGCGGCGCACCGCGTCGAGCATCGCCTCCCGCACGAAGGCGCGGACCTCGGGCAGCCCCGGGTTGTAGTAGAGCCTGCCGCCGTACGGGACGACCCAGCCGGGGTTGCGGCGGGCCGGGTGGGAGGCGGCTAGCCGTGCGGGGTCGGCGTGCATGGCCACGCGGTACGGGTTGAACCAGGCGTGCAGCTCCAGACCGCGGGCGTGCGCCTCCTCGACGGCGGTGCCGAGCGGGTCCCAGCCGGGATCCCGGCCCTGGGTCCCGGTGAGGTACTGCGACCAGGGCTCGTGCGGCGAGGGCCACAGCGCGTCGGCCGTGGGCCGCACCTGGAAGACGACGGTGTTGAGCCCGGCGCGCACGGCGGCGTCGAGGTGGGCGAGCAGCTCGGCCCGCTGCCGGTCGGCGCCGAGCCCCGGCCGGGAGGGCCAGTCCCGGTTGGTGACGGTGGCCACCCACATGCCCCGCATCTCGCCGGTCGCCGCGCCGCCCCGGCCGGGACCTCCGGGCGCCCCCGAGAGGTCCCGGGGCGCGGCAGACGCCCGTGGTGTCGCGGCAAGCGCGGACAGCGCCGCCGTGGCGAACACCCTGCGTGACACCCGTCCCATCGCGCCCCCTCGCACGCCGTCCGGCCACCCGGCGGGCCGCCTTCTGGCGCCCAGGATGCCCCACCCCCACGATCGATCATCGATACTTCGGAGTAACGTGCACGAACGGAGCAGGCACCGGGACCCGGCAACCTGCCACAGCCGTAAGCAGTAGCGAAGGGAACGATGTGACCGACATCGAACGCGTCGGAGTGGTGGGCTGCGGTCAGATGGGCGCGGGGATCGCCGAGGTGTGCGCCCGCGCGGGTCTGGACGTCAAGGTCGCCGAGACCACCGGCGAAGCCCTGGAGATCGGCCGTACCCGGCTGTTCAACTCCCTGTCGAAGGCGGCCGAGCGCGGCAAGATCTCCGCGGAGGAGCTGGACTCCACCCAGGCCCGGCTGAGCTTCACCACGGACCTCGGCGAGTTCGCCGACCGTGATCTGGTGATCGAGGCCGTGGTCGAGAACGAGCAGGTCAAGACCGAGATCTTCCAGGTCCTCGACCAGGTGGTGACCCGTCCGGACGCGATCCTGGCCTCCAACACCTCCTCCATCCCGCTGGTGAAGCTGGCGGTCGCCACCTCGCGGCCCGACCACGTCATCGGCATCCACTTCTTCAACCCGGCCCCGGTGCAGAAGCTGGTCGAGCTGATCCCGGCGCTCACCACCTCCGAGGGCACGCTGAGCCGGGCCCAGGTCTTCACCGAGAAGATGCTGGGCAAGCACGCGATCCGCGCCCAGGACCGCTCCGGTTTCGTGGTGAACGCGCTGCTGATCCCGTACCTGCTCTCCGCGATCCGGATGTTCGAGTCGGGCATCGCCAGCCGCGAGGACATCGACAACGGCATGGAGATGGGATGCGCCCACCCGATGGGCCCGCTGAAGCTGTCCGACCTGATCGGCCTGGACACGGTGGCCTCGGTGGCGTACTCGATGTACGAGGAGTACAAGGAGCCGCTGTACGCCGCTCCCCCGCTGCTGCAGCGCATGGTCGACGCGGGCCGGCTGGGCCGCAAGAGCGGCTCGGGCTTCTACACCTACTGAGCGCCTGCGGGGGCCCGGCACCCGGCGGGTGCCGGGCCCCCGGTGCGTCTCAGGGCCTGCCGTCCTGGCCGGGCCTGAGATGGTGCAGCAGGAGTAACGCCGCCGCCATGTTGGCGGCCGGGACCTCCCCGGCGGCGACCAGGTCGGGGACCACTTTCAGGGGCACCCACTCCCGGCGGTCCGACTCGAAGTCGTCCACCGGGTGTCCGACGTACTCGCCCTCGTCGGACCAGTAGATGTGGTGCCGGGCGTCGGTGAGGCCGTTGGACGGCTCCACGCTCATCAGATGGCGCAGCGGTCCCGGCCGCCAGCCGGTCTCCTCCTCCAGTTCCCTCGCGGCGGCCCGGACGACGTCCTCGCCGTCCTCGACGACGCCGGCCGCGAGCTCCCACCCCCAGCTGTCGGTGATGAAACGGTGGCGCCACAGCAGGAGGACCTCGTTGGCCTCGTTCACCACCGTGGCCACGGCGACGGGCCGCAGCCGTATCAGGAAGTGGTCGAGATGCCGGCCGTCCGGCAGCTCCACATCCGCGAGATTGACGCTGAACCAGCGGTTTGCGTACACAGTTTGTTCGTTCTGCTTCGTCCACTGCACGGTTCTGCCACCTTCCGACGGGTAAGGGGCAATATCGCAGCAGCGGCGGTGCGGCAGCAGGCGCACGGGAGGCCGCCCGCGGTGCGGCGGCGGGCGCGGTGGAGGCGCGTACGGGGCACGGATGCCCGAGGGCGGCGCCCGTACTACAGCGGTACGCGCAGTGCCCCGTCGATGAGCTCGGCCGCCTCGGCCGTGCCCGCGCAGCCGCTGCGGACGAGGTGGTCACGCACCGCGCGCAGTCTGTCCCGCAGCCGCTGCGACTCCATCCCGCGGGCCTGTTCGGTCATCTGCACCGCGACGGCCACCGCCTTGTCGGCATTGCCCTGGCGCAGTTCGACGGTGCTCAGCATGGCCAGCCGGTGCACCCGGCCCCGGTCGTGCGCGGGGTTGTCCACGGCCGCCGCCGCGTGCTCCCGGGCCGCCGCCAGCTCGCCGAGGCTGAGCAGGGCCTCCGCCACCTGGACGTTGACCAGGCCGGGCTGGACGTAGCCGGTCTCGTCGGGTTCGTGTCCGCGCCGGATGCGCTCGGCGGCCCGCTCGGCCCGGCGGATGCAGGACAGCGCGCCGGTGCCGTCGCCGAGGTGTGCGTACGCCTTGGCCTGCATCGCGTACAGGTCGGAGGCGAGGGCGGGGGTGATGCGGGTGCCGGCGGCGCGCAGCGCGGCCTCGGCGAAGGCCACGGCCTGCCGGTACTCCCGCATGAACAGCGACTGGTTGACGAGCAGGGCGATCACATAGGCGCCGAGTCCCCGGTCGCCGCTGGCCTTCGCCAGCCGGAGCGCCTGGTGGAAGTAGCGCTGGGCGAGGCCGTGCGCGTCGGAGTCGTACGCGCAGATGCCGGTGATCGCGACCAGGCCCCCGGTGGCGCGGTGCAGTTGGCGGCCGGTGGCGTCGGTGTAGTGGCCGCGCAGCAGCGGGGCGGCCTCGGCGTTGAGGAATCCGACGATCCGGGCGCGGGTCGCGACACCGCCGGCCTTGCGGTACATCTGCTCGTAGTGGGTGCGGGCGGCCCGCAGCATGTCGAGGTCGCCGGGGGTGACCCGGTGCCGGCCGCCGCGCGAGACGTCCATGTCCTCGGGCGGGTTCTCCCACTCCCACACGGGCATCACGGCGGGCGTCCCGGTGACCGCGGGAGCGCCGAGCACATGCGGGCGGCGCTGCTGGTCGGAGCGCCACAGCGCGGTGGCCCGCTCGACGAAACCGGAGAGCGAGCCGGTGTGCGGGGCGGACGGTTCGCCGGGCACGCCGAGGCCGATGTCGTCGAGGGTGACCTGACGGCGCAGCCGGGCGGCGAGCACCTCGCAGATCAGGTCGGGCACCTGCCCCCGGGGCCGCTGTCCCTTCAGCCACCGGGCCACGGCGGTGTGTTCGTAGCGCAGCGGCAGACCGCGCGCCCGGCCGGCCTGGTTGACGTGCGCGGCCAGGCCGGCGTGTGAGATCGCGGCCTCGTCCAGGATCGCGTCGAGCAGGGTGTTCGGCTGCATTCCAGGCCCCCCGGTGGCTCGGTGCCGGACAGAGTAGTGGCTGCCCGTTCACACGGGGTGTGAACGGAGTGCCCGAATCCGAAGGGTGCGCGCACTGTCGCGGAGCGTGTCCGGCGGGTTGACTGAACTGCCTCGAAAGAGGCCGGCCGGGCCGCCGGCTCCCCCTCATACAGTGCGGCGGCCCGATCCACGCCGTCCGCCCTGCTGCCTGCCCGACACTCCGTGGCGGGACGGACGGCGTGGCGCCGCCGGTCATGCCAGGGACTGGAGGCGGTCCGTCGGGTGCGGCTGCGCGGCCGAAGGGCGCGCGGCCTGCCGCGCTCCGGAACGAGTGCCTTCCCCGTGCCGCTCGTTCCGGAGGATCAGCAGGGCCACGTCGTCCTTCGGCGGGCCGGCGGTGTGCCGCAGCAGTTCCGTGAGAACCGTGCACAGCAGGGAGCGGGGCGTGGACGGGGTGGTGCGGGCCGCCTCGCCCAGGACGTCCCGCAGCGGGAAGAACCGGCCCCCGGCGTCCCGTGCCTCCTCGGCTCCGTCCGTGTACAGGACCAGCGCGTCGCCGGGCAGCAGACGTCCGCAGGGGACGGTGGGGAGTCCGGGCGGCAGGGGGAACAGGCCGAGCGGGGGAAGCGGGTCGGCGCTCACGAGGGGTTCGGCGCGGGCGCCGGTCAGCAGATACGGCCAGGGGTGCCCGCAGTTGAGAGCCCGCACTCCGCCGTCCGGGAGGATCTCCAGGAGCAGTACGGTGACGAACTCCTCGGCGGAAGCCGCGTGTTGAGCGGTGGACGCGGCCGCGGGTTCCGGAGCTGCGAGGTCCCGCTCCCGCCGGCGCCGGGCCATGGCCCGCTCCAGGCGGCGCAGCACGCCGGCCAGTTCGGCCTCGTCGTGGGCGGCCTCGCGGAAGCTGCCGAGGACGGCGGCGGCGGTTTCCACCGCGGCGAGTCCGTGGCCGCGGACGTCGCCGATCACGGCCCGTACGCCGTGCTCGGTGGCGACGGCCTCGTACAGATCTCCGCCGATCCGGGCTTCCGGATCGGCGGAGAGGTGGACCGCGGCGGCGGCCAGGCCGTCGACCCGCGGGGGCGGCGGTCGCAGCAGTGCGTTCTGCGCGGTCTCCGCGGTGCGGCGGGACCGCCGGAGTTCGCGCAGCAGCCGGTGCCGGGCGTGCACCACCAGGCCTGTGCCGAGGGCGCACATCACCGCGCTGCTGATCAGACGGGCGGCGAGGGCGTCGTCGTGGGCGAGCGGGCAGGTCATCCGTTAGGCGACCGCGGTGGCGCCCAGTGCCGTGGGCACCGCGAGGCCGGGTACCCGGGAGCGGAGCCGGGGTGGCACCCTGCGGGGAGCCCCGGGTTTCGAGCGGATCATGCCGATGGCCCCCCATGTAGGCCCGGACAGCGCAGATGGGCCCCGAGAGGCCGGTCCGATTCTGTCGACCGGTGAGGGCTTTTTGACGCATCGGGCGGAATCGTCACCCGAATGAGTGAGGTGACTGGTGGGGTGGGGGTGGTGGCGAGGTGGGGGTGGGGCGGGCAGGGGTTTTCGCCCCCGCCGCCCCTTCCCGTCCCGTCTTCGGGGGCTTCGCCCCCGGGCCCCCAGTCCTCAAACGCCGGACTGGCTGGAAGTTGCCGGACGGGCTGGAAGTTGCCGGACGGGCGGGAAGCGGCGCCGGACGGGCGCGGGGCCCGTCCGGCGGGGGGTCAGGCTCTGAGGGTGGCTCCTGTGCGGTCGCCCGCGAGGGTGACCGCCGCTTCCCGGGCCGCCGACGCCTCGTCGACGGTCAGGGTGCGGTCGGTCGCTCGGAAGCGCAGCGCGTAGGCCAGGGACTTGCGGCCCTCGCCCAACTGCTCCGCGTTCTCGTAGACGTCGAACAGGCGGATGGACTCCAGCAGTTCACCGGCGCCCTCGCGCAGCGCCGCCTCGACGTCCGACGCCGGGACGAACGCGTCGACGACGAGCGCCACGTCCTGCGTGGCGACCGGGAAGGTGGAGATGCCCGGCGCCTGCGGAGTGTCGTCGCCGACCTGCTCCAGGGCGTCGAGGTCCAGCTCCATCGCACAGGCGCGCGCGGGCAGGCCCAGGTTCTTCAGGACGCGCGGGTGCAGCTCACCGGCGTGGCCGATGACGCGCTCGGCGCCGTCGACGGTGACGGTCAGCTCGGCGCAGCGGCCCGGGTGCCAGGGACCGTACTGGCCCTTGCGGACGCCCAGTTCGGCGCCGGCCTCGCGGGCGACGGTCCGGGCGGCCTCGACCGCGTCGGCCCAGTCGCCGGCACGGCCCCTGCCCCACCAGCCGGCCTGCTCGCGGGCTCCGGCCAGGACCACGGCGACGTGCCGCGGCTGGTAGGGCAGCGCGGCGTCCAGCGCGGCGATGTCGTCCTCACTGGGGCGCCGGTCCACGGACAGGTTGACGGCGGTCCGCTGCTCGTCACGCGGCTGGAAGACCAGGCCCGTCTCGAACAGCGCGAGGTCGTGCGCGCCCCGGCCGTCGTTGCGGCGCAGCGCGCCGAGCAGACCCGGCAGCAGCGTGGTCCGCAGCGCGGGCTCCTCGTCGCTGAGCGGGTTGACCAGCCTGACGACGCGGCGGGCCGGGTCGTCGGCCTCGAGTCCGAGCTGGTCGAAGACCTGCTCGCTGACGAACGGGTAGTTCAGCGCCTCGACGTACCCTGCCCCGGCGAGCGCGCGCCCGATACGGCGGTGCAGACGCTGGCGGGCGGTCAGGCCCCGGCCGGCCGGCGGCCTGGGAAGCGTGGAGGGCAGGTTCTCGTAGCCCTCCAGCCGGATGACCTCCTCGGCGAGGTCGTTCGGGTCGGCGAGGTCGGGCCGCCAGGACGGGACGGTGACGATCAGCTCGTCCTGCCCGTACACGTCGCAGCCGACCTCCTGCAGGCGGCGTACGACGGTCTCCCGGCCGTACGACACGCCCGCGACCTTGTCGGGGTGGTCGGCGGCGACGGTGACGGTGTGCGGCGCGGACGGGGCGACGACCTCGGTGACGCCGGCCTCGGCGGTGCCGCCGGCGAGCAGCACCAGCAGGTCGACGGTGCGCTGCGCGGCAGCGGCGGCGGCCTGCGGGTCGACGCCGCGCTCGAAGCGGCGGGAGGCCTCGGAGGACAGCTTGTGCCGTCGGGCGGTGCGCGCGATGGCCACCTGGTCGAAGTGGGCGGCCTCGATGACCACGTCGGTCGTCGAGCTTCCGCCGTTCTCGGCCGCGTCGTGGTCCGCGATCTCCGTGTCGGCGCCGCCCATGACGCCGGCGAGGCCGATCGGACCGCGGTCGTCGGTGATGACGAGGTCCTCGGCGTGCAGCTTCCGCTCGACGCCGTCGAGGGTGACGATCTTCTCGCCCTCCCCCGCGCGGCGGACGCCGATGGTGCCCTGGACCAGACCGCGGTCGTACGCGTGCAGCGGCTGGCCGAGCTCCATCATCACGTAGTTGGTGACGTCGACGGCGAGCGAGATCGGGCGCATGCCGACCTTCTGCAGCCGGCGCTGGAGCCAGATCGGGGAGCGCGCCTCGGGGCTGAGGCCGGTCACCGTGCGGGCGGTGAAGCGGTCGCAGCCGGCCGGGTCGGAGACCTTCACCGGGTAGCCGAAGGCGTTCGGTCCCGGCACGTCGAGGAGGGCCGGGTCGCGCAGCGGCAGGCCGTAGGCGATGGCGGTCTCGCGGGCGACGCCGCGGATGGACAGGCAGTCGCCGCGGTTGGCGGTGACCGCGATGTCCAGGACCTCGTCGACCAGCTCGAGCAGCTCGATGGCGTCCTTGCCGACCTCGGTCTCCGGCGGCAGCACGATGATGCCGTGGGTGCCGTCGTCGCCCATGCCCAGCTCGTCGCTGGAGCAGATCATGCCGTGGGACGTCTTGCCGTAGGTCTTGCGGGCGCTGATCGAGAAGCCGCCCGGCAGGGTGGCGCCGGGGAGGACCACGACGACCTTGTCGCCGACGGCGAAGTTGCGGGCGCCGCAGACGATCTCCTGGGGCTCGCCGGTGCCGTTGGCCTGGCCGACGTCGACGGTGCAGAAGCGGATCGGCTTCTTGAAGCCCTCCAGCTCCTCGATGGTCAGCACCCGGCCGACGACGAGGGGGCCCTTGAGGTCGGCGCCGAGGTGCTCGACGGTCTCGACCTCGAGTCCGGCCGAAATGAGCTTGGCCTGTACGTCACGGCCGGTCTCCGTCGCCGGCAGGTCGACGTACTCCCGCAGCCAAGAAAGCGGGATCCGCATCAGATCTCCATCCCGAACGGCCGGGTGAACCGGACGTCACCCTCGACCATGTCTCGCATGTCCTCGACGTTGTGGCGGAACATCAGCATCCGCTCGATGCCGAACCCGAAGGCGAAGCCGCTGTACTTCTCCGGGTCGACGCCGCAGGCGGTGAGCACCCGCGGGTTGACCATGCCGCAGCCGCCGAGCTCGATCCAGCCCTCGCTGGAGCAGGTGCGGCAGGGCCGGTCGGGGTTGCCGACGGACTCGCCCCGGCAGACGTAGCAGAGCATGTCCATCTCGGCGCTCGGCTCGGTGAAGGGGAAGAAGTTCGGCCGCAGCCGGGTCTTCATCTCCGCGCCGAACAGCGACTGGACCATGTGGTCAAGGGTGCCCTTGAGGTCCGCCATGGTCAGGCCCTCGTCCACGGCGAGCAGCTCGACCTGGTGGAAGACGGGGGTGTGCGTGGCGTCCAGCTCGTCGGTGCGGTACACCCGGCCGGGGCAGATCACGTAGACCGGCAGTTCGCGGTCGAGCAGGGAGCGGATCTGCACGGGCGAGGTGTGGGTGCGCAGCACCACACCGGACTCGGTGCCGCCGTCGGGGCCCTGCACGAAGAAGGTGTCGGCCTCGCCGCGGGCGGGGTGGTCCGGGCCGATGTTGAGGGCGTCGAAGTTGAACCACTCGGCCTCGGCCTGGGGGCCCTCGGCGACCTCGTAGCCCATGGCCACGAAGACGTCCTCGATGCGCTCCGACAGCGTGGTGAGGGGGTGGCGGGCGCCGGCCGGGACACGGTCGTGGGGCAGCGTGACGTCCACGGCCTCCTCGACCAGCACCCGGGCGTCCCGCTCGGCCTCGAGTTCGGCCTGGCGGGCGGCGAGGCCCTTGTTCACGGCACCGCGCGCCTGGCCCACCCGCTTGCCCGCGTCCGCCTTGGCGTGCGGCGGCAGGGCGCCGATCTCGCGGTTGGCCAGCGACAGCGGGGAGGTTCCGCCGGTGTGGGCGACCTTGGCCTCCTGGAGCGCGTCGAGCGAGTCCGCGGCGGCGAAGGCGGCGAGCGCCTCGTCCCGCATGCGCTCGATCTCTTCCGGTTTCAACGCCTCGACCTCGACAGGGTCGTACGACTTATTCGGTGCCGACATCTCTTCCCGTGCTTCCGATTGCTGGCTGATGGGTCCCCGTCATCGACTCGTGGACGAGTCGTCGCCGTCGCGTCTTCTCGTCGTCGCGGCTCTCGTCCTCGGGACGCAAAGGTGCCAGTGGCCGAGTCTAACGGGGTGGGGGAACGCGGATGCGCCCGTGGGGCCGCCGGGCGTCTCAGGTGAGGTACGCCGGCGCCGCCACGGGCAGCGTAAATCGGAACTCGGCGCCGCCGCCGGGGGCGCGTCCGACCGTGATGGTGCCGCCGTGGGCCTCCACGATGCCCTTGACGATGTACAGCCCGAGGCCTGTCCCGCCGCGCTTGCTGCCCCGCCAGAAGCGGGTGAAGACGCGGTTCATGGACTCCTCCGGGATGCCGGGCCCCTCGTCGCTCACCGTGACCGACGTGGCTGCGTTCTCGCCGTTCTCCCGCTCTCGCGGGGACACCGAGGGCGTGACGTCAATGGTGACGGTTCCCTCGCCGTGGCGCACCGCATTTTCCAGCAGGTTGCTGAGCACCTGGTCGACCTTGTCGGGGTCGGCCCACAGGTCGGGCAGGGGGCGCTGCACCCGCAGCAGGAACCGGTCGGCCGACTGTCCGGCGGCCACGTACGCCTGGATGTGCCGTCCGACGGCGGCGCCGATGTCGACGGGCTGGCGGCGCACCTCCAGACGTCCGGAGTCGATGCGCGATATGTCGAGCAGCTCGGCGATGAGCCGGGTGACCCGGTCGGCGTCGGCGTCGACGGTCTCCAGCATCAGCCGCTTCTGGTCGTCGGTGAAGCGCTCCCACTTGGCGAGCAGGGTGGCGGTGAAACCCTTGACGGAGGTGAGCGGGGAGCGCAGCTCGTGGGCGACGGTGGCGATCAGCTCGGCGTGGCTGCGTTCGGTGCGGCGGCGGGCCTCGGTGTCGCGCAGGGTGACGACGACCCGGTAAACGGGGCCGGTGGGTTCGGTGCGGACGTAGCGGGCGGAGACGAGGACCTCCCGGCCGCCGGGGAGCAGGAGGTTGCGTTCGGGCTGGCGGACGCGGATGGCGAGGCCGCCGTAGGGGTCGGTGAGCTGCCACCAGCGGCGGCCCTCCAGGTCCTCTAACGGCAGGGCGGTCTCCAGCCGCTGTCCGAGGGCCTGCCCGGCGGGGACGGCCGCGATGCGCGCGGCGGCCGCGTTGAAGCAGATCACCCGTCCGTGTTCGTCGGCGACGACGAGTCCGTCGGGCAGCTGGTCGGGGTCGATGCCGAGTTCGGCGAGATCACCGGGCCGGGGCGCGGGCGGGCGCGCCGTCCGCTGTGCTCCCGGTGCGCTGCTCGTGCCGACACTCATCCCCGTACCCCACCTCTCACAACTTCCTCGGGGCGCCCCGTGCCCGGGCCCTGCCGAGAGCTTGGGGGAGGGTCCCCGGGCTGGTCACCCTACTAGTTCCCGGTGACGGAGCGGCACCCTCCGGCGGCGCGCTGTGCGCGTGCCGACGCGTAGAGACATACGGCGGCGGCGGTCGCCAGGTTCAGACTCTCCGCCTTTCCGTGGATCGGCACACGGACGACGGCGTCGGTGAGGGCGCGGGTCTCCTCGGGCAGCCCCCAGGCCTCGTTGCCGAAGACCCAGGCGGTGGGCCCGCCCATGGTGCCCTTGTCGAGTTCGTCGTCGAGGTCCCGGTCGCCGGCGCCGTCGGCGGCCAGCAGCCGCACACCCGCGTCCCGCAGCCCGGTCACGGCCTGTCCGACGGGTACGCCGACGGCGACGGGCAGATGGAACAGGGAGCCGACGGAGGCGCGCACGGCCTTGGGGTTGTACAGGTCGACGGAGGCGTCGGTGAGCACGACGGCCTCGGCTCCGGCGGCGTCGGCGCAGCGCAGTACGGTGCCGGCGTTCCCCGGGTCGCGCACATGGGCGAGGACGGCGACGAGGCGGGGCCGGGCGGCGAGGATCTCCTCGAACGGCGTGTCCAGGAACCGGCACACCCCGACGAGCCCCTGCGGGGTGACGGTGGTGGAGATGTCGGCGATGACGTCCTCGGAGGCGAGGTGGACACGGGCCCCGGCGTCCCGGGCCGCCCCGACGATGTCGGCGTACCGCTCGGCGGCGTCGACGGTGGCGAACAGCTCGACCAGGGTGGCGGCGCCGGCGCTGCGGTGCGCGGCGGCCTCCCGCACGGCCTGCGGTCCCTCGGCCAGGAACAGCCGTTCCTTCCCCCGGAAGTTCCGCTTGCCGAGCCGCCGGGCGGCGGCGACGCGGGAGGAGCGGGGAGAGATCAGCTCGGGGCTGACGGAGGCCATCTTCTTCACCTTCGGGAGCGCTCTCGACACGCGGAACATGCACTTCCCCGGGGCGCGGGGAACCGCGCGACCGGCCACGACGGACCCGCGGCCGGACGGCCGGCCGGCGGGCGGCAACGACAGGACCCGCAAGCCCCAGAGCCTGCGGGTCCCGAAAAACTCACGCCGACTTCAGGCCGACGCGGTGCTCACGCGGCCTTGGGCGCGTTCACGTCCGCCGGGAGGGCCTTCTGCGCGACCTCGACGAGCGCGGCGAACGCGGTCGCGTCGTTGACGGCCAGCTCCGCGAGGATCTTGCGGTCGACCTCGACGTTGGCGGCCTTCAGACCCTGGATGAAGCGGTTGTACGTGATGCCGTTGGCGCGGGCAGCGGCGTT
The DNA here is from genome assembly GCF_003665435.1 of Streptomyces fungicidicus. Classification (NCBI taxonomy): domain Bacteria; kingdom Bacillati; phylum Actinomycetota; class Actinomycetes; order Kitasatosporales; family Streptomycetaceae; genus Streptomyces; species Streptomyces fungicidicus. The sequence continues at coordinate 1,499,942 of NZ_CP023407.1, forward strand.
GATGCGCTGGATCCACAGCTGGCGGAAGTCACCCTTGCGCTTCTTGCGGTCGTTGTAGTTGTAGACCAGCGAGTGGGTAACCTGCTCCTTGGCCTTGCGGTACAGGCGCGAGCGCTGACCGCGGTAGCCGGAGGCCTGCTCGAGGATCGCCCGGCGCTTCTTGTGGGCGTTGACTGCCCGCTTGACGCGTGCCACTTGTTAACTCCTTGTAGCGGGGCCGTGGTTGTGCTCACACGGCCCGGAAACGATTGGGTCCCGGTGCAGGTGGGTCAGGCGCGGGGCGCCCGGCCTCACTTGCCGAGAAGCTTCTTGATCTTCGCGGCGTCGCCCGGGGCCATCTCGGCGTTGCCGGTGAGGCGACGCGTCACGCGGGACGACTTGTGCTCGAGCAGGTGGCGCTTGCCGGCGCGCTCACGGAGCACCTTGCCGGAGCCGGTGACCTTGAAGCGCTTGCTGGCACCGCTGTGCGACTTGTTCTTCGGCATAGCGCCGTTCTCTCCTCGTCGGTGGCGCTCCGGTGCCCGGTCGTGAAACCGGGCACGGTGGAGCGTCGTACTTGTGTCGGTCGGTTGATTCCCGGGGCTCGCGCCCCCGGAGTCACGCCTCGGCGGGTTCCTCGGCCGGCTGGGCCTCGGCGTCCGCGGCGTTCTGCGACTTGCCGGGGTTGGCCTTCGCCTCCGCCTTGCGGGCTTCCTGCGCCTGGCGAGCCTCGGCCATCGCCTCGGTCTTCTTCTTGTGCGGACCGAGAACCATGATCATGTTGCGGCCGTCCTGCTTCGGGTTCGACTCGACGAACCCGAGGTCCTGGACGTCCTCCGCGAGCCGCTGCAGCAGTCGGTAGCCGAGCTCCGGCCGGGACTGCTCGCGACCACGGAACATGATCGTGATCTTGACCTTGTCGCCCTGCTTGAGGAACCGGACGACGTGACCCTTCTTGGTGTCGTAGTCGTGCGGGTCGATCTTCGGCCGGAGCTTCATCTCCTTGATGACCGTGTGCGCCTGGTTCTTGCGCGCCTCACGGGCCTTCATGGCCGACTCGTACTTGAACTTCCCGTAGTCCATGAGCTTGCACACGGGCGGACGGGCGTTCGCCGCGACCTCCACGAGGTCGAGGTCGTACTCCTGGGCAAGCTCCAGTGCCTTGGCCAGCGGGACGATGCCCACCTGCTCACCACTGGGACCGACAAGTCGCACCTCGGGAACGCGAATCCGGTCGTTGATGCGGGGCTCGGCGCTGATGGATCCTCCTCGGTAGCACCACGCGACGGTCTGGCGGACAGCCGCGTAACGTCTGTGTTCGTTGGACCTAACCGCGCCGAGGCAAAGAAAATGCCCCGGACGGTCACAGGCGGGGCTCCTCGAACTACCGGAGCACCGCCGCGATGACCGCGGGGCGCGACTTCGGGCGGGTCGCCGCCTCGGGGACGGGACCGCCTGACCGGTGACCTGCCGCCCCGAGGGCGATCAGGTGGGAGTTCGAAGCCTCCACTTGTGGGCCGGAACCGCGAGCCGTGAGGCATACGGGTCCGACCGGTCGTTACACAAGGTTAGCAGCTCCGGGTGAGGTGCACCAACCGGCCGCCTCCGGCCTCCTGCCGTCGGCGGGACGACCGGCTGCGCCTATCGTGTGGGGCATGAGTGACACCTCCGCCTCGGACACCCCCGAGACCCCCGGCAACCCCGACTTCGACGCCATGGCCCGCGACATCGCCGAGGTCCCGGCCGTCGAGGTGATCGTGACGGTCGCCGTCAACCTGATGAGCGCCGCCGCCGTGAAGCTCGGTCTGACCGAGGAGGGCGACACCTACAAGGACCTGGACGAGGCCCGCAAGCTGGTGCACGCGCTGGCCGGTCTGCTGGACGCCTCCGCGACCGAGATCAGCTCGTTCCACGCGGCGCCGCTGCGCGACGGTCTGAAGTCGCTCCAGCTGGCGTTCCGCGAGGCCTCGCTCGTCGCGGACGAGCCGGGCAAGGGGCCGGGCGAGAAGTACACCGGCGCGATCTACGGCTAGGGACTCAGGGACGTACGTACAGGGGCTCGCCGGGTGGCGTCGCCTCGGCCGGCAGGACTGCCAGGTCGAGGCCGCGCACCAGGCGGGCCCTCAGTGTCTCGTCGGCGGCGAGCCGCCGGGCGACGGCGCGGGCGGCCTCCGCGGCGGGCACCGCGGGGTCGAGGACGAGGGCGAGGATGCCGTCGGCGTTCCCCGGCCCCAGGTGGGCGCGGAGCACCGCGGGTTCCGCGGCGACGGCGGCCCGTACGGCCCCGACGACGGCCGGGTCGGCGAGCGGGTCGGTGCTGGTGCGGCCCTCGGCGAGGGCGAGCAGGGTGGGGCCGGTCAGTTCGAAGGCCACCGGTCCTGACAGGTCCAGCACCACCGTGTCCGCCTTCTCGTGGGCGGCGGCCTGCAGGGCCTGGTGCAGCGGTACGGCGACGGGGCGGGCCGCGGGGTCCCAGCGGGCGAGCGACTCGGTGGACGTGAAGGCGGGGAGCGCCTTGCGGCCGCCGGCCCGCAGGGTCGGCACGGCCATGTCGCTGGTCTTCTCGCGCCGCAGCCCGTTCTCGTCCTCCTCGACCTCGCCGAGCACGGCCACCACGGGGACGAGCAGCCGGGCGCCCTTGAGTGCCTCCAGGACGGGGCCGACGGCGTTGCCGTCCTCGGCCCAGGCGGCCAGCGCGGCGCTCAGCCGGGGGTCGGCGGTGCCGTCGTCGTCGCGGAACGGGGAGTCGGGGATGTTCTTGTTCGCCACGGTCACCGAGCCTATCGGGGGGCGGCCGTTGCTCCTCACCGGCCTCTCACCGGGATCTGACGCGGCTCTCAGCCCGGTCCAACGGTCCGCACAGCCACCGCCCCGACGATCGCGGCCATGGACTCCTCCAGTGGACCGCGCCGGCGCCGTCGGGCCCGTCGCCCCCGGCGCCGTGCCCTGTTCTCCCTCGCCCTCGCCCTGATCACCGTCGGCTGCGGTACGACGGCGGGGACGATGTACATGACCTCGCCGGCGCACTCCCCGACGGCGGGCGCCGTATCCTCGTCGGCCACGCGGGCGGCGGACAGGGAGGAAGCGGTGGGGAGCGCTGCGGAGGCTGCGGTGGACCGGGACGCGCTGCTGGCGGCTGCCATGGCGTCGGTGGACGTGGCGGAGGGCGCCGAGGTGTCGGTGGCGGTGCTCGACCCGGACTCCGGGGAGACCGCCTCCGGCGGAGGGGGCGCCTTCGACACGGCGAGCATCGTCAAGGTGGACATCCTGGCCGCGCTGCTGCTCCAGGCGCAGGACGCCGGGCGGACGCTGACCGCCGAGGAGAAGACCTACGCCACCGCCATGATCGAGAACAGTGACAACGACTCCGCGTCGGCGCTGTGGCGGACCATCGGGACGGCGGACGGGCTCGACGCGGCGAACGAGCGGTTCGGGCTGACGGGGACGGCGGGCGGGGACGGCCCGCTGTGGGGACTGACGCAGACCACGGCAGCCGACCAGCTCACGCTGTTGCGGCAGGTGTTCACCGCGACGGGTTCCGAGCTGACCGAGGCCTCGCGGACGTATGTGCGGGAGCTGATGGAGCGGGTCGCCGCGGGGCAGCGGTGGGGGGTCTCCGCGGCGGCCGACGGCACCGCGTGGGCGTTGAAGAACGGCTGGCTGCGGCGCAGCACCACCGGGCTGTGGGTGATCAACAGCATCGGGCGGGTGACGGCGGGCGGCCACGGCTACCTGGTGGCGGTGCTGTCGCGGGGCAGTGCGACCCAGGAGGACGGGATAGCGCTGGCCGAGGCGGCTGCGCGGGCGGCGGTGTCCGTGTTCACCGGGGACGGCGCGGTGGACCCGGCCGTTCAGAGTTCGTCGTAGCGGGCGCGGCGGCCGCGCCACAGGACCACCGCGGCCACCAGCATTACTCCGCCGGCGCCGCCCGCCAGGGGGGCCGCCCATCCGGCCGTGTCGTCGCCGGAGCCGGCGGTGTCCGGGCCGGGGCCGAAGTACTCGTCGCCGTACGCGGCCGCCTTCAGGCCCTCCGGCTTCAGCCGGGACGCGGCCTCGATGGCGGCGGCCGGGTCGACGAAGCCGAAGCCGCGGGAGTCGTCGCGGCCGTCGGCGGGGGCGTTGCGGGCGCTGTCCTCCAGGAGTCGCTTTACCTGGGCCGGGGTGAGGTCCGGGTGGGCCGCCCTGACCAGGGCGGCGGCGCCGGAGACGAACGCGGCGGCGGCGCTGGTGCCCCAGCCCTCGTAGTACTTGTGGTCCGGGTCGGCGATGATCACGTCGACGCCGGGGGCACTGACCGTGGCGTACCAGCGGCGGGTGGAGAACGGGGCGCGGGTGCCGTAGCGGTCGACGGCGGTGGCGGCGATGACGCCGGGGTAGGCGGCCGGGTAGGAGACGTGGTCGCCCTTCTCGCCGCCGTTCCCGGCGGAGGCGACGACGGTCACACCCTTGCGCAGGGCGTACTGGATGGCCTGGTCCTCGCCGGGTTCGGGGTGCGCGGAGGCGGAGTCGTCGCCGAGCGAGAGGTTGATGACGTCGGCGCCGTGGTCGGTGGCCCAGCGGATGCCCTCGGCCAGGGCGTTGCCCCGGGTGCTGCGGGCCTTGGCGCGGGAGGGGTCGCCGTCCTCCAGGATCACGCGGACGGGGAGGATCTTCGCCTCGGGGGCGATGCCCATGACGCCCTCCGTGTCGCCGGGCCCGTGTCCGTGGCCGGCGATGATCCCGGCCATCGCGGTGCCGTGCCGGGCCCAGGCCCGGTCGCCCTCGCTCGCGCCGAAGCCGACCAGGTCCGTGCCGGTGAGCACGTTGCCGTCGAGGTCGGGGTGGTCGGGCTCGACTCCGGTGTCCAGGACGGCCACGGTGACGCCCGCGCCCTTCGTGGTCTGCCAGGCCTGCTCGGTGTGCATGGCCTCCAGGGACCACTGCCGGGCACGGATGCCGTCGGCGTGCGCGGTGGCGGCGGGGACCAGCACGAGCGCGGCGGCGAGGAGGCCGCCGAGGGCCGCGGTGGCGGGGCGGCCGCCGGTGACGCGCCTCATGACGGCTGCTCCGTGGCGGTGCCCGCCCTCTTGCGCAGTCCGCGTTCGGCGCGGTCGGCGAGGCCCTGTGCCTCGTGGCCGAGACCGGCCTGGGCGGGGGCGGTGGTGGCTCCGGACTCCATGGCGTCCTCGGCTGGTTGCGGGGTGTCGACGGTGCGGCCGTCGGCCCATCCGGAGACGGCGTAGACGACGACGGGGGCGTCCGTGAGGACGGAGATCGCCCAGGAGGCACGCTGCCCGGCGCCGAAGCCCGCGGCGGCGGTGCCCTTCGCCGCGTACGGCAGGGGCATCAGGTCGGTGCGGCGGTCCAGGCGCTCCCGGTCGAAGCGGCGGGCGAGGGAGGCCATGGCGGCGGCGTCGGCCTTGGTGAACAGCAGTCCGACGGTGGTGACATGGCTCTGGGTGGCGTCGGTGTAGGTGGCGCGCAGCAGGCGCTCGCAGCCGACGGGGGCCAGGACCTTGCGGAGCAGCGGGTCGAAGGCGTTCCCGCAGCCGCCGTCGGGGGCCACGGCGATACGCGTCCAGGTCCGGTCGGCGCCGCCGGGTCCCGCGCCCCCGCCCTGCACGGTGGGCGGGAACAGCTGGTCGACGGGCACGCTGTGCCACATGTCCTGGGCGGCCGCGAAGCCGTGCCGGGCGCCGGGTCCGTCGGAGTCGTCGGCGAGCACGCTGCCGGTGACGGCGCCGCCGATGAGGCCCGCCCCGAGGACGAGACAGGCGGCGGCCGCCAGTGCCTGCGACCGGCCCCGCCGCCCGAGCGGGCGCGGGAGGGCTCCCAGGTCGTACCCCTCCGGCTCCCCGAACGACACCACGGGCCGGCCGCTGCCGGGCACGGCGCCCGGCGCCCTGGGGGCGCTCCAGGAGAGCGCGGGGTCGGGAGCGGGCGGCGGCGCGTCGTGTGCCGGGTGGGAGGGCGCCGGGCCGGAAGGCACGGGGCGGAGCGGGGTGGTCGTCTCCGACGGGGTCGCGGCGGGGGCGCCCGTGCCGCGTTCGGCGGGCCGGTGGGCGGGCTGCGGCGGCACGGCGGGCGGGCGGCCCGGGAGCCGTGTGTCGCGGCCGACGGTCGGCGGCGCGTCGGGGAAGCGGGCGGAGGCGCGCGGAGGCGGCGGCGCCCCGGGGTCCGTGCCGGAGGGCAGGGTCTCGCCGAAGCCCGGGGCCCGCGGCCGGGGCGCGGAAGGCCCGCGGCCGGGAGCGGCGGCGCCGGCTTCGTCCGGGCCGCCGCCCGCGGCCGGCCGGGCACCCTCCCGGGTTCCGGACGCCGCGGATCCGCCGGCGGGGCCGTCCGGGGGGCGGGTCGGTGTGCGGGGGTCGAAGAGGCCCGCGCCGCCCGAGGTGCGTCCGCGCGGGGCGGTCTCCGGGCCGTGTTCGGTGCCGGGAGCGGGCTCGGGCGCGGCCGGGGGGTGTGCCGGGCGCGGCGGGGCGGTGGGGCGCGGGGGGTGGGAGGCGCGGCGCGCTTCCGTGCTCATGCACCCCCCAGTCGCTCGTGCTCGCCCGGCACGGACTCGTACCGGGCACAGATACCCGCACCGACGGCGCGTCATCCCGGCCGGCGCCGTTCCGCCGTGCGTGCGCGTCACTCTACGGCGTGGTCCGCGCCGAACGGGAACCAGTCCGCTTCGGCCGCGGCATCTGCCCGGAACATCCCCTACCGTGCGGTAATCGTGTCTGGCAGGCTGCGTCCATGACTGCGCGCGCCGCCGACCGGGCCCGTTACGACCGGGCCACCGACCGACTCGACGCCCCGTTCGCGATCGTCGATCTGGACGCCTTCGACGCCAACGCGGACGACTTGGTCCGCAGGGCCGGCGGCAAACCGGTGCGGGTCGCCAGCAAGTCCGTGCGCTGCCGTGCGCTGCTCGAGCGGGTCCTCGCGCGGGACGGTTTCGCGGGGATCATGTCGTTCACCCTCGCCGAGTCCCTGTGGCTGGCCCGGTCCGGTTTCGACGACGTCCTGCTGGCCTATCCGTCGGCGGACCGCGCCGGGTACGCCGAGCTCGCCGCCGACCCGAAACTGGCCGCCGCCGTCACGGTCATGACCGACGATCCGGCTCAGCTGGACCTGATCGACGCCTCCCGCGCGGGCGGCGGCGAGGTGGTGCGGGTCTGCCTGGAGCTGGACACCTCGCTGCGGCTGTTCGGCGGGCGGGTGCGGGTCGGGGCCCGGCGGTCCCCGCTGCACTCCCCCGCCCAGGCCGCCGAGTTCGCGCGGGCGGTGGCACGGCGGCCCGGGTTCCGGGTCGTGGGGGTCATGGCGTACGAGGGTCATGTGGCCGGTGTCGGCGACGCGGTGGCGGGGCGGCCGCTGCGGTCGCGTGCGGTGCGGCTGATGCAGGCCGCCGCGCGCCGTGAACTCGCCGGGCGGCGGGCCGCGGTGGTGGCTGCGGTGCGTGAGGTCGTACCGGATCTGGAGTTCGTCAACGGCGGGGGCACGGGCAGTGTGCAGCACACCGCCGCGGAGGGGGCGGTCACCGAGATCGCGGCCGGTTCGGGGCTGTACGTGCCGCGGCTGTTCGACAACTACACGTCGTTCAGGGGCCGTCCCTCGGCCCTCTTCGCCCTGCCCGTCGTACGGCGGCCGGGGGTGGGCGTGGTGACGGTGCTGGGCGGGGGGTATCCGGCGTCGGGCGCGGCCGGCGCGGACCGGCTGCCGGTGCCGTATCTGCCGGAGGGGCTGCGGTACGACCCCCAGGAGGGGGCCGGCGAGGTGCAGACGCCGCTGCTGGGTCCGCCCGCCGACGATCTGCTGATCGGCGACAAGGTGTGGTTCCGGCACGCCAAGGCGGGCGAGCTGTGCGAGCGGTTCGACGCGCTGCACCTGGTGGAGGGCGACGCGGTGGCGGCGACCGTGCCGACGTACCGCGGCGAAGGCCACACGTTCCTGTAGCCCGCTCAGTCGCCGGGGCCGATGCTGCTGCCGACGCCTCCGCCGGAGGCCGCGTCGGTGACCGGGCGGATGCCCTTGGTGATGCGGTCCATGTCGGCCGGGGGCGGGCCGTCCTCGCCCGCGTCGAAGACGAAGCGGACGAGGATCGGGGACTCGGTGCCGACGCTGGACGGGAACACCAGCGACTGCACGTAGCCGCCGGGTCCCTTCGCGGTGGTGACGCGCCAGCGCACGAGGTACCCGGCGCGGCCCGCCACCGCGACCGGGCCGGACTTCACCACCTCGTGGGACTCCAGACCGCCGTAGGGGCGCTGGCCGAGGGAGTCCTCGTCGAATGCGGCGTCGGCGGCTTCGGGGATGTCCTCCTTCGCGAGCGCCTCGGGCGAGGTCTCGTCGTTCTCGGTCACCGTGCGGGAGATGACGAGGCCGTGGCGGCAGACGCTGCCCTCGCCGGGGCAGTCGTAGGTGCCGTCGGTGGTCATGACGACGTCGTCCTGGGCGACGTGCCGGGGCCGGACCCAGCCGTCGAGGAGCGGGAAGGTGATCCCGTTGAGCTGGTCCTCGACCACGTCCGGGTCCTCGGCGGGGGTCTCGGACGTGGCCGCCGGGGACGACGGGGCGACGGGCGCGGAGGCGGCGGTCGGGCCGGACCCCGCGCGCGGGGCGTCGTCGTCGCCGCCGAGGACGACGACGCCGGTGACGAGCGCCGCGGCCAGCAGGACCCCGGCGGTGGTGAGGGCGACCGCCTTGGCGCGGCCCGTGCCGCCGGAGCCGCCCGGAGGCCGGGACAGCGGCACGGTGGGCGTCTCCGGGGTGCGCCGGTGCTCGGTCCAGGCGGTGCCGTCCCACCAGCGCTCCAGGTGCGGGGCGTGCGGGTCGGGGTACCAGCCGGGCGGGGGCGTCATGCTCATCCCGGCACTGTAGAGGCCTGCCTAGAGGGGCGTGACGTACGCACCCGAGATCCCGCCGTCCACCAGGAAGTCGGTGGCGTTGACGAAGGAGGAGTCGTCGCTGGCCAGGAAGGCGACGGCGGCGGCGATCTCGTCGGCCTCGGCGAACCTGCCGAGCGGAATGTGGACCAGACGGCGGGCCGCCCGCTCGGGGTCCTTGGCGAACAGCTCCCGCAGCAGCGGGGTGTTGACGGGGCCGGGGCACAGGGCGTTGACGCGGATGCCCTCGCGGGCGAACTGTACGCCGAGCTCCCGGGACATGGCGAGGACGCCGCCCTTGGAGGCGGTGTACGAGATCTGGCTGGTGGCCGCCCCCATCCGGGCCACGAAGGACGCGGTGTTGATGATGGAGCCCTTGCCCTGGCGCCGCATGTAGGGGATGGCGGCCTTGCAGCACAGGTAGACGGAGGTGAGGTTGACCTCCTGGACGCGCTTCCATGCCTCCAGCCCGGTCTCCAGGATGGAGTCGTCGTCGGGCGGGGAGATGCCCGCGTTGTTGAAGGCAATGTCGACGCTGCCGTAGGTGTCGTACGCGGTCCGGAACAGCGCCTCGACCTGTTCGGGGTCGGTGACGTCGGCGCCGACGAAGATCCCGCCGGTCTCGTCGGCGGCCGCCTTGCCGCGCACCTCGTCGACGTCCGCGCAGACCACGTGGGCGCCCTCGGAGGCGAGCCGGCGGGCGGTCGCGAGGCCGATGCCGCTGCCGGCTCCGGTGACGACGGCGCTGCGGCCGGTCAGCCGGCGGCAGATGTTCTCTTCGCTCATGTGCGGTCAGGCCTCCGTGCTGATGAAGACGTTCTTGGTTTCGGTGAAGGCGGCCAGCGCGTCCGGGCCCAGCTCGCGGCCTACGCCGGACTGCTTGAACCCGCCGAAGGGGGTCCAGTAGCGCACGCTGGAGTGGGAGTTGACGGACAGGTTGCCCGCCCGGACGGCCCGGGTAAGGCGCAGGGCGCGGCCGACGTCCCGGGTCCAGACGGAGCCCGACAGGCCGTAGTCGGTGTCGTTGGCCAGGCGTACGGCGTCGGCCTCGTCGTCGAAGGGGAGGACCACGGCGACGGGGCCGAAGACCTCCTCGACGGCCACCCGTGCGCGGGGGCCGACGCCGGTGAGGACGGTGGGCGGGAACCAGTAGCCGGGGCCTTCGGGGGCCTTGCCGCGGATCCCTTCGAGGTCGTCGGTGACGTACGAGCGGACCCGGTCCAGCTGGGTGCGGGAGATCAGCGGGCCCATCTGGACGTTCTCGTCGGCCGGGTCGCCGACCCTGACGGACTCGACGGCGGGGGCGAGGAGGTCCAGGAACCTGTCGTACACGGAGCGTTCGACGAGGACGCGGGTGCGGGCGCAGCAGTCCTGGCCGGCGTTGTCGAGGAAGGACATGGGGGCGGCCGCCGCGGCGGCCTCCAGATCGGCGTCGGCGAAGACGATGTTGGGGCTCTTGCCCCCGAGTTCGAGGGTGACGCGCTTGAGGCGGTCCGCGCCCCTGGCCCACACCCGCTTGCCCACGGCCGTCGACCCGGTGAACACGATCTTGGCGACGCCGGGGTGTTCGACGAGGGCGTTCCCGGCGACCGGGCCGTGTCCGGGGAGCACCTGGAACAGGCCCTCGGGCAGGCCCGCCTCCAGGGCGAGTCCGGCGAGCCGCAGGGCGGTGAGGGGGGTGGTCTCGGCGGGCTTGAGGAGCACCGCGTTGCCGGCGGCGAGGGCGGGGGCGGCGCCCCAGGCCGCGATCGGCATGGGGAAGTTCCAGGGGGCGATGACGCCGACGACACCGAGCGGTTCGAGGAAGGTGACGTTCACTCCGCCGGGGACCGGGATCTGCCGTCCGGTGAGGCGTTCCACCCCGCCGGCCGCGTAGTCGAGCAGGTCCCGGACGTTGCCGGCCTCCCAGCGGGCGTTGCCGAGGGTGTGGCCGGCCTCGCGGACCTCGAGAAGGGCCAGCTCCTCGGTGTGCTCGTCGACGGCCGCCGCGAACCGGCGCAGCAGCCGGGCCCGGTCGCCGGGGGCGAGGGCGGCCCAGGCGGTCTGCGCGCGTGCGGCGCGTACGACGGCGGCGTCGACGTCGGCGGGGGTGGCGGCCGGGACGGTGGCGATCACCTCCTCGGTCGCGGGGTTGCGTACCTGGAGCTCAGGGGGGTGGTCGGACACGGAGGGCCTCACATGCGTTCGAAGGAGCGGCGCAGCTCCCAGTCGGTGACCGCGGCGTCGAAGGCGTCGGTCTCGACGCGCGCCATGTTGCGGTAGTGCGCGACGACCTCGTCGCCGAAGGCCGCCTTGGCGATCTCGCTGGTCTCCCACAGCTCGGCCGCCTCGCGCAGGCTGGTGGGGACGTGCGCGAAGTCGGCGGTGTAGGCGTTGCCGGCGCAGGGTTCCGGCAGCTCGAGCCGCTGCTCGATGCCGTACAGCCCGGCCGCGACCATGCCCGCCACGGCGAGGTGCGGGTTGACGTCGCCGCCGGGCAGCCGGTTCTCGAAGCGCAGGGAGCGGCCGTGGCCGACCACGCGCAGGGCGCAGGTGCGGTTGTCCCGTCCCCAGGCGACGGCGGTCGGCGCGAAGGAGCCCGGCTGGAACCGCTTGTAGGAGTTGATGTGCGGGGCGTAGAGCAGGGAGAACTCGCGGAGTGCGGCGAGCTGCCCGGCGAGGAAGTGACGCATGACCTCGGACATGGCGTCCGGGTCCTCGGCGGACTCCGGCATGGCGCTGTCGCCGGCGGCGTCGGCGAGCGAGAGGTGGATGTGGCAGGAGTTGCCCTCGCGCTCGTTGTACTTGGCCATGAAGGTGATCGAGACGCCCTCCTGGGCGGCGATCTCCTTGGCGCCGGTCTTGTAGATCGCGTGCTGGTCGCAGGTGACCAGGGCCTCGTCGTAGCGGAAGGCGATCTCGTGCTGGCCGGGGTTGCACTCGCCCTTGGCGGACTCCACGGTGAGTCCGGCGCCGGCCATCTCGTTGCGGATGCGGCGCAGCAGGGGCTCGATCCGGCCCGTCCCGAGCACCGAGTAGTCGACGTTGTACTGGTTGGCGGGGGTGAGCCCGCGGTAGCCGGCGTCCCAGGCCTGTTCGTAGGTGTCCCGGAAGACGATGAACTCCAGCTCGGTGCCGACCCGGGCGGTGTGGCCGAGCGCGGCGAGGCGGTCCAGCTGGCGGCGCAGGATCTGCCGGGGGGCCGCGACGACCGGGGAGCCGTCGGCCCAGGCGAGGTCGGCGACGACCATGGCGGTGCCCTCGTTCCAGGGCACCCGGCGCAGGGTGTCGAGGTCGGGATACATGGCGAAGTCGCCGTAGCCCGTCTCCCAGGAGGACATCTCGTACCCGTCGACCGTGTTCATGTCGGCGTCGACGGCGAGCAGGTAGTTGCAGCCCTCGGTGCCGTGCCGGAGCACCTCGTCGAGGAAGAAGCGCGCGGCGAACCGCTTGCCCTGGAGCCGCCCCTGCATGTCGGGGAAGGCCAGGACGACAGTGTCGATCTCGCCGCCGGCGACGAGGGCGTGCAGCTCCTCGACGGCGAGCGGGGGCGTGCGGTCTGCCACGGGAGGACCTCCTGGGGCTTCTTCGGTCGAGCCGGGAGCCATAAGGTATTGCCGGGAACCATTGGTTGGGAAGGGGGCACGGCGAGATGCCGGAGGAAGCGGTCGGCGCGGTCGGGGACCGTCTGGCGCCGGTGCTGCGGCAGGTCCGCGCGGGCAACGGCTTCGAGGAGGCCCTTGAGCAGATCCTCCAGGTGGTGCGGCTGGGCCTGGTGGCGGGCGGGGAGCGGCTGCCGGCCGAGCGGGAGCTGGCGGAGCGGCTGGGGATCAGCCGGGTGACGCTGCGCGAGGTGCTGAAGGTGCTCCAGGACCAGGGCCTGGTGGAGTCGCGGCGCGGCCGGTACGGCGGAACGTTCGTGCTGCCCCGTCCGACGGACACCGGCGAGGAGGAGCTGCGGCGGCGGATCGCCGAGGTCGACATCGAGGACGTGCTGCGTTTCCGTGAGGTGCTGGAGGTGGGCGCGGCGGGGCTGTGCGCGGCGCACGGGCTGACGGACGAGCGGGCGGCGCGGCTGCGCGAGGCGCTGGCGGGCACACAGGAGGCCCCGCTGGCGGAGTACCGGCGCCTGGACACCCTGTTCCACCTCACCCTGGCGGAGCTGAGCGGCTCACCGACGCTGACCGCGCAGTACGCGGCGGTCCGGGCGACGGTGAACGACCTGCTGGACTGCATCCCGCTGCTGGTGCGCAACCTGGAGCACTCCCAGCGGCAGCACGCGGCGATGGTCGAGGCGGTGCTGGAGGGGGACGCCGACGGGGCGCGGGAGATGACCCGGGAGCACTGCGCCGGAACGGCGGCGCTGCTGCGCGGGTTCCTGGCGTGAGGGCGTGACGCCGCCCGGAGGGTTTACCGCGGCTTCACGCACGGGGCTTGCGCTCACGGCGTCCGCACCACGAAGGTATGGCCCCACAAAGGTCTGGATCAGTTCCATTGCCACCGTCTCACCGCCGTCCCCTGGGGAGTCGCCCCGTGAGCCTTCCGTCCGCGTCCCAAGATTCCGCCGGTGAGGCGGACGACTACCTCGCACGCAGGAGGCTGCGCCGCGGCAGCGCCGGCTGGCTGCTGCTGACCGGCCTCGGTGTCGCCTACGTTGTGTCCGGCGACTACTCGGGCTGGAACTTCGGCCTGGCCGAGGGCGGCTTCGGCGGTCTGGCGATCGCCATGGTGCTGATGGGCGCCATGTACACCTGCATGGTGTTCGCCCTGGCCGAGCTGTCCTCGATCCTGCCCACGGCGGGCGGCGGCTACGGCTTCGCCCGACGGGCGCTGGGGCCGTGGGGCGGGTTCCTCACCGGGACCGCGATCCTGATCGAGTACGTGCTCGCGCCCGCCGCGATCTCCATTTTCATCGGCGACTACGTCGAGTCGCTGGGCCTGTTCGGCCTGGAGTCCGGCTGGCCGGTGTACCTGGCCTGCTTCGTCGTCTTCATCGGCATCCACCTGTGGGGGGTGGGCGAGGCGCTGCGGTTCAGCTTCGTCGTCACCGGCATCGCGGTCGCGGCGCTGGTGGTGTTCGCGCTGGGAGCGCTGCCCGAGTTCGACGCGTCGTCGCTGGACGACATCCCGGTGGACTCCTCGGCGTTCGGCGCGAACTCGTGGCTGCCGATGGGGCTGCTGGGCATCTGGGCGGCGTTCCCGTTCGGCATGTGGTTCTTCCTGGGGGTGGAGGGCGTACCGCTGGCCGCCGAGGAGACCAGGGAACCGGCCCGCACGCTGCCGAGGGCGATCCGCTGGTCCATGGGCATCCTGGTGGTGCTGGCCGTGGTGACCTTCTTCGCGGCGGCCGGGGCGCGCGGTTCGGCCGCGGTCCAGGACGCGGGCAACCCGCTGGTGGAGGCGCTCCAGCCGGACGGCGAGGCGACGGGGCTCAGCCGGATCGTGAACTACGCGGGTCTTGCGGGGCTGGTCGCGTCGTTCTTCTCGCTGATCTACGCCGGTTCGCGCCAGCTGTTCGCGCTGTCCCGCGCGGGCTATCTGCCGAAGTTCCTCTCCCTCACCAGCCGCCGCAGGGCTCCCTACCTCGGGCTGCTGGTGCCGGGCGCGATCGGCTTCGCGCTGGCCGCCGGCACGGGCAACGGCGCGCGCATGCTGAACATCGCCGTCTTCGGCGCGACGATCTCGTACGCGCTGATGTCCCTCTCGCACATCGTGCTGCGCCGCCGGGAGCCGGAGCTGCCGCGGCCCTACCGCACGCCGGGTGGCGTGCTCACCTCGTCGGTGGCCCTGGTGCTGGCCTGCGCGGCGCTGGTGGCGACGTTCCTGGTGGACGTGACGGCGGCGCTGATCGCGCTGGCCGTGTACATCGTGGCGGTGGCGTACTTCGGGCTGTACAGCCGCAGGCGTCTGGTGGCGAGGGCGCCGGAGGAGGAGTTCGCGGCGCTGGCGGCGGCCGAGGCTGAGTTGTCACGGGACTGAGGCACGGGAAAGGTGAAGGGCATGACGGCCGGACCACTCATCGGCATCAGCACGTACGCGGAACCCGGTGTGCGCTGGGGCGTGTGGCAGCTGGACGCCGTGCTGCTGCCGGCCGGCTATCCGCGGCTGGTGCGGCGGGCGGGCGGACTGGCCGCGCTGCTCCCGCCGGACGCGCCGGAGGTGGCCGCGGCGGCCGTGGCCCGGCTCGACGGACTGGTGATCGCGGGCGGCCCGGACGTGGAGCCCGTCCACTACGGCGCCGAGCCCGGCCCGCGCACCGGGCCGCCCGCACGGGCACGGGACGCCTGGGAACTCGCCCTCATCCGGGCGGCCCTGGACCGGGGTGTCCCCCTCCTGGGGATCTGCCGGGGCATGCAGCTGCTGAACGTCGCCCTGGGCGGCACGCTGGTCCAGCACATCGACGGCCACGCGGAGACCCCGGGCGTCTTCGGCCGGCACCCGGTCAAGCCGGTCCCCGGCACGCTGTACGACGCCGCCGTCCCGGAGCAGATCTCCGTGCCGACCTACCACCACCAGGCGGTGGACCGCCTCGGCGCCGGCCTCATCCCGTCGGCGTACGCGGAGGACGGCACGGTGGAGGCGATCGAACTCCCCGGGCCGCCCGGCTGGACCCTGGGCGTCCAATGGCACCCGGAAATGGACGACGACCCCCGCCTCCTCCAATCCCTGATTGCAGCCACCTGACCCCCACCCACCGCTCCCTCCGCCCTCCGCGGGCCGTCGTGCCGCACCGGCTCACCCCCGCGTCAGGGTCAGAAGATCCCGGGCCGGCCCCGTGGGCCGGTGCCCCGTGGGCCACACCGCTCGCAGATCACGCGTCAGGGCGACCCCGTTCACGGGAATCACGACCAGCCGCCGCATCGCCAGCTCCTCCCCCACCGCCAGCTCACTGAGCACCGCGGGCCCCGCCCCGCCCACCGCCGCCGCCTTCACCGCGATCGTCGACGACAGCTCGATCAGCGGCCGGGCCAGCCCCCCGAGCGCCGCGTCCAGCACCTGCCGCGTCCCCGACCCCTCCTCCCGCAGGATCAGCGGCGTGCTCGCCAGCTCCCCGGCGGCCAGTGGACGCCGCCGCCGGGCCCAGGCGTGCGACGGCGCGGTCACCACGATCAGCCGGTCATGGGCGATCACCGCGGAGTCCAGCCCGCCCGGCACCGTAAGCCCCTCCACGAACCCCACGTCCGCCTCCCCCGTCAGCAGCCGCTCCGCCACCGCCGCCGAGTTCCCCGCGAGCAGCGACACCGCCGTGTCCGGCCGCTCCGCACGCAGCGCGAGCAGCCAGCCCGGCAGCAGGTACTCGGCGATCGTCATGCTCGCCGCAACCCGAAGCCGTGAGTCCCTGCGGTCGCGCAGCGCCTGCGCCCCCACGTCGAAGGCCTCCGCGGCCTCCACGATCCGCCGCGCCCAGTCGGTGACCAGCGCGCCCGCGTCGGTCAGCCGGGACCCCCTGGGCGACCGGTCGACCAGGGCCACGCCGAGCTGCCGTTCCATCGACCGGATCCTGCTGCTGGCGGCGGGCTGGGTGATGCCCACCTCCCGCGCCGCCCCGCCCAGGCTCCCGAGCCGTGCCACCGCCAGCAGCAGTTCCAGCGCCCCGAGGTCCGGCACCCGGTGCGCCAGGGACCCGGGGCTCACGGGGCGGTGCCCCGGACGGTCGTGGTCGTCCGTTGTGCTCATAAGCCCAGCTTATGCCGCCATAGAAGGGTGCTCCCTGGTGCCGGCGCAGGCCCCGCGGGACCGTGTGACCATGGCCACCGCGACCCGTCCCCCGCCCCCCGTACCGCCCCTCCCCCGTGCCGTCGCACGGCCCCCGCGTGCCGCCGCCGTCCGTCACCTCGGGCCGAACTGGTACGCCTGCGTCATGGGCACCGCCATCGTGGCCGGCGCGGGCGCCGTGCTCCCCGTGCGGGCGCCCGGTCTGCGTCCCGCGCTCACCGGCGTGTGGGCGCTGTCCCTCGTCCTCCTGCTGGTCCTGCTCGCCGCCCGCGCCCTGCACTGGGCCCACCACCGCGACCGGGCCCGCGCCCACCTCCTCGACCCCGCCATGGCTCCCTTCTACGGCTGCCTCTCCATGGCGCTGCTGGCCGTCGGCGGCGGCGCGCTGAGCCTCGGGCGGGACTGGACCGGGCTGCGCGCCGCCGTGGTCCTCGACGCCGTGCTGTTCACCGCCGGTACGGCCGTGGGGCTGGCCGCCGCCGTGGCCGTCCCGTACCTCATGGCGGTACGCCACCGGGTGACGGCGGAGCAGGCGACACCGGTCTGGCTGCTGCCGCTGGTCGCGCCCATGGTGTCCGCCGCGCTCGGGCCGCACCTGGTGCCGTACCTCCCGGCCGGGCAGCCGCGCGCCACCCTGCTGCTCGCCTGCTTCGCGATGTTCGGGCTCAGCCTGATCGCCACCCTGGTGACGCTGCCCCTGGTCTTCGGCCGGCTGATGACCGGAGGCCCGCTGCCCCTCGCGCTCACCCCGACGCTGTTCCTGGTGCTCGGGCCGCTCGGCCAGTCCACCACCGCCGCCGGCGCCTTCGCGGACGTCGCCCCGGGGGTCGTGCCGGCGCCGTACGACGCGGGGTTCGGGGTGCTCGCCGTGCTGTACGGGGTGCCCGTCATGGGCTTCGCGCTGCTGTGGCTCTGCCTCGCCGCCGCCCATGTCGTTCGGGCCCGCCGGCGGGGCATGCGCTTCGCGATGACGTGGTGGTCGTTCACGTTCCCGGTCGGCACCTGTGTCACCGGGGCCGCGGCGCTCGCCGCGCGCACCGGGCTGCTCGCCTACGACGTGCTGACGTTCGCCCTGTACGCCGTGCTGGCCGGCGCCTGGGCCACCGCCGCCTGGCACACCGCGCGCGGCCTGTTCAGCGGCGCGCTGCCCGCAGGGCCCGCCCCAGCACTGCCGGGGCCCCGGCCAGCGACGGCCCGTACCAGGTGAGGTGCCGGCCGTCGACGAGCGCGCAGGGCAGTCCGGGGAAGGCCTCCGGCCCGTCGTCGGCGGTGAAGCGGTACGGCTCGTCGGGGAGGACGACGAGGTCGGGGGCGGCGGCCCGCAGGTCGTCGAGCGGGACGCGCGGATAGCGCTCCGGGTGGGCCGCGTAGAGGTGGTCGACGCCGAGGCGGGACAGCAGGTCGCCCGCGAAGGTGTCCCGGCCCAGCACCATCCAGGGACGCCGCCAGACGGGCACGACCGCCGTCCTGCGCTCCGGGGGCGCGGGCGGCGCCGCCCAGGACTCCTCGGCCTCGTCCAGCCAGCGGGGGCGGGAGCGCGCCCCGCACGCCGTGAGCACCCGGTCCAGTTCGCGGAAGGCCCCGGGAAGTGTCCGCACCTCGGTCACCAGCACGTCCAGACCGGCCGTACGCAGTGCCGCAAGGTCGGGCTCGCGGTTCTCCTCCTCGTTGGCGATCACCAGATCGGGGGCGAGGGCGACGATCCGGTCCACCTCCGGGTTCTTGGTGCCGCCGACGCGGACGACGTCCAGCCCGGCCGGGTGCGTGCACCAGTCGGTGGCGCCGGCCAGGGAGCCGGGCGCGGAGAGCGCCACGGCCTCCGTCAGCGACGGGACGAGGGAGACGATCCGGAGGGGACTCATCGGCGCGGCTTGTCCCGCACCGCCTCGATGTGCTCGGCGACGGCGACGACCAGCAGCCGGGTCTCCGGGACCGTGGCCCGCCAGCGGTGCCGTACTCCCCCGGTGAGGTACAGGGTGTCGCCGCGGCCGAGACGGTACGCGCGGCCCTCCGCCTCGATCTCCACGGCGCCGTCCGCCACGTACATCAACTGGTCGTTGCGGAACTGGAGTTCACGACCGGCGTCATGGTCGCCGGTGAACTCGGAGGCGTGCATCTGGTGGTGACCGCGCACCAGGGAACGCGCGCCCGCTTCGGCCCAGTTCCCGGCGTCCCCGGCCCGGACCACGTCCACGCTGCACGCCGGGTCTGCGGCGGCGAGGAGCTCCACGGCGGTGGTGCGCAGCGCGTCGGCGACCTTCTCCAGGGAGGTCTGGCTCGGACGCGCCCGCTCGTTCTCGATCTGGCTCAGGAACGGGACCGACAGGCCGCTGCGCTCGGCCACGACGGCGAGGGTGAGGTCCAGCGCACGACGTCGCCGACGCACGGCCGCGCCCACCCGCAGGGGCTGTTCCTTGTGGTCGCCCATCGCTCCGGCTCCCTCCTCCGCCGATCGTCCCGCACCCCGTGCGCCGCTGCTCCGGCGCACTCCCTCCGGTGAGTTGTCTGCACCCTACGCATGTTCGGCAAACCGTTTCAGGCGCCTGCCACGACGCCGTCACACGCCGGCGGCGCCAACCCCACGGTTCGCGCCGGCCGACCGGCGGGTCCCTCGGTTCGCCCGGTGCGCGACAAAGGGTGCTTCCGCCATTGTTCACCCGTCCGAGCGGAAGGTCACGGGGAGGTCCGGGGAGGGCATAGCGCTGCGTGGTTGTCCGGATTCCGACCGTGTTCCCGGCGGGCTGTGGACATGACCGAGGGGCGGGCCCGGCCGCGCCGTCAGGTGCGGGTCCGGGCCCGCCCCTCGGGGGCGGCCGGTACGGCGGTTACTGCGGGGTCATCCGCTCCACCATGTCCGGGTGCTCCTTCAGCCAGGCCGCGACCGCCTCCTCCTCGTGGCCCTGGCCGCGGTCCTTGATCTCGGCCTCCAGCGTGCCGAGCTCGTCCTCGCTCATCCGGAAGTCCTTGATCCACTCGGTGAGCTGCGGATACTGCTCCGGGAACTTCTTGCTCGCGATGGTGCGGATCGTGTTGCCCTCGCCGAAGGCCTTCTTCGGGTCCTTCAGCTTCGTCAGCTCGTAGTCGCTGTACGCCCAGTGCGGCGACCACAGCGTGACGGCGATGGGCTCCTTCTTGGCGTAGGCGCGCTTGAGCTCGGCCAGCATCGCCGGCGTGGAGCCGTCGACGACCTTGTACTCGTCCTCCAGGCCGTAGCCGGGCAGGACCTCGTTCTTGAGCAGCTGCATCTCACCGGTGCCCGGCTCGATGCCGATGATCCGCCCCTTGAAGAGGTCGGCC
Source organism: Streptomyces fungicidicus (assembly GCF_003665435.1). Classification (NCBI taxonomy): domain Bacteria; kingdom Bacillati; phylum Actinomycetota; class Actinomycetes; order Kitasatosporales; family Streptomycetaceae; genus Streptomyces; species Streptomyces fungicidicus. The sequence goes on from NZ_CP023407.1 coordinate 1,519,762, forward strand.
TTGCCCTTGAGGTCCGCCAGGGACTTGACGTCCTTGACGTACGAGGGAACGGCGATCTCCAGCGAGGTGGGCTCGTACCAGGTGCCCAGGTCGGTGAGCTTGTCCTTGCTCTTGTCCCAGTAGTTCTTCTGCGCGTACGGCAGCCAGGCGTCGAAGTTGAGGTCGAGGTCCCCGGAGGCGAGGCCGGTGTAGACCGGGCCGACGTCCATCTGCTTGAGGTTCATCTTGTAGCCGCGCCGCTCGAGGACGTTCTTCCACAGGTAGGTGACGGCCACGTCCTCCTCCCACGGGAACCAGGCCACGTCCAGCGCCCGCTCCGCCTCGGCGGGGGTGTCGCCGGAGCCGGAGCCCACCGGGGCCAACTTGTCGGCGACGCCCGGGTTGTCCTTCATCCAGGCACGGACGGCGTCCTGCTGGCGGCCCTTGCCGGCCTTGTTGATCTCGGCCTCCAGGCTGGTGAGTTGCTTCTCGGTCATCGAGAAGTCCTTCAGCCACTTGGCCACGGTGGGGTTGTCACCGGTGAAGCCCTTGCGGGACAGCGTGTGCACGCCGTCGCCCTTGCCCCAGGTGCCCTTGGGGTCCTTCAGCTTCTTCAGGTCGTAGTCGCTGTACGCCCAGTGCGGCGACCACAGCGTGACGACGACCGGTTCCTTCTTGCTGTAGGCCCGCTTGAGCTCGGCCAGCATCGCCGGCGTGGAGCTGTCGACGACCTTGTACTCCTTGTCGAGGCCGTACTCCTTGAGGACCTTGCTCTTCAGCAGGCCCATCATGCCGGCGCTGGACTCGATGCCGGTGATCTTCCCGTCGAAGGTGGACGCCTTGCCCTTGAGGTCCTCGAGGGAGTTGACGTCCTTCATGTACGACGGGACGGTCAGCTCCAGCGACGTCTCGCCGTACCAGGAGCCGAGGTCCTCGAGCTGCTTGCCGTACTTCTTCCAGTACGCCTCGTGGGTGGTGGGCAGCCAGGAGTCGGTCTGGAAGTCGATGTTGCCCTGCGCGAGGGCGGTGTAGAGCGGGCCCGCCTCGAACTGCTTGGCCTCGACCTCGAAGCCGCGCTGCTCGAGGATCTCCTTCCACAGGAAGGTGGAGGCGACGCCCTCGTCCCAGGGGATGTAACCGATGGTGATCTTCTTGCCGTTGCCGACATTCTTGCCGTCCGCGGTGGCGTTGCCGGAGTCACCGGCGCCGCCGAACATGCTCATGCCGCCGGCGACCAGGGCGAGGACGACGACACCGACCACCGCGACCTGCGGGCGGGGCCGATAGGACCAGATCTTCAGCCCCTGGCCGGCGCGCGCCTTGGCGGCGGCGCGACGGCCGAGCGGGGAGACCTGGGTGCCCAGGGCGCTGGTCATGCGGTCCAGGTAGATCGCCAGGATGACGATGGCGAGACCCGCCTCGGAGCCCAGTCCGATGTTGAGCTGGCCGATGGACTCGATGACCGCGCCGCCGAGTCCGCCGGTGCCGACCATGCCGGCGATCGCGGCCATGGACAGGCCGAGCATGATGACCTGGTTGACGCCCGCCATCACCGTGGGCAGCGCCAGCGGCAGCTGCACCCGGAGCAGGGTGTTGCGGGGGGTGGTGCCGAAGGCCTCCGCGGCCTCGACCAGTTCCTTGTCGACCTGGCGGATGCCCAGCTCGGTCATGCGCACGCCCGGGGCGAGCGCGAAGATCAGGGTGGCGACGATGCCCGGCGCGGGGCCGGTACCGAAGAACAGGATCGCCGGGATGAGGTAGATCATCGCGGGCAGCGTCTGCATGAAGTCCAGGATCGGCCGGACGAATGCGCTGACCCGGTCCGAGCGCGCCGCCCAGATGCCCACCGGCACCGATATGACCAGCGCGATCACGGTGGCGACGATGACCAGTGCCAGCGTCACCATCGAGTCCTCCCACAGTTCGAGGGAGTCCAGGAAGGCGAAGCCTCCGAAGGTGAGCACACCGGCGAAGGTGCCGCGCAGCCAGAAGGCGATCACCGCGAAGATGCCGGCGAGCAGCAGCGGTTCGGGCGCCTGGAGGACGGCGTTGACACCGTCGTAGGCGCCGGTGAAGACGGCCTTGAAGAAGTCGAACAGCCAGGTGACGTTGGCGAGCAGCCAGTCGACGGCGCTGTTGACCCAGTCTCCGAGCGGAATCCTAGGCACGGGCCATCACCTTCTCGCCGCCCTTGTCCCGCGGGGTGTCGCAGACCCCCGGGTCGGCCTCCTCGTCGCCGAGGAACCCGACGAGGCGCTGGCGCGGGACGACGCCGACGAGCGCGCCGTCCTTGTCGAGCACCGCCACGGGGTGCGGCACCCGGGCGCTGATCGCGCACAGGTCGGTGAACGGCGTCCGCGGCGTCGCGGTCTCGCAGCCGCAGTCCGCCTCGTCGCCGCGCACCTCGGAGTCCATCACGGACCCGGCGGTCAGCACACGGGAGCGGTCGACGTCCTGGGTGAAGGAGGCGACGTAGTCGTTGGCGGGCCGGATCAGGATGTCCTGCGCGGTGCCGATCTGCACGATCCGGCCGTCGCGCATCACCGCGATGCGGTCGCCGAGGCGCATGGCCTCGTTGAGGTCGTGGGTGATGAAGACGATGGTCTTCTTCAGCTTCTTCTGCAGTTCGATCAGCTGGTCCTGCATGTCGCGGCGGATCAGCGGGTCGAGGGCGCTGAAGGACTCGTCCATCAGCAGCAGGTCCGCGTCGGTGGCGAGCGCGCGGGCGAGGCCGACGCGCTGCTGCATGCCGCCCGACAGCTCGTCGGGCCACGACTTCTCCCAGCCGGCCAGGCCGCACAGGGCGAGCGCCTCGTCGGCGCGGCGTTCGCGCTCGGCGCGGGGCACGCCCTGCACTTCAAGACCGTAGGCAGCGTTGTCGCGGACGCTGCGGTGCGGGAACAGCGCGAAGTGCTGGAACACCATGCTGATCTTCCGGGAGCGGACCCGGCGCAGCTCCCGGTCGGGCAGCGCGGTCAGGTCCTCGCCGTCGAAGCGCACGTGCCCGGCGGTGGGCTCCAGCAGGCCGTTCAGCATCCGCAGCAGGGTGGACTTGCCTGAGCCGGACAGGCCCATGACGACGAAGATCTCGCCCGGCTCCACGCTGAACGTGGCATCGATGACGGCGGCGGTGACGCCGTCGGCGCGCAGCTCCTCCCGGTCGGCTTCCTTCTGGCGCAGTCTCTCGACCGCCTGGTCCGGTCGTCTGCCGAACACCTTGAACAGGTGCTCGGCCTCAAGCCTGGATGACACGCGTACCTCTTGTCTCGACGGCAATGGCAGGAGCGATGCGCGGCGGGCGGCTCACGCGGCCCAAAACAGTTGAATCTGTAACCGGCATCGCTCCGGGGGCGCGCCTCCCCGGTTTCGTATGGCGCAAACACGTTCGTGCGACGGCTCACAGTGGTCGCGCAGGGCGCAACTCGTTGCAGTGAGGGCATCGGGGAGTGTGGGTGGGGTGCGGTTGGTGGGTGCGGTTGGTAGGTGCGGTTGGTGGGCGTGACGGCGGGGTGTTGTCGGTGGGGTGCGGCATGATGCGGTCGTGACCGGACGACTGATGCTCCTCGACACCGCTTCCCTGTATTTCCGCGCCTACTTCGGCGTCCCCGAGTCGGTCAGAGCGCCCGACGGCACACCGGTGAACGCCGTGCGCGGGCTGCTGGACTTCATCGACCGCCTGGTCAAGGACCACCGGCCGGACCAGCTGGTGGCCTGCATGGACGCCGACTGGCGGCCGGGGTGGCGGGTGGAGCTGATCCCCTCCTACAAGGCGCACCGCGTCGCCGAGGAGCGTGCGGCGGGCCCGGACGAGGAGGAGGTGCCGGACACGCTGTCGCCGCAGGTGCCGGTCATCGAGAGCGTGCTGGACGCGGTGGGCATCGCGCGCGTGGGGGTCGCCGGGTACGAGGCGGACGACGTGATCGGCACGTTCACCGCCCGGGCGGCGGGGCCGGTCGACATCGTCACCGGCGACCGCGATCTGTACCAGCTGGTGGACGACGCGCGGGGGGTGCGGGTGCTGTATCCGCTGAAGGGCGTCGGCACGCTCCAGATCACCGACGAGGCGGTGCTGCGCGAGAAGTATGGGGTGGACGGCAAGGGGTACGCGGACCTGGCACTGCTGCGCGGTGACCCGAGCGACGGCCTGCCGGGCGTGCCGGGCATCGGGGAGAAGACGGCGGCCAAGCTGCTGGCCGAGTTCGGCGACCTGGCCGGGATCCTGGCGGCCGTGGACGACCGGCAGGCCAAGCTCACCCCGTCGCAGCGGAAGCGCCTGGACGAGGCCCGGCCGTACCTCGCGGTCGCCCCGAAGGTCGTCCGGGTCGCGGACGACGTGCCGCTGCCGGACGTCGGCACGGCGCTGCCGCGCGAGCCGCGCGACCCGGCGGGAGTGGAGTCGCTCGGGGAGCGCTGGGGGCTGGGCGGTTCGCTGCAGCGGTTGCTGACGACGCTCTCGGTGTGATTCGCGGACCAGGACACAGGTGCTAACTTAGGCAACCCTAACTGTGACATCTGGGAGGCTCCTCATGGCAGAGCGACCGGCACGCGCTTCGCGCGCTCCGCACACCGCCGAGGTCGTCCGCACCGAGCGGCTGACCCCGCACATGCAGCGTGTCGTGCTCGGCGGTGAGGGGCTCTCCGACTTCTCGGCGGACACCTGCACCGATCACTACGTCAAGCTGCTGTTCCCGGTGCCCGGGGCGACGTATCCGGAGCCGTTCGATCTGCAGCGCGTCCGGGCGGAGCTGCCGCGCGCGCAGTGGCCGGTGACCCGGACGTACACGGTGCGCCACTGGGACGCCGCGCACCGCGAGCTGACGCTCGACTTCGTGGTCCACGGCGACGAGGGGCTGGCCGGTCCCTGGGCGGTGAACGTCCGGCCGGGCGAGGTCGTCCGGTTCATCGGGCCTGGCGGCGCCTACGCGCCCGATCCGGCCGCCGACTGGCATCTGCTCGCCGGTGACGAGAGCGCGCTGCCCGCTATCGCCCGGTCGCTGGAGGCGCTGCCGGCGGGGGCGCGGGCGTTCGCCTTCGTGGAGATCTCCGGTCCGGAGGAGGAGCAGAAGATCGACTCCGACGTGGAGGTCCGCTGGCTGCACCGGGGGGGCCGGCCGGTCGGGGAGGCTCTGGTGGAGGCGGTCCGGGGGCTCGCGTTCCCGGAGGGGCGGGTGCACGCTTTCGTGCACGGCGAGGCCCATTTCGTGAAGGAGCTGCGCGCTCTGCTGCGGGTCGAGCGCGGCATTCCGCGGGAGGACCTGTCGATCTCGGGGTACTGGCGGCTCGGCCACAACGAGGACGGCTGGCAGGCCTCCAAGCAGGACTGGAACGCACGGGTCGAGGCGGAGCAGGAAGGCGCGGGGGCCGCCTCGTCCTGAGCCGCGGTGGGTGGGTGGGGCGGGGCCGGGTCGGGGGTGGCCGTCCTCGGACTGGCGCGACTGCCCCCGCTGGAATACGTCGGAGGCGCGGACGCGCCAGCCACTGCGGGCGACCACCCCCGCCCCGTCCCCTCCCCGCCGTCGGCAGCAATCCCCCGAACCCACCGCTCCCGCCATCTCCGCCGCCTCCGCAGACACCCGCCACACCAGCCCGTCTCCGCAGGCACCACACCCGCCGCTCCCCGCGGCCATCCGCCGCACCCGCCGCTCCCCGCGGCCATCCGCCGCTCTCCGCGGCTACCCGCCGCACCCGCCGCACTCCGCGGGCAGTCGTGCCGCAGGGCGGCACGGGTGGGCGCGACGGCGCCCCGTGAGCGCCGGGCTGCGCAACACCCCCCGGCCCACCCCACCGCCGGGTACCGGTGCGGCGCCGGGCCACGCGGACCCGCCCCGGGCAACCGGCGGACCCGGGACCGAGTCACCACCCCGCCGGTGCGCCCAGCACAGCAGCACCGCCACGTCCGCCGGACGAGGGAACCCCACGCCGTCCCCACGGGCACCACGGCGTGGCGGGCGCAAAGCCCCACCGCACTCCCCCATGATCCGGCCGCGTGGCACACACCTTCGACGAACTCGTGGCCAAACAGCGCGCCGCCGACGAGGCACACGCGCGAGTACGGCAACTGCGAGACACCTACGGCGCCCCCACCAGGACCAAGTGGAGCGAGCACCAGACCACCACCTGGGAGACCGCCCGGCGCGCCTGGCGGGACCTCGCCCGCGACGTCCGCCTCGCGGTCACCGAGTACGCCCGGACCGAGGGCAGACCGCTCCTCGAGATCGAGGCGGAGGTGAGACGCGCGGCGGAGGCCGGACCCGACGAGCGGGGCGGCGACCAGGGCTGAGCGGCCCGTACCCTTGCCCGGTGTGAGACGCAGACGGCCCCTTCCGCCCTCTCCCCTGCCACAGCGCGACGGAGTGGACCCGGTACGGGTGCGGCTGCCCGCCGGCGGGCAGGGGGCCACCGTGCGGGACCACCTGGTGCTGCGGCTCTCGGCCGGCCCCGGCGTCGTGGACGGCATGTTCGCCGAGGGGCTGATCGTCGGGGCGGACGGCCGGGCCGTACCGGCGGAGACACCGTACGAGCCCGGAATGTTCGTGTGGTTCCACCGGGAGCTGCCGACCGAGGTCCCGGTGCCGTTCCCGCTGGAGGTGGTCCACCGGGACGAGCACATCGTCGTGGCCGACAAGCCGCACTTCCTGGCCACCACCCCGCGCGGCAGCCATGTCACCCAGACCGCGCTCGCCCGGCTCCGCCGGGAGCTGGACATCCCGGAGCTCGGCGCCGCGCACCGGCTGGACCGGCTCACCGCGGGTCTGGTCCTGTTCACGGTGCGGCCCGGGGAGCGCGGCGCGTACCAGACGCTGTTCCGCGACCGGCTGGTGCGCAAGGAGTACGAGGCCGTCGCCCCGTACGACCCGGAGCTGGTCCTGCCCCGGACCATGCGCAGCAGGATCGTGAAGGAGCGCGGGGTGCTGACCGCACGGGAGGTCGAGGGCGAGCCGAACGCGCTGACCCGTGTGGAGATCGCTGAGCGCCGCTCGGACGGTCTCGCCCGGTACCGGCTGGTGCCGGGCACCGGGCAGACCCATCAGCTGCGGGTGCACATGAACAGCCTGGGCGTGCCGATCCTGGGCGATCCGCTGTATCCCAAGGTGACCGGGCCCGGTCCAGCCGGTGACTTCCGGCGTCCGCTGCAACTGCTCGCGCGGACACTGGAGTTCACCGACCCGGTGACGGGAGCGGAGCACCGGTTCAGCAGCGGGCGGGCGCTCGCGGCCTGGGCGTCATACGAGGACTGGGCCGCCGGTCAGTAGCCGCGCCACCAGCGCAGGAAGCGCTGCCAGGCGTTGAGCGGCGGGGCGGGTTCCGTCACCGGTGGGGGCGCCGGCACCGGCTGCACGGGCGGGGGCGTGGGGTTCGGCGGGGCAGTGTGCCGGTTCCGGCGCGGTGAGGCGTCGTTCTCGTGGCTGGGCTTCTGGAGGACGTCCTGCTGCGGGCGGGGCCTGAAGTGGACGGGAAGCCTCACGAGATGCCGGGAGGCGATGGACTCGGTGAAGGTCAACTCGTCCTCGCTGATGCTCAGTTCCACGTCGGGCAGCCGCATGAGCAGGGCGTCGACGCCGACTTCGGCCATGGTGCGGCCGATGTCCTGGCCGGGGCACTCGTGCGGGCCGCCGCCGAAGGCGAGGTGGGAGCGGTTGCCCCGCATGTCGGCGGCCGGGTCGGGGCGCACGCGCGGGTCGACGTTGGCCGGGGCGGGCGCGAACAGCAGCCCGTCGCCCTTGCGGATGCGCCGGCCGCCGAGCTCCGTCTCCTGCTTGGCGAAGTAGGCGAAGATGGTGCTGAACGGCGGCTCGTCCCAGAGCAGTTGCTCCACCGCCTGGGGCACGGTCATCTGGCCGCCGTTGAGCTGGGAGCGGAAGCGCGGGTCGACCAGCACCTGGCGCAGCACATTGGCGAGGAGGTTGGCGGTGGCCTCGTAGGAGGCGATCAGCACCACTCTGAGGTGCTGGCTGACCTCGTCGTCGGTCAGCCCGGCCGGGTGTGCGACGAGGTGGCCGGCGAAGTCGTTGCCCGGCTCGGCCCGGCGGCGCGCGGTGAGGCGCTCCAGGGCCCCCATGACGTAGGCGTTGCTGGCGATGGCCGTCTCGGTGCCCCTGATCATGTCGCGGGCGGCCTCGACCATCCGGTCGTTGTACTCGTCGGGCATGCCGAGGACGTGGCACATCACGGCCATCGGCAGGTGCTCGGCGTACTGGCCCACCAGGTCGGCCTCGCCCGCCTCGCAGAACCGGTTGACGACGCGCTGGACGCTGCGGTTGACGTGCCGGCGCAGGCTCCGGAAGTCGGTGGCCGCGACGGCGGCGTCGATCGCGCCGCGCAGCCGCCGGTGCTCGTCGCCCTCGGCATGGGCGCACATCGGCTGCCAGGCGATGTGCGGCATCAGCGGATGGTCGGGCTTGACCAGGCCCTCCTCGAGCGCGGACCAGATGCGGCTGTCCTTGCAGAACCGCGCGGGGCTGCGCACCAGTTGCTGGCTCTCGGCGTGGCCGAGCACCACCCACAGCGGCACGTCGTCGTGGATCAGCACGGGGGCCACCGGTCCGTACTCGGCCCGCAGTTCCTCGTAGAGCTTCTTCAGGTCCCCGGACTCGTGCAGCCGGCTCGGCCCGCCGGGGCCCGTACGGTGCGCGGGGCAGCCGGGGGGCGGGCCGGTCCGGGGGGCGTCCGTGCCGGTCGGGGCGTTCGGTTCAGGGGTCACAGTGGTCGCTCCGGGGAGGTGGTCAGGCGGTCGGGCCCGTCAGGGCGAGCGAATGCAGGAAGCGCGTCAGCGTCATCAGGACGTCACGGCTGGAGGCGCGGCGCCGCACATCGCACTCGAGGATCGGGACCCGCTCGGAGAGGTCGAGGGCGCCGCGCAGTTCGGCGACGGGGTGGCGCGGGGCGTCCGGGAAGGAGTTGACCGCGACGACGAACGGCACACCGCGCTCCTCCAGCCTCCCCATGACGTCGAAGCTGACTTCGAGGCGGCGGGTGTCGACCAGGACGACCGCGCCGAGCGCCCCCTCGAACAGCCCGTTCCACAGGAACCAGAAGCGCTCCTGGCCGGGGGTGCCGAACAGGTACAGCACCAGCTGGTCCGTGATCCTGATGCGGCCGAAGTCCATGGCGACCGTGGTGGCCGTCTTGGACGCGGAGCCGAAGTCGTCGTCGACCCCGATGCCGGCCTGGGTCATGGTCTCCTCGGTGGTCAGCGGTCTGATCTCGCTGACCGAGCCGACCATGGTCGTCTTGCCGACCCCGAATCCGCCCACGATCACGATCTTCACCGCGGCCTGCGCCGTGTGCGGCAACTGGTCCTCGGCACGGGGGCCGGGGATGGTCTCAGAGCCTTTGAAGTCCATGCATCACCGCTTCGAGAAGGGAACGGTCGGGCAGCGCCGTGCGGACGATCGAGGAGCGCGCCTGGACCAGTTCCGCCGTCAGCAACTCGGTGAGCAGCGCGGTCACCGCACTGAACGGCAGGCTGAGATAGGCCGACAGTTCGGCCACGGACAGGGGGGCGGCACAGAGCCGGAGCAGTGCCGCCTGCTCGGGGGTGGCGGACGGCGGGGGGTCCGGGGAGCGGGCCACGATCAGGGTGACGAGGTCGAGGTCCGCCCGCGCGCCGTCGGGTCCGGCGACCACGTACAGCCGCTCCGGGTTGCCGCCCGTGCCCTCCTTCCCGGCCGGTCCGGCCGGTCGCGGCGGGGTGTCGTTCCGGGGGGAGCGCCTCCGGCGTCGCGGAGGAGTCATACGGTCTGCCCGTTCCGTCGGGGCGGACTGGTCAGATGGGCGCCGATGCGGACGACGAGGTCGCGCATCATGCCGCCCATGCGGCCGGGTTCGCAGGTCATGTCGGAGAGCACCGCGAGGTAGGCGTTGGCGCCGGCCGCCATCAGATAGAAGTAGCCCCCGTTGATCTCGATCAGCACCATCTTCATCTCGCCGTCGCCGTGCGGGAGTTCCTGGGCGACGGCCCCGGCGAGGCTCTGGACGCCCGCGCAGGCGGCGGCGACCCGGTCCGCGGCGTCCGGCTCGCCGCCGTAACGGGCGATGCGCAGGCCGTCGGCGGAGAGCACCACGATCATCTCCACGCCGGGTACGCCGTCGGCGAGTTCCTTGAGCATCCAGTCGAAGTTGGCGCGTTGCCGGATCACTTGAGGTTCCCCTCGTCGTCGGCCTCGGTGCGGGCCGGTTCGTTGATGAGATGCAGGTAGGCGGTCGGGTTCCGGGTGAAGTCGGTGGGGTGGACGCCCGGGTCGAGGTCCTTCTTCAGTCCCTCCCAGAAGGCGTCGACCCACAGCCCGGGTTCGCGGTCGTCCCGCTTCTTCTCCTCGGGCCGGGGCGTGGCCCAGATGTCGTGGTACTCCTCGCCCCGCTCCCTGGCCTCCCGCTCGGCCCGCTCGGCGGCCGCCTGCTCGGCGTACCGCTGTTCCAGCGGGGTCTTCACCCGGCTGCGGCGTTGTGGCAGCCCGCCCGCGGTCCACTCGGTGACCTCGGGGGCGTCGTCCTCGGCGGAGACGGTGTCGGGCAGGCGGGGGCTGGTGGGGCGACGCCTCTTGGGGGCGCGCTCCGGGCCCGGGAGGGCGTCGACCGGGCGGGGCACGGAGGTCGCCCCGATGCCGTGGGCGAGGCCGACGCCGGGCTCGTCGGTGAGCATCTCGCTGGGCACGACGAGGACGGCGCGGACGCCGCCGTAGGCGGAGGCGCGCAGCGAGACCCGCATGTCGAACGCGGTGCAGAGCCGGCCCACGACGGCGAGGCCGAGGCGGGGGTTCTCCCCGATCTCCTGGAGGTCGGAGCCCTTCTGGGCCTGTTCGAGGAGGCCCTCGATCCGGGCGCGGGCCTGTTCGTCGAGGCTGACGCCGGCGTCCTCGATCTCGATGGCGACGCCGGTCTGCACCTCCGTGGCGGTGACGCTCACCTTGCTGGTCGGCGGCGAGTAGCGGGTGCCGTTGTCGAGGATCTCGGCGGCGGCGTGGATGACCGGCTCGACGTAGATGCCCTTGATGTTGACCTTGGCGATCGACTTCAGGTCGATGCGGCGGTACTCGAGGATGCGGGACATGGCGCCGCGCAGCACGCTGTAGAGCGCGACGGGCATGGGCCACTGGCGGCCGGGGCGGCCGCCGCCGAGGACGGAGATGGAGTCGGCGAGGCGGCCGATCAGCGCGGTGCCGTGGTCGATGCGCAGCAGGTCGTCGAAGACCTCCGGGTTGCGGCCGTGGTCCTCCTCCATCTCGCGCAGCTCGATGGCCTGCTGGTGGACGATCGCCTGGACGCGTCGGGCGATGCTGACGAAGGAGCGCTGGGAGGAGTCGCGCAGGTTCTCCTCGTCGTCGATGATCTTCAGCATCGTCCGCAGCATGCGGAGCTGGTACGCGGGCAGGTCGTGCCAGTCCGGGTCGAGCCGGGGCAGGTCGCGGAGCACCTCGTCGGGTTCGTTCCCGTTGTGCAGGTGGTCCAGGGCCGCGGGGACGACCTGGTCGACGAACCGGTCCGTCTCCGTGTCGTGGGCGGCGATCCGGGCCTCCAGATACGCACGGTGACGGTCGTGCCCGGCCCGGGCCTCGCACAGTACGCGGCCGCGGCGCACCGCCTCGGCGGCGGTGGCGGTCACCAGCAGGGTCGCGACCGCTCCGCACACGCCGACGGCGGTCCGGGCGGGCTCCGTCACCAGGGCGACGGCGGCCCCGGTCGCCGCGGCCATCACTATGGCCGGCAGCAACAGCACACGTGCATAGGGAAGTTGGACACTCGCCATGTGAGCCCTCTGAAGCGAATCGACTGATGAGCGGGAAAGCTGCGCATAGGGAACAAGCGCACGAATCCATCCCAACTCGGTGCGCTGCGGGCGAGCCTAGTCCGGCGGGATCATCGCGATGTCATATTCAGCAAGTGCCGGAAACGGCCTCTGCGGCAGGAGTACGCTCAGGTCGTTTGACACGCTGGGCTTCCGTTCGAACGCGGGCCGTAACGACGCACGCGCGTACGAAGAACACTCACCGTCACGAGTGAGGCGGGCGCGGGAACGCGTGAGCCCGGCACGCGCGGGGCGCACCGGGCTCACGCGGCCGGAACGGGGGTCAGCCCACGGACGAGTAGGCGACCACTCCGCGCAGCAGTCCGTCCACGGCCTTGCGGGCGTTCTTGGGGACCGTCGAGCCGTCGGCGGACGGCGCCGCGGCCGCGATCTGACCGAGCACGTCGATGACCTGCTTGCACCAGCGCACGAAGTCGCCGGCCGGCATCTCCGCCTCCCGCAGCACCTCGTCGAGGCCCTTGCCCGAGGCCCACATGTACGCGGCCCAGGCGAAGCCGAGGTCGGGCTCGCGCTGGCCCACGCCCTCCGTCTGGCTGATCCGGAAGTCCTCCTCCAGGGCGTCCAGCCGGCCCCAGATGCGGACCATCTCGCCCAGCGCCGCCTTCGCCCTGCCCGAGGGCAGCTTGGGCGCCATCGCGTCGTCGGCGGCCCGCGCCTCGTACACCAGCGCCGAGACGCAGGCGGCGAGTTCGGCGGGGGCGAGTCCTTCCCAGACGCCCTCGCGCAGGCATTCGCTGGCCAGCAGGTCGAGTTCGCCGTACAGCCGCGCCAGCCGCTTGCCGTGCTCGGTCACCTCGTCGCCGCGCAGATAGTCCATCTCGGTCAGCAGCGCGACGATCCGGTCGAAGGTGCGGGCGATGGTGTTCGTCCGGCCCTCGATGCGCCGCTCCAGCTGCGAGGTGTCGCGCAGCAGCCGGTGGTAGCGCTCCGCCCAGCGGGCGTGGTCCTCGCGGTCCTGGCAGCCGTGGCACGGGTGCGCCCGGAGCTCCTTGCGCAGCCGGGCGATCTCCCGGTCGTCGGCCGCCTGGGAGCGCTTCTTGCGGTGCCGCTCGGGGGTGATGTGCCCGGCCTTGGTGCGCAGCGCGGAGGCCAGGTCCCGGCGGGACTGCGGGGAGCGCGCGTTGAACGACTTCGGGATCCGCATCCGCTCCAGCGCCTCGACGGGCACCGGGAAGTCGATCGACGCCAGCCGCTTGACCTGCCGTTCGGCGGTCAGCACCAGCGGGCGCGGGCCGTCGTGGTGGTCGAAGCCGCGGTGCCCGTTGGAACGCCCCGCGGGCAGGCCCGGGTCGAGGACCAGCGCCAGCCCCGCGTACTTTCCGGTGGGCACGTGGATGACGTCACCGGGCTTGAGCTTCTCCAGTGCGACGGCGGCCTCCGCGCGCCGGTGCGCCGCGCCCTGGCGGGCCAGCTCGGTCTCCCGGTCCTTGAGCTCGCGGCGCAGCCGCGCGTACTCCTCGAAGTCGCCGAGGTGGCAGGTCATGGAGGCCTTGTAGCCGTCCAGGCCCTCCTCGTTGCGCTGCACCTGCCGGGAGATGCCGACGACCGACTTGTCCGCCTGGAACTGCGCGAAGGAGGTCTCCAGCAGCTCGCGCGAGCGGTGCCGGCCGAACTGCTCGACCAGGTTGACCGCCATGTTGTACGACGGCTTGAAGCTGGACCGCAGCGGATAGGTGCGGGTGCCGGCCAGCCCCGCCAGGTGGTCGGGGTTCATGGCGCGCTGCCAGAGCACCACCGCGTGGCCCTCGACGTCGATGCCGCGCCGGCCGGCCCGGCCGGTCAGCTGGGTGTACTCGCCGGGGGTGATGTCGGCGTGCTGCTCGCCGTTCCACTTGACGAGCTTCTCCAGGACCACCGAGCGGGCGGGCATGTTGATGCCCAGGGCGAGGGTCTCGGTCGCGAACACGGCCTTCACCAGACCGCGGACGAAGAGTTCCTCGACGACCTCCTTGAACGTCGGCAGCATGCCCGCGTGATGGGCCGCGATGCCGCGCTCCAGGCCCTCCAGCCACTCGTAGTAGCCCAGGACGTGCAGGTCCTCGGCCGGGATGGAGGCGGTGCGCTCCTCGACCAGGGAACGCACCTGCTCGCGCGCCTCCTCGTCGTTGAGCCGCAGGCCCGCGAAGAGGCACTGCTGCACGGCGGCCTCGCAAGCGGCGCGGCTGAAGATGAAGGTGATCGCGGGCAGCAGGCCCTCGGCGTCGAGCCGCTCGATGACCTCGGGCCGGCTCGGCGTCCACACCCGTGAGCGCTGTCTGCGCTCGCGCTCCCGGTCGGCCTCGCGCATGTTGTTGCGCCCCCGCCGCCGGTCGCCCCACGACGGGCGGGCGGCCTCCAGCCGGGCCATCCGCGTGAGGTCGGGGTTGACGGCCTTCTTCCGGCCCTCGCCCTCCTCGAACAGGTCGTATATCCGGCGGCCGGCGAGCACGTGCTGGAACAGCGGCACGGGCCGGTGCTCGGAGACGATCACCTGGGTGTCGCCGCGGACGGTGTCCAGCCAGTCGCCGAACTCCTCCGCGTTCGACACCGTCGCCGAGAGCGACACCAGGGTCACGGACGGCGGGAGGTGGATGATCACTTCCTCCCAGACGGCGCCGCGGAAGCGGTCGGAGAGGTAGTGCACCTCGTCCATCACCACATGGCCGAGGCCGAGCAGGGTCTGCGACCCGGCGTACAGCATGTTCCGCAGCACCTCGGTGGTCATCACGACCACCGGGGCGTCGGAGTTGACGCTGTTGTCGCCGGTCAGCAGGCCGACCTTGTCCGTGCCGTAGCGGCGGCACAGGTCGGCGTACTTCTGGTTCGACAGCGCCTTGATGGGTGTCGTGTAGAAGCACTTCTTGCCCTGCAGGAGGGCGAGATGGACGGCGAACTCGCCCACGATCGTCTTGCCGGAGCCGGTGGGCGCGGCCACCAGCACTCCCTTCCCCGCCTCGAGGGCCTGGCAGGCCTCGATCTGGAAGGGGTCGAGGCCGAAGTCGTACATCTCGCGGAAGGAGGCGAGCGCGGTGGCCTGCTCCGCGGCGCGCCTGCGTGCCGCCGCGTACCGCTCGGCCGGTGAGAGATCCTCTGTCATCGTGCTTTCGAGCGTACCGGGCCGCACCGACAACAGGACGATCATTATCCGGAAGCGTTCCGGCGTGCGGCGGGGCCGCCCGCTTCAGGGGCCGACGACCCGCAGGGCGCCCGGCACGCACCGTGCAGTCAGCGGCAGCGGCCCCACCGGCTCGCCGTCCGCGTAGCCGGTGACCTGCTCGGCGGCCAGCTCCACGGTCGCCGCGCGCAGCACGGTGACCGCGGGGTGGTCCACGTGCGTCCCCCGGTAGACCCGCGGGAACACCCGGAGCAGGGTGGCCCGGCTGCACTCGCCGACCACCGTGATGTCGAACAGCCCGTCGGTGAGGTCCGCTCCGGGGCATATCCGCATGCCGCCGCCGTACGACGGCCCGTTGCCGACGGCGACCAGCGTGGCCTCGACCTCGCGGACCCCGCCGCCGTCGAGGGTGATCCGGTACGGCAGGGGGCGGAAGGCGGCGAGTTCGGCGACCGTCGCGAGGTCGTACTTGAAGCGGCCGAGGGGCAGCCGCATCCGGTTGCCGCGGTCGTTGACCCGGGAGTCGAAGCCGGAGGCGAGCACGGCGGCGAACCAGCGGTCGCCGATCCTGCCGAGGTCGATGTCGCGGACCCGGCCGCACTTGAGGGCGTCGGCGATCATCCGGCCGGCCGCGGCCGGTTCCCGCAGCGGCATCCCGAGGGCGCGGGCGAAGTCGTTGCCGGTGCCGGCGGCCACCAGGCCGAAGGGGGTGCCGGTGCCGACGACGGCCTGCAGGGCGAGGTTCGCCATGCCGTCACCGCCGACGGCGATCAGGGCGCCGGTGCCGCCGTCGACGGCGGCGCGCGCCCGGTCCAGGGCGTCCCGGGGGTCGTCGCCGAGCACGGTCCGCACGGAGAAGCCGGCGTCCCGCAGCGCGGCGGCGGCCGGGCGCGCCGCGCGGGCGCCCCGGCCGCCGCCCGCGGTGGGGTTGACGAAGAGGGTGATCTCGCTGGTCACGGGAGTGACCCTATGAGCTGCGGCCCCGTCCTCAGGTCACGTCGTCATAACCGTTGACCCGGTCCCTGGTGGTCTGCTCGGGCAGGGCCTTCACGGGCTCCACCGGATCGATGTCGTCGGGGGTGAGGTCCAGCTCGGACGCCTCGTCGTCTCCGGGGCCCATGGCCTCCAGGCGGCTCTTGCGGCGGTCGTTGAGCAGGGCCACGGCGACCGCGCCGAAGTACAGGACCCAGATCGGCCCGGCGAGCGCCATCATCGTCAGCGGGTCGGTGCTCGGCGTGGCGATGGCCGCGAACAGCGTGATGCCCATGATCATGCCGCGCCACCAGCCGAGCATCCGCTTGCCGCTCAGCACCCCGGTGAAGTTGAGCATGATCAGCAGCAGCGGCAGCTCGAAGGAGAGGCCGAAGACGACCACCATGCGCGTGACGAGGTCGAGCAGGTCGTCCAGCGGCAGCAGGTTGTCGACGCCGAACGGCGTGAAGGTGATGAGCACCTCTGCGGTGGTCGGCAGCACCGCGTACGCGAAGTAGGCGCCGCCGAGGAAGAGCGGGAAGCCGGTCGCGACGAACGCGTAGGCGTACTTCCGCTCGTGCCGGTGCAGACCCGGGGCGACGAAGGCCCACAGCTGGTACAGCCAGACCGGCGAGGCCAGGACGACGCCGGCCATGAGGGAGACCTTCAGCGCCAGCGTGAACGGCGTGAGCAGACCGTTGATGGTGATCTGCGCGCACGGCTCCGACTTGTCCAGGCGGGCGAGTTCCTCGAAGGACTGCTTGCACCCGACGGACTTGAGGACCGGCTCGGTGAAGAAGTTGATGATGTCGTTGTAGAAGAAGGCCGCGACGACCGTCACCAGGACGATGCCCAGCAGCGCTTTCGCGAGCCGGTTGCGGAGCTCACGAAGGTGCTCCGCGAGGGGCATCCGCCCCTCGGGATCCCTCTCCTGCTTGCGGGCAGACTTCAGCAACCCACGTTCCCATCTCGTGCGGCGGGCCGGATTTCACCGGCCCTGCGTCAGCGCTTGGTCGTGTCCGTCGGCTCCGTCACCGGGCGGGAGCTGGTCACGTCGCCGGGGGCGGCCTGGATGGTGCGCTGCGCCGCGGACTGCTCGCCGCTCGCCGGCGGGTCGGCCGGAGCGGAGGACTTGTCCTCCTTCATCGCCTTGGCCTCGCTCTTGAGGATCCGGGCGGACTTGCCGAGCGACCGCGCCATGTCGGGAAGCTTCTTCGCGCCGAACAGCAGGATGATGACGACGAGGATGAGAATGATCTCGGGGGCGCCGAGCCTTCCGAACATAAGTCTTTACCTTCTCACCGAGGCTGCTGGGGGTGGGATGCCGTCCGACCGGTCGGACATACGTCCGAACGATCGTGTCGTCAGCGATCGTAACGCTCGGGGGTGAACGTGAGGCAATCCCCGTGCGTACTCCCGTCCGCGGTCCGGGCCTCGTCTCCGGGCCGCGATCAGCAGCGTACCTGCCGGAACCCGCACGGTGACAGGGCGAAGCCGCGCCAGGCGTGACGCGGCCGGTCAGAGGGCTTCGGCGGAGCGGGCCGTGCCGGCCGCCGCTCGTTCCAGGTCCTCCGCGGCGCGGCCGATGCGGCGGGCCGAGTCCGTGACCTGTCTGCCGAGCCGTTCCGCCTCGACGAAGACCCTGACGGCGAGCACGCCGAGCACCAGCAGACCCAGGAACCCCATGGCAACCGCGAACATCGGCCAGAACATGAGGGTGAGCCTAGACGGTCGAGTGCAGCCGCAGGGTGCGGACCCCGCCCCCGGTGAGCAGCTCGACGATCCGCTCCCCCGCCGGCTTGCGGACGGCCGCCCCGCACTCGGGGCAGGTGAAGGAGTAGAAGGTGGTGCGGCTGCTCGCGCCGATGGCCAGGCGCAGCGCGCTCGCGGCGAGCTCGAACCGCTCCCGGCAGTCCGGGCAGCCCGCCCGGAACACCACCGGGGCCACGCTTCGCATCCCCGCGAACGCGGACGCCGCCGTCATGGTCCGCGCACCGGACGTCGCCGACTCGCTCAAAGCACTCGCTCCCGCCTTGTCGTCCTGTCCGTCCCGCCCCGGGTGCGGCCGGCTCATCCGGCCGCCACCGCTCCGTCGTACGCCGCGAGCGCCTCACGGGCCGCCTGCCGCGCGCTCTCTGCCAGCTCGTGCGGCTCGACGATGCGGCCGTCGCGGCCGAGCCGCAGGGCCAGCCGTCTGAGCGAGGCCGGGTCGGGGGTGCGCAGGGTGATCCGCAGCCCGCCTTCGGGTAGTTCCTCGGCGCTGTCGTGGGGGTAGTACTCGGCGACCCAGCGCCCGCCGGGACCGACCTCGACCACGACCTCGGGGTCCTCGGCCGCGGGCTGCACCAGCCCTTCCGACAGGTCCCGCAGCTCGACCTCGGGCGGCGCGGACGGCTCGTCGAGGATGCGGATCTCGGCGACCCGGTCGAGCCGGAAGGTGCGGCGCGCCTCGGAGCGGCGGCACCAGGCCTCGACGTAGGTGTGGCCGACGCTGACCAGGCGGATCGGGTCGATCTCGCGCTCGGTGACCTCGTCACGCGCGGGCGAGTAGTAGCGGATCCACAGTCTGCGGCGTTCGGCGATGGCCCGGTCGACGTCCGCGAAGACGCCGCCCTCGGACTCGAAGGTCACCGAGAGCCGTGAGCTGGCTCCCGCCGCCTCGCCGGCCGCGGTCTCCACCTTGGCGGTGGCCCGCAGCAGCGCCTGCCGGTCACTCTCGCGCAGCCCCGGCAGGGTGGCCACGGCGCGGGCGGCGACCAGCAGCGCGGTGGCCTCGTCGGCGGCGAGCCGCAGCGGCTCGGCCGCCTCCGCGCCGAGCGCGGCGGGGTTGTGCCACCAGATGCGCTCACCGTCGGTGTCGATGTCCAGCAGATCGCCGCCGCGGAAACTGGTGCCGCACATGGGCAGCACGTCGAGGTCCGAGACCAGCTCGTCCTCGGTGATGCCGAAGGCGCGCGCCACGTCCTCGATCCGCGCGCCGGGACGCTCCCGCAGGTACGTCACCAGGGAGAGCATCCGCCGGGTCTGGTCGATGGCGTTCACGGGCCTGACCGCTTTGCCTGCCACGTTCTTGTCCGCTCCCCCTCAGCCCTTGGCCACGGCCCGCAGCCGGTCCACCACGTCGGCCCGCAGCTCGGCGGGCTCCAGGACCACCACGTCCGGTCCGAACTCCACCAGCCAGGCATCCAGGCCGTGCCCGTACGGAATCTCCAACTCGTCCCAGCCGTCGCCGAGTTCCCGGACCGCGGTGGCCTTCGCCCGGAGCGGGTAGCCGGCGTCGGAGCGCAGCCGGATGCGCGCCGAGCGGTCGGCGGTCTCCCCGGCCCAGCTCGCCACGGTCTCCCGCACGGTGACGACGTCCGGCACCGGCACGGTGAACCGGCCGCTGCGCGAGCGCACCTTCCCGGTGATCCGGGAGAGCCGGAAGACCCGCTCGGCGCCCCGGTCGCGGTCCCAGCCGGCCAGGTACCAGTGGCCGCGCCAGCACTCCAGCGCCCACGGTTCGACGTGCCGCTGCCCGGGCTGGGCGGCGTTGGCCTTGCGGTAGTCGAAGACGACCGGCCGGCGGTCGCGGCAGGCCAGCATCAGCGGCTCGAACGCGGCCTCGTGCACGGGGATGCGCGGCTCCAGCGCGCCATGGGCCCCGTAGGGGTCGACGTCCTCGGGCAGCCCGGCCGCGCGCAGCTTCTGCAGGGCGCCGCTGGCCGCTCCGGCGAGCCGGGCCTGCTGCCACACCTTGGCGGCGAGCCCGAGCGCGGCGGCCTCCTCGGCGTCGAGGGTGATGGGCGGCAGCCGGTTGCTGTCGCGGCGCGCCAGATAGCCGACCTCGCCGTCGAGGTTCTCCACGGTCTCGATGACCAGTCCGAGCTCGCGCAGATCGTCCTTGTCGCGCTCGAACATCCGGTTGAAGGAGTCGTCCGAGCCCGCTTCAAGGTACGCCTCGATGGACTCGCGCAGCTCACGCTTGCTGAGCGGGCGGCGCGTCCCGAGCAGACACAGCGCCAGATTCATCAGCCGCTCGGCCTTGGCAATGGCCATCGACCCGCTTCGCCTCCCTATGGTGCTTACGAGCGATGACCGTACCGTCCCGCAGTGGCCGGGTAAAAGCCGAGGGCCCACGCCCGGACAGGCATGGGCCCCGGATGATCGGCTCCGGTCGGATCAGACGCCGAGCAGGTCGACCACGAAGATCAGGGTCTCACCGGGCTTGATCGCCGGGGTGGGGCTCTGGTTGCCGTAGGCGAGGTGCGCGGGGATGGTCAGCTGGCGGCGGCCGCCGACCTTCATGCCCTGCACGCCCTGGTCCCAGCCCTTGATGACCCGGCCGCCGCCCAGCGGGAAGCGGAACGGGGTGCCACGGTTCCAGCTGGCGTCGAACTCCTCGCCCGTGCTGAAGGCGACACCGACGTAGTGGACGGTGACGGTCTGGCCCGCCTGGGCCACCTCGCCCTCGCCCTCCCAGATGTCCTTGATCTCGAGGTCCGCCGGGGGCTCGCCGCCCGGGAAGTCGATCTCGGGCTTGTCGATGCTCACGTCTAACGCTCCTGCTTGTCTGCGGAAAGGCGAACACGCACAGTCTTACATCCTCACGCGGTCACAGCTTCGCGAGGATGTCCACCGAGAAGACCAGCGTCGAGTCCTTCTTGATGCCGCTGCCCTCCGGCGGGTTGTCGCCGTAACCCAGCTCCGGGGGGATGACGATGAGGACCCGGCTGCCGACCTTCTTGCCGGTGAGCCCCTGCGCCCAGCCCTTGACGACCTGCTGGAGCGAGAACGACGTCAGCTGGCCGCGGGCGTAGGTGGAGTCGAACTCCTTGCCGCCGTCCCACAGCACGCCCTTGTACTGCACCAGGACGCTGTTGTCGGCGCCGACCTTCTCGCCGTCGCCCTCGATGACGTAGCTCGACACGAGCTTCTTCGGGGCGTCCGCGTCGGGCACCTCGATGGAGGGCGCCTTGCCGTCGGTGTTGGTGCCGACCTTGGGCAGGTCCTTGTTGTCCTGGGCCACCTCGCTGCCCTTGGCGGAGCTCTTGGCGTTGAACGTGTCCTGCACGTCGACCACGAACACCAGCGTGTCGGTGCCCTTGATCCCCGCCTGCTGGTTGCCCTGCTCGCCGTACCCCCAGGTCGGCGGGACGGCCATCTCGACGCGGCTGCCGGTCTTCTTGCCCGCCAGCGCGTACCGCCAGCCGTCGATGATGCTGCCCTGGGCGAGCTGGATGGCCAGCGGGCTCTTGCGGTCGTACGAGTTGTCGAACACCTTCGCGGTGCTCCACACCTGACCGAGGTAGTGGGCCACGATGAAGTCGTTCTCGGCGATCGTCCTGCCGCCGCCCGCGATGACCGTCTTCACCGCGAGGTCCTTGGAGGGGTCTCCGCTGCCCTTGGCGACCGTGGGCTTCTCACCGAACTTCGTGCCGGCCGTGATCGCCGGCAACGGCCCGTCGACGATCTTCGGCGAGGGCGCCGCGGACGTCTGGGGCGCCGAGGGCGAGGCGCTGTCGCTGGCCTTGCCCGAGTCGGACTTGTCGTCCCCGCACGCGGCGAGGGTGACCAGTCCGGCGGGAACGGCGATGAGAAGTGAGCGTCGGCGCACGGTGGGGGCCTCGTAATCGTCGATCTTGTGGGTTGGCGTCCGCGCAACTCTACGGCGTGAGAAGGGCGCCGTACGGTGTGACGTACGGCGCCCGTGTGACGTTCCGGGAATTTTGGGATCCCCTGGCGGAACGCCTCTCTCACATTCCGGCGATCAGCTTCTCCACGCGTTCGTCGACCGAACGGAACGGGTCCTTGCACAACACCGTCCGCTGGGCCTGGTCGTTGAGCTTGAGGTGCACCCAGTCGACGGTGAAGTCGCGGCGCTGCTCCTGGGCCCGCCGGATGAAGTCGCCGCGCAGCCGGGCCCTGGTGGTCTGCGGCGGAACGGACTTGCCCTCGAAGATCTTCAAGTCGTTGCAGATCCGGGCCGCTTGTCCCTTTTTCTCCAGCAGGTAGTAGAGACCCCGCCGGCGGTGGATGTCGTGGTAGGCGAGGTCTATCTGCGCGACCCGCGGGTGCGACATGGTCATGTTGTGCTTGGCCCGGTACCGCTCGAGGAGCTTGTACTTCATGACCCAGTCGATCTCGGTGCCGATGCGGTCGAGGTCCTCGGCCTCGATCGCGTCCAGCGTGCGGCCCCACAGCTCCAGGACCTGCTCGACGGTGCCGGTGCGGATGCCGCGGCGCTCGCAGAAGTCCAGCGCCTTCTCGTAGTACTCGCGCTGCACCTCCAGCGCCGACGCCTCCCGGCCGCTGGCCAGGCGCACCTTGCGCCGCCCGGTGATGTCGTGGCTGACCTCGCGGATCGCCCGGATCGGGTTCTCCAGGGTCAGGTCGCGCATCACCGTGCCCGCCTCGATCATGCGCAGCACCAGGTCGGTGGCGCCGACCTTGAGCAGCATGGTCGTCTCCGACATGTTGGAGTCGCCCACGATGACGTGCAGCCGGCGGTAGCGCTCGGCGTCCGCGTGCGGCTCGTCGCGCGTGTTGATGATGGGCCGCGAGCGGGTCGTCGCCGAGGAGACGCCCTCCCAGATGTGCTCGGCCCGCTGGCTGACGCAGTACACGGCGCCGCGCGGCGTCTGCAGCACCTTGCCGGCGCCGCACAGCAGCTGCCTGGTCACCAGGAACGGGATGAGGATGTCCGCGAGCCGCGAGAACTCGCCGTGGCGGGCCACCAGATAATTCTCGTGGCAGCCGTAGGAGTTGCCCGCGGAGTCGGTGTTGTTCTTGAAGAGGTAGACGTCGCCCGCGATTCCCTCCTCGTGCAGGCGTCGTTCGGCGTCCACCAGGAGTCCTTCGAGAATGCGCTCGCCGGCCTTGTCGTGGGTGACCAGCTCGGTCACGTTGTCACATTCCGGCGTTGCGTATTCCGGATGTGATCCCACGTCGAGATAGAGGCGGGCGCCGTTCCGCAGAAAGACATTGCTGCTGCGGCCCCATGACACGACACGGCGGAAGAGGTACCGCGCCACCTCGTCAGGCGACAGGCGGCGCTGTCCCCTGAACGTGCACGTGACGCCGTACTCGTTCTCCAGCCCGAAAATGCGGCGGTCCATGAGGGAACATTACGCCCGATCCCCCGAGCTGAAACGAGGTTCGACGGCACGATTTGGATCATTTTCCGAACGGGCCGCGACCACCGCCCTCCCGGCGGGAACTGCCATTACCCGTCGGGTGGCGATCAAAACCAGCAGCGACACGCCGCCTGCGAGGCCCGGCACCGCGAACCCCCACACCGCCCCGCCCACCTCGATGACCGGACCGGTGAGGCCCGTTCCGACCGAGGCGCCGACGGTGAACGTGGTCACGAGCCAGGAGAACGCCTCGGTGACCGTCCCGCGCGGCGCGTGCCGGTCGACGAGCACGAAGGCGCAGGCGATGGCCGGCGCCAGGAAGACCCCGGCGACCACGGTGAGCAACGTCATGGCCACCACACCGGGCGTCAGCATCAGGGGCAGGTAACACACCGCCAGAAGGGCCACCAGCACCCGCAGTCGCCGCGCGGGCTCACCGGCCCACTGGCGCGCCCCGTAGACCGCGCCGCCGACCAGGGCGCCCAGCCCGATCCCCGCCATCAGCCAGCCGTACACCTGGTCACCGCCGTGCTCGTCCGCGTACCCCACGGCCGCCACGGTGATGGACCCCAGCGCCACACCCACGCACAGGAAGGCGGCCAGCAGCGCCAGCAGCCCCCGCGAGCGCAGCGCGCCCAGCCAGTGCGCCTCACGGGGCGCCGACCGCCAGGCGCGTGACGGCGGGGAGACGACCACGGAGAGGGCGCCCAGCACGCCGATGGCGTTCAGCACGACCAGTGCGGCCCCCGGCGACCACAGCGACGCGCACACCGTCACCAGCAGCGGCCCGACGGTGAACATCACCTCCTGGGCCACGGCGTCCATGGCGTACGCCCGGTGGACGTGGTCCTCCCTGGGCAGCACGGAGGCCCACAGGGCGCGCAGGCCGCCCTCCAGGGGCGGAGTGAAGAGTCCGGCCGCGGTCACCGCGCCGTAGGCGACCGCGCGCGGCTCGGTCCCCACGAAGGCGAACAGCGCCATCGCCAGCGCCGACAGCACGGCGGCGGGCAGCTGCACCCGCGG